>NZ_CP077087.1:2007954-2324772 GCF_014268495.2 Pseudomonas monsensis | reverse complement strand
ATCGGCGCAGCGGCCCATTCCGGCGCATCCGGGACCACGCTGTCCGGAGTCGGCAGTGGCATCGGCGGCAACTCGGGCTGCTCGGCAGCGGTTTCCAGTACCGGTTCGACGGCGGGTTGCTGCACGGGCTCTGGCTCGGCTTCAACCGGGTCGTTCCACGGCAGGTCGACCACCGCTGCGGCGATGACCGGCTCAGGTTCTGGCTCGGCAACCACGACAGGCGCAACTGGTGCAGCTTCCGGAACCGGTGCCGGGGCCACCACGGGTGTCGGAGCCGGCGCAACAGCCGCAGCGACTACCGGCGCAGGCTTGGGCGCGGCAGCCACTGAGTTTGCGGAATCAACTGTGGCCTGGCTGATCCCCACTGGCTTTAGCGGTTGCCTCGGGGCGTCCGCCGTGTCCGCCGGCCGGAAGGCCAGCATCCGCAGCAGCACCATCTCGAAACCGCCACGCGGGTCCGGCGCCAGCGGCAAATCGCGGCGGCCGATCAGGCCCATCTGGTAATAGAACTGCACGTCTTCGGCAGGCAATGCCTGGGCCAGCGCCAATACACGATCGCGGTCGCCATGACCGTTATCGACGCCTTCCGGCAGCGCCTGGGCGATGGCGACGCGGTGCAGCACGTTGAGGATTTCCGAGAGCACGCCGTTCCAGTCCGGGCCTTGCTCGGCCAGGTGCCGCACGGCCTCGAGCAGCGCCTTGGCGTCGCCTTCGATCAAAGAATGCAGGACGTCGTAGACCTGACCATGGTCCAGCGTGCCGAGCATCGCCCGCACGTCGGTGGCCAGGACCTTGCCCTCACCGAAAGCGATGGCCTGATCGGTCAGGCTCATGGCGTCTCGCATCGAACCGTCAGCAGCGCGACCGAGCAACCACAAGGCATCGTCTTCGAACGGCACGTTCTCGGCGGTCAGAACGTGGGTCAAATGCTCGACCACGCGCTCCGGTGTCATGTTCTTCAGGGAGAACTGCAGGCATCGCGACAAAATCGTTGCCGGAAGTTTCTGCGGGTCCGTGGTCGCCAGGATGAACTTGACGTACGGCGGCGGCTCTTCGAGGGTTTTCAGCAGCGCATTGAAGGAATGGCTGGAGAGCATGTGCACTTCGTCGATCAGGTAGACCTTGAAGCGCCCGCGGCTCGGCGCGTACTGCACGTTGTCGAGCAGTTCGCGGGTGTCTTCGACCTTGGTGCGGCTCGCGGCGTCGATCTCGATCAGGTCGACGAAACGGCCCTCGTCGATTTCCCGGCACACCGAGCACTCACCGCAGGGGCTGGAAGTGATACCTGTCTCACAGTTCAGGCATTTGGCAATGATCCGCGCAATTGTGGTTTTACCCACCCCCCGCGTCCCGGTGAACAGGTAGGCGTGGTGCAGCCGCTGGCTGTCCAAGGCATTGATCAGAGCCTTGAGCACATGGGTCTGGCCGACCATTTCGCGGAACGAGTGCGGACGCCATTTACGTGCAAGAACCTGATAACTCATCGAAAACCGTCGCAACGAAGGAAGCTGAAGCGGCTAATGCTAGCGGAGCAAGGGCAAAATTGCATCCGGTGTGCTCGTCTAATATGGCTAAGCTGCATGAGCAGAGGCTTTTATCGGCTCGGGATGGGGAATTACCGGAGCGTTTATGCGTTGGGCCTTGGCGGCTTTGTTGGGAATCAGCCTGAGCACGTCCGCAGCGGAGCCCCCGCTGCGCTTCGCCATGCCCGACAGCTGGGCCATGCCGATGGTGCAATTGGAACACGGCCGCCCGACCCAGGGCATTCTGTACGACCTCATGCTCAGCCTCGCCACTCAGGTCGGCGTGCCGGCGCAATTCCATGTCCTGCCCCGCGCCCGGGTGCAGACGGCCATGGAACAAGGCGCGATCGACGTGCGCTGCTATGCCGCGCAGTCGTGGCTGCCGAATCAGTCCGGCGATTACATCTGGAGCATTCCGCTGCTGTTTCAGCGTGATCTGCTGGTCAGCCGCAAGGCACCATTGACCCGTGTCGATCCGACCACCCTGCCGCGCCAGTCGATCGGCACCGTGCTCGGCTACACCTACCCGACGCTGCAACCACTGTTCGATGCCGATCAACTGCAGCGCGAAGATGCGCGCAATCAGGAACAGGTGCTGGAGAAGCTGCTGGCCGGGCGTTATCGCTATGCGGTGAGCAACCAGTGGACGCTGGACTGGTTCAATCAGCGGTTGATACCTGAACAGCAGCTGCAAGGCGTGGCGGTGCTACAGGAGCAGAAGGTCGGGTGCTATGTGCGCAATGACCCGAAAGTACCGGTGCAGCGGATCTTGCGCACATTGCTGCGAATGAAGATGTCGGGGGAGATTGATGAGATTATCCGGTTGTATACCGGTCGTGCAGAACCAGGGGCCTGAGCACACACGGCCATCGTAAGCCTGTTCGATAGCTGGCGGCCTGCTCGACAGTTCGTGCAACAAAGCCACAATAAAAAACCACCTGAACAGGTGGTTTTTTCGGGCCCAAACAGCACGTTTTGCTGAATCCTTACGGTTGCAAGAAGCGCCCGGCAAATCGCCAGTGTTGTGGCGAGTGGCGCGTCATCACGATCAGATCGCCTTTTTTGACATTGATCCGGCTTTGCATCGGAATCAGTCGAGGATCCTTTACGACCGTATCTTCAGACGCCACGGTGTAGGAAAACCCCGCCCAACGATGAACACCGTTGTAGAGCTCGCAATCGAGCGAAGGAAATGCGCCCATCTTGCCTACGCACTTGGTGACTTCTTCGGTGTAGAGCGGGGTCATCTTATCCGCGCCGTAGTAGGCAAGAACGTAACCCTCAATGGAGTTCTTCAATTCCAGCGTGGTGTAACCCGCTGAATCGCCGCCATCATCGGTGAGTTCGACCTTGCGCGAAAAGTAGTCGCGGGCCGCTGCGGTTTCCGCATCCTGAGCCTTTTGTTGCTCAGGCGTCAGCGGCGTGGCGCAGGCTGCGAGCAACGTGGATGCCAACAGGCAGAGGAAGAGTTTTGGAAATGACATGAAAAGCCTCCTGGCAACAGCAAAGAATGAAGCGGAAGATCGACAGGCATAAAAAAACCGCAGTGGGCGAAACCCATGCAGTTCTGTTTGAAGCGTTCGATTGTTCGTTAAGGTGGTAACCCCACCAGCCACACCCCGGCACACAATGTTCCCGCTGTGGCTGCTTCCTTCCGGATCTGACCAGGTTCACGGGTAATCGTTGCGGGGGGACCGATGGGGTCACCATAACGACGCTTGCCTGTCGGCGAGCCGCGCCATTGTACCTATCTGAAGCGAAGTTACAACCGTTGGTTGCAGATTAAAAATATGAACGGGTTCAAGGACATGCAGTGACGGCGAAAGACCGCAGCCGGCGCCAGCGCCTACAGGGTCAGGACTTCGTCTGCACGACCGCCCGCCTGCTGGATCACCAGATGAATGAAATGCAGTTTGGCAATCGCCGGCGCCGGCAGCACGAACGGGTAGAAATCCGGCTGCCCCATGCTCCGTGACAGTTCATTGAGCATCCCTGCCAGCTCGATCCAGGCATTGACGAACGACAGGAATGCCGCACCGCCGGGGTGCTCCGGATCGTACAGGGTGCCGGGCGGAAACGGCTGGTAGTCGAAATCCATTTCCCGCGCACTCATGCCGAAGCCCAACGCGGTGTCCACCGCGTCCATCATGTGCAGGTAGTGCGCCCAGGTTTCCGCCCAGTCTTCCCACGGGTGCATGGTGGCGTAGGCGCTGACGTAGCGCTGCGGCCAGTCCAGCGGCGCGCCTTGCTGGTAATGGCGATCCAGGGCCTCGGCATAACTGGCGCGTTCGTCGCCGAACAGATCACGAAACGATCCGAGCCACGGGCCGTTGGCGATCAGGCGATCCCAGTAGTAATGCCCGACCTCATGACGGAAATGCCCGAGCAGCGTGCGATAGGGTTCATGCATCGCCGCCCGCACCTGTTCGCGGTGGGCGTCGTCAGCTTCCTTGATGTCGAGGGTGATCAGGCCGTTGGCGTGACCGGTCATCGGCGCGTTGCCTTCAAGGTCGACGCCGATGAAGTCGAAGGCCAGCCCGGTTTCTTCGTCCACGGTTTTCGAGATGACCTGCAAACCGAGCGTAATCAGTTGCGCGACCAGACGACGCTTGGCGATTTCGACCTTGCGCCAGCGTTCAGGGTTGTCCGGGACGGACAGGTCGGGGATGGTGCGATTGAGGCTGCAGGCGACGCACAGGCGGTCGTGATCGTTGGCCGGCAGCAGCCAGTTACACGCGGCGGGCGTGTCGAGGTTGGCGCAGCGGCGGAAAAGCCCGGCCTCAGGAGCGACGTCCAGGGTCCACGTGTCGGCCAGCAGCCCAGGCTGCAGCGAGGTCAGGCGGCTTTCTTCGGGTTGATAGCCAAGCAACGCATTGCAGGCCAGGCACTGGCTGTTGCGAAAGAACAGCGACTGGCCGCAGCGGCACGGCCAGACTTTACTGTTGCGTGAGGATTCACCCGTGAACGGCGCGACGATGCGCGAACTGAGCTGCTCGAAAAAGCGGTACATGGCGATCTCTCCCTGGGGCTTGCCAAGACTAGATCATTGCCGAGACAACATCGTTCCGAATACTCCACAGCTATTGGCTGATACCACACTTGTGGTGAAGGTTCACCCAATGACTCAGGCGGAGATACCGTGGGTTTTGAGGAAGGCGATAAACGCTTCTTCGTCCATCACTTTCACGCCCAGCTCATTGGCTTTGGTCAGCTTGGAACCGGCCCCCGGGCCGGCAACCACGCAGTGAGTTTTTGCCGACACCGAACCGGCGACTTTCGCGCCAAGGCTTTCCAGATGCTCCTTGGCGACATCGCGGCTCATCAGCTCGACCTTGCCGGTCAACACCCAGGTCTCGCCGGACAGCGGCAGACCTTCGACGACTTTCTTCTCGCTCTGCCAGTGCATGCCGAAATCACGCAGCTGTTTCTCGGCGGACTCGGCGATCTGCCGATGCTCTGCCAATGCAAAGAACTCACGCACCGCGTTGGCCTGTTTTTCCGGCAGCGCCTGACGCATGTCCAGCCAGTCCGCATTCATCACGGCTTCCAGCGAGCCAAACTTGTCCGCCAGTTTCTGCGCACCGCCGGGGCCGACCGAAGGGATGTGCAGTTTGTCGAGGAAACCACCCAGGGTGGTGCTGGCCGCGAACTCGGCGCCCAGCTCACCCTGATCCTGAATCTGCAAACCATGACCGAGCAACTCGCTGATGACCTGCTGGTTATGCGCATCTTCAAAGAAGCTGTGAATCTCGTGCGCCACCTCCAGCCCCACGTCCGGCAGGTAGGTCAGCACTTGTGGCAACGCCTGCTGCACGCGTTCCAGCGAACCCAGCGAACGCGCCAGCACTTTGGCCGTCTCTTCGCCGACGTCGGGAATGCCCAGCGCGTAGATAAACCGCGCCAGCCCCGGCTGCTTGCTGTCTTCAATCGCCGCCAGCAGTTTGTTGCTGGACACTTCGGCGAAGCCTTCCAGATCGACGATGTCGTCGAACTTCAGCGCATACAGATCCGCCGGTGAACTGACCAGACCTTCATCGACCAGTTGCTCGACGCTCTTGTCGCCAAGGCCTTCGATATCCATCGCTCGACGCGAGACGAAGTGAATGATCGCCTGCTTCAATTGCGCACCGCAGGCCAGACGACCGACGCAGCGATACACCGCGCCTTCGCTGACCGTTTCCTTGCCCTTGCTGCGCTTGATCAGTTGCGTACGCTCAACATGCGACCCGCACACCGGGCACGTCTGCGGGATCGCTACCGGCCGCGCATTTTCCGGACGGCGCTCGGTGACCACCTGCACCACTTGCGGAATCACGTCACCGGCGCGGCGGATGATCACCGTGTCGCCGATCATCAGCCCCAGGCGCGCGACTTCATCCATGTTGTGCAACGTCGCGTTGGCCACGGTGACACCTGCGACCTTGACCGGCTTCAGGCGCGCGACCGGCGTAACGGCACCGGTGCGGCCGACCTGGAATTCCACGTCGAGCAGCTCGGTGAGCTCTTCCATCGCCGGGAATTTATGCGCGATCGCCCAGCGCGGTTCGCGGGCGCGGAAGCCCAGTTCGCGCTGATCGGCAATGCTGTTGACCTTGAACACCACGCCGTCGATTTCATAGGCCAGTGAATTGCGTCGTTCGCCGATGTCGCGGTAATAGTCCAGACACTCGCCAATGCCCTTGGCCAGTTTCAGCTCATGGCTGATCGGCAGACCCCACTGCTGCAACTGCTTGAGGTTGCCGATGTGGGTGTCGGAAATATCGTGGGAGACCTGACCGATGCCGTAGCAGCAGAATTCCAGCGGCCGGTTGGCGGTAATCTTCGAATCCAGCTGACGCAGACTGCCGGCAGCGGCGTTGCGCGGGTTGGCGAAGGTCTTGCCACCGACTTCCAGTTGCGAGGCGTTGAGGCGCTCGAAACCGGCCTTGGACATGAACACTTCACCGCGCACTTCCAAGGTCGCCGGCCAGCCTGCGCCGTGCAGCTTCAGCGGAATGTTGCGCACGGTGCGCACGTTGACGCTGATGTCTTCGCCAGTGGTGCCATCGCCGCGTGTGGCGCCGCGCACCAGCACGCCGTCCTGATACAGCAGGCTGACCGCCAGACCATCGAGCTTCGGTTCGCAGCTGTACTCCACCGCCGCGCCACCACCGAACAGATCGCCCGCTGGCAGATCCAGACCTTCGGTCACCCGGCGATCGAATTCGCGCATGTCGGTTTCTTCGAAGGCGTTGCCGAGGCTGAGCATCGGTACTTCGTGACGCACCTGAGTGAACGCGGTCAGTGCCACGCTGCCGACGCGCTGGGTCGGCGAGTCGCTGGTGATCAGTTCCGGGTGGGCCGCTTCCAGTGCCTTGAGCTCATGGAACAACCGGTCGTACTCGGCGTCCGGAATGCTCGGCTCGTCGAGGACGTGGTAACGGTAGTTGTGCTGATCGAGTTCAGCGCGCAGCTCTAGAATACGGGTTTTGGCGGCGGTCATGGGTGTTCTCTCATAAAGCAAAAGAGCAGCCGAGGCTGCTCAATCTATATTGCCGACTGCCTCTTGTGCCGAGGCAATCTTTTCAATCAACGCTTCTGGGTCAGGGCGCGACGTTCGAATTCGACGATGCGCTGACGGTAGTGCTCAATCGTTTGTGCGGTCAGAACACTGCGCTGGTCATCTTTCAGCTCGCCGTTCAGTTCCTGGGACAGCTTGCGGGCTGCCGCCACCATCACGTCGAAGGCTTGCTTCGGATGACGCGGGCCTGGCAAGCCGAGGAAGAAGCTCACCGCCGGGGTGCTGAAATGGTCGATATCGTCCAGATCGAAGATCCCCGGTTTGACCGCGTTGGCCATGGAGAACAGCACTTCACCGTTGCCGGCCATGCTTTCGTGACGGTGGAAAATATCCATCTCGCCAAAACGCAGACCGCTTTCCAGAATGTTCTGCAACAGCGCCGGGCCTTTGAAGCCGGCGGCGTCGCGGCAGATCACGCTGATCACCAGGACTTCTTCGGCTTGCGGCTGGTCCTTGTCGACCACGGCCGGCGCAGGTTTGGTGTCTTCGACGAAATCGTCGTCACGGCTGCTGAAGCTCGGGCCACCGTCCAGATCGAGGTCGAGGTTCAGGTCGCCCTGGGCCGGACCGTTGCTGCCGCGCTTGCCACGCTTGGAGCCGGATTCGCGAGGCTCGCGAGGTTCGCGGGCCGGCATGCTCACCGACGGCAGATCATGCTCGTCCAGTTGCGGTTCTTTATGTGTGTCCAGCACGCGGGCCGGGCCCAACAGCTCAGCGCTGGTGTCCTCGTCCGGCAGGTTGGACAGACTTCGGTCAAGACGGAATTTCAGTTTTCCCTTGCCGCCGCGCATACGGCGCCAGCCATCGAAAAGAATACCGGCTATCACAATGATGCCGATGACGATCAGCCACTCGCGCAGACCGATTTCCATGTAATCCCGTGCCTCTATAAAAAATGCTGAAAAATAAGGGGTTTACATTGTGCAAACCGCTTTAAAACGTGGCGCCAACTCTATGTTCTGACAGGCGTTTTGCCCACGTATACGAAAAATTGACATTAAACTAGCACGACCAAAGACAACTTTACACCGTCTGTCGAAATCGCTGCGCAAATTGTGTCGATTTGCCACTTTCATTCAAATAGTCAGCCTGTTGTCCTCTTTGCGCAGCTCAGCTGCAAGTCGCGAGCTATAAGCCACAAGCTCTTCTCTTGCAGCTTATCGCTCGAAGCTGCGCCGCTAGGCGTCCACCATCGCCATCGCCTCCTCGACATCCACGGCTACCAGTCGCGAACAACCCGGCTCATGCATCGTCACGCCCATCAACTGCTCAGCCATTTCCATGGCGATCTTGTTGTGGGTGATGTAGATGAACTGCACGGTCTGCGACATCTCTTTGACCAAGCGTGCGTAGCGTCCAACGTTAGCGTCATCCAGTGGCGCGTCAACCTCATCGAGCATACAGAACGGCGCCGGATTCAATTTGAAGATGGCAAATACCAGTGCCAGTGCGGTCAGGGCCTTTTCCCCGCCAGAGAGCAAATGGATGGTGCTGTTCTTCTTCCCTGGCGGCTGCGCCATGATCGTTACCCCTGTATCGAGTAGATCTTCGCCCGTCAGTTCCAAATACGCGCGCCCGCCACCGAAAACTTTTGGGAAAAGCGCCTGTAAACCGCCATTGATCTGATCAAAGGTATCTTTGAAACGGTTACGGGTTTCCTTGTCGATCTTGCGAATCACGTTCTCCAGGGTCTCCAGGGCCTCGACCAGATCGGCGTCCTGAGCATCCAGATAACGTTTACGCTCGGATTGTTGCGTGTATTCGTCAATGGCCGCGAGGTTGATCGCGCCCAGGCGTTGAATCCGCGCGTTGATCCGTTCGAGTTCTTCTTCGGCTTCACGTTCACTGGCTTGTGCCGTCAATGTCGCGAGTACGCCGTTGAGATCGTAGCCGTCTTCGAGCAGTTGATCTTGCAAGGCCTTGCGGCGCACGGTCAGGGCTTGCCATTCCATGCGCTGCTGTTCGAGCTGGCCGCGGATCAGTTGCGATTGCTGCTCGGCCTGGGTCCGGCGTTTTTCCGCATCGCGCAGTTCGCGGTCGGCGTCTTCGAGGGCGATTTGCGCGGTCTTGAGTTCTTCGTCGACGGTCATGCGCTTGTCGAGCAACTCTTCAAGTTTCAGGCGCAGCTCTTCCAGCGGTGCCTCGCCCTCCTCCAGGTTCAGACTCAACTGTTCGCGCTTTTCCGTCAGGCGCTCGGCCTGCATTTCCAGACGCTCCAACGCCTGACGCGTGGAGTCATGCTGCGCACGCAACGAGCCGAGACGCACGGCCAACTGATGGGCATGATCCTTGTGCTGCCGCGCTTCCTGACGCACGCGGTCGAGGCGTTCGCGCAGACTGTCGCGCTGGGCCAGCAGCAATTCGCGCTGTTCAGTGTCCAGCGCCATGGCGTCCAGCGCTTCCTGCAATTGCATGCGCGCTTCGCCGATCTGCTCGTGCTCGAGTTCGCGTTGTTCGCCGAGCTCGATCAGTTCTTCATCGAGACGGGTGCGGCGCAAGGTCAGTTGTTCGGCCTTGGCTTTACCAGCGGACAACTGCGCTTTCAATTCGCCTTGCTGGCGTGCTTCGTCTTGCAGCAAGCGACGCAAATGTTCGCGGCCGTTTTCCTGCTGACGCTGTTGCGCGCGCAAAGTTTGCAAACGGGTTTCCATGGCTTCGACCGTGGCTTCGCGCTCTTCGCGTTCGAGATGCAAAGCCTCGATTTCCTGGCCACGGGCGAGCATGCCGCTTTCCGCTTCGCTGGCCCGGCGCACGCGCAGAAAATGCCGACCGACCCAATAGCCATCGCGACTGATCAGGCTCTGGCCGGCGCTCAATTGTCCGCGCAGTGCCAATGCCTGCTCCAGGCTGTCGACCGGTTTGACCTGGCCCAGCCACGGCGACAGATCAATCTGCGCTTCGACTTTGTCCAGCAGGCTGCCCGCCACGCGCACGCCATCGTTGCCCGGACTGAGCAGGCGCAGATCGCCCTGGCTGAACCCGGACAGATCGAAACCGCTGAAATCGTCGACCAGCACCGCTTGCAGATCGGCGCCGAGCACGGTTTCCACCGCCAGCTCCCAACCCGCCTCGACCTTCAGGCCTTCGGCCAGACGTGGGCGCTCAGCGAGATTATGTTCCTTCAACCATTCGGCGGTGCCGGTGCCCGGATCGAGCGCAGCTTGCTGCAAGGCTTCCAACGAAGCCAGCCGGCCGTTGAGGCGTTGCAGATCGCCCTGCGCCTGTTGTTGCGCGGTCAGTGCCTGCTGCAACTCCTGACGCAGTTGCTCAAGCTTTTCGACCTGCGCTTCTTCGCTGGTCTGCAAATCTTCAAGCGTCGCTTCGGACTCGGCGAGTTGCTCGTTGAGCGCCATGATCGCCGCGTCTTCGGGATCGGCCGAGAGCAACGCGCGCTCTTCACCGAGACGCTTCTGCCGATCGGCCAGGCGCTCCATGCTGGTTTCCAGCTGCTGGATGCGCGACTGCTGGACTTCGGCCTGACGTCGCGGTTCAGCGGCGGTCAGGTTGAAAGCGTCCCACTGCTCCTGCCAGCCATGCATGACGCTTTCGGAATCTTCCAACGCAGCAGCGGCTTCTTCGGCGGCAGCGCTGGTGACTTCCTGTTCCGGGGTGAGCATGTCCAGCTCTTCGCCGAGAGTCAGCAGCAACGTGCGGTCGTGCCCCAGGTGCGATTCGGTTTCCAGCCGCGCCCGCTCGGCTTCTTTCAGATCGTCCTGCAACTGGCGCAGGCGTTGCTGACCGTGCTGGATACTCTGCTCGACCCGGGCAATGTCGCCGCCGACCGAATAAAAGCGTCCCTGCACCAGATTGAAGCGCTCGGACAGGTCGTGGTGACCGTCGCGCAGGCGTTCAATGGCGGCATCGGCATTGCGCTGCTCGGCGACCAGCGCCTCGAAACTGATTTCCTGGGTGCCGATGATCGACTCGCGCTGGCCGACCTGATCGTTCAGATCCTGCCAGCGCAGGGCCGACAGTTGCGCCTTGAGCTGACGCTCCTCGGCCTTGAATTCCTGATACTTCTTCGCCGCTTCGGCCTGACGGTGCAAGCGTTCGAGCTGACGCTCGAGTTCTTCGCGCAGGTCAGTCAGGCGGGCGAGGTTTTCGTGGGTGCGGCGGATACGGTTTTCGGTCTCGCGGCGGCGCTCCTTGTACTTGGAGATGCCCGCCGCTTCTTCGATAAAGTTGCGCAGGTCTTCGGGCTTGGATTCGATCAGCTTGGAGATCATGCCTTGTTCGATGATCGAATAGCTGCGCGGGCCGAGGCCGGTGCCGAGGAAGATATCGGTGATGTCGCGACGACGGCATTTGGTGCCGTTGAGGTAATAAGTAGTCTGGCTGTCGCGGGTGACTTTACGGCGGATGGAAATCTCCGCGTAGGCCGCGTACTCGCCCAGCAGTGTGCCGTCGGAGTTGTCGAACACCAGTTCGATGCTCGCCTGGCTCACTGGTTTGCGGCTGGTTGAGCCGTTGAAGATGACGTCGGTCATCGACTCGCCACGGAGGTTCTTCGCCGAACTTTCGCCCATCACCCAACGCACGGCGTCAATGATGTTCGACTTGCCGCAACCGTTCGGCCCGACGACCGCCGCCATGTTACTGGGGAAGTTCACCGTGGTCGGGTCGACGAAGGATTTGAATCCCGCCAGTTTGATGCACTTGAGCCGCACGCTTAGGCGACCGTCAGGGCAGACACCACCAGATCGCAGCTGCGCCGGGCGTAAGCCGTCAGCACGATGCGGATCTGCGGCAAATCACGGGCAAGCACGGCGGCCAGCAGGCGTTCGAACAGTTCGAGGAACTCGCTCATTTCCGCCTTGCGTTGTTCGAGGGCGAGGAAATAGGCACGGCTCATGGCCGGCTGCAGGTTCTCGACCGTCTCTTGCAGGTACGGGTTGTTGGCGAACGGATAAGCGGCGCGCATCACCGCGAAGCTGTCGTCGACAAACGTGCGGATGTCCTGACGCTCGTAGCTGGCGGTCAGGCGCTGCTGGATCTGCACGAACGGCGCCATGTCCGACTGGACTTGCCAGCCATTGGCAACCGAGTTGCCGAGCAGGATGTACAGCTCGCTCATCAGTGTGCAAAGGCTCTGCACCTTGTGCGGCGTGAGTTCGGTTACATGGGCGCCACGTCGCGGCAGGATCGCGATCAGGTGGCGACGCTCGAGGATCAGCAAGGCTTCGCGGACCGAGCCGCGGCTGACATTGAGGGCCAGCGTGACCTTCTGTTCCTGGATGCGCTCTCCCGGCTTCATTTCGCCACGAATGATGCGTTCGGCGAGGTGGTGAGCGATTTGCTCGGCGAGGCTGTCCGGCGCCTTGAACGTCATGGTTGTCCTTCAAACTCTTTCGATCTGCACAAGCGGCGCAGTGTAGCGCAAATGCAGGCTCATGGCGGAGTGCCCACTCAGCGGTTTTTGGCACGAATCCCGCAAAAAAGCAGGGGATCCAATGAGGGTCAATACTGAATAGACACGTTGTCGATCGACGAAATGCATTTTCCTGACCTTTAAGTCAGAAAATCATTGACCGAAAAGTCAGACCTGCTAAATTCGGTTCACGTCGGTTAACAACAATAATGAGTCTGCGAGGCCTTCCGTGATCCAGTTTTTACTTAACCAGGAACTCCGTAGCGAGCACGCCCTGGACCCGAATCTGACCGTGCTCAATTACCTGCGCGAACATGTGGGCAAATCCGGCACCAAAGAAGGTTGTGCCAGCGGTGACTGCGGCGCCTGCACCGTGGTGGTCGGCGAGTTGCAAACGGATGACGACGGCCGCGAACACATTCGCTATCGCAGCCTCAACTCGTGCCTGACGTTCGTTTCGTCGCTGCACGGCAAACAACTGATCAGCGTCGAAGACCTCAAGCACAAAGGCGAACTGCACAGCGTGCAGAAAGCCATGGTCGAGTGCCACGGCTCGCAGTGCGGTTTTTGCACCCCCGGTTTCGTCATGTCGCTGTTTGCCCTGCAAAAGAACAGCGATGCACCGGATCAGGCCAAGGCCCACGAAGCGCTGGCCGGCAACCTCTGCCGGTGCACCGGCTACCGGCCGATTCTGGCCGCCGCCGAGCAGTCGTGCTGCGGCAAGCAACCGGACCAGTTCGACGCCCGTGAAGCCGAGACCATCGCCCGCCTCAAAGCCATCGCCCCGACCGATATCGGCGAACTCAACAGCGGCGACAAGCGCTGCCTGGTGCCGCTGACCGTCGCTGATCTGGCCGACCTTTACGACGCTTATCCACAAGCGCGACTGCTGGCCGGTGGCACCGACCTGGCGCTGGAAGTCACCCAGTTCCACCGCACCCTTCCAGTGATGATCTACGTTGGCAACGTCGCGCAAATGAAGCGCATCGAAACCTTCGCTGACCGTATCGAAATCGGCGCCGCCACCGCCCTCTCCGACTGCTACGAAGCGCTGAACGCCGAATACCCGGACTTCGGTGAACTGCTGCACCGCTTCGCCTCCCTGCAGATCCGCAACCAGGGCACCCTCGGCGGCAACATCGGCAACGCCTCGCCGATCGGTGACTCGCCACCGCTGCTGATCGCCCTCGGCGCGCAGGTCGTGCTGTGTAAAGGCGAAACCCGCCGCACCTTGAACCTGGAAGATTACTTCATCGACTACAAAGTCACCGCGCGTCAGGAAAGCGAGTTCATCGAGAAAATCATCGTCCCGCGTGCCACGGCCGAGCAGCGTTTCCGCGCGTACAAGGTCTCCAAACGTCTGGACGACGACATTTCTGCCGTCTGCGCCGCCTTCAACCTGCGCGTGGAAAACGGCGTGATCAGCGACGCCCGCATGGCCTTCGGCGGCATGGCCGCGATCCCGAAACGCGCCGCCCACTGCGAAGCCGTGTTGCTCGGCCAGCCGTTCAACAACACCGTGATCGAACGCGCCTGCGCCGCACTGGCCGACGACTTCACACCGCTCTCGGACTTCCGCGCCAGCAAGGAATATCGCCTGCTCAGCGCGCAGAACCTGCTGCGCAAATACTTCATCGAACTGCAAACACCGCACATCGAGACTCGGGTGACCGCTTATGTCTAACCATCACGCCGTAGAGAAGACTCAAGCTGAATTGGCTGAACTGTTCGCCAAGGACCTGACTACCGGCGTCGGCCGCAGCGTCAAGCACGACAGCGCCGCCAAGCACGTGTCCGGTGAAGCGCAGTACATTGATGATCGTCTGGAATTCCCCAACCAGCTGCACCTGTACGCACGCCTGTCGGACCGCGCCCACGCGAAAATCATCAGCATCGACACCAAGCCGTGCTACGCCTTCGAAGGCGTGCGCATTGCGATCACCCATGAAGACGTGCCAGGCCTGAAAGACATCGGCCCGCTGCTGCCGGGCGATCCGTTGCTGGCCATCGACGACGTGCAGTTCGTTGGCCAACCGGTGCTCGCCGTCGCCGCCAAGGATCTGGAAACCGCCCGCAAGGCCGCGATGGCGGCGATCATCGAATACGAAGATCTGGAACCGGTGCTCGACGTGGTCGAAGCCTTGCGCAAACGCCACTTCGTGCTCGACAGCCACACCCATCAGCGCGGCGATTCGGTCTCTGCGCTGGCGACCGCTGAACACCGCATCCAGGGCACGCTGCACATTGGCGGTCAGGAACACTTCTACCTGGAGACGCAGATCTCCTCGGTGATGCCGACCGAAGACGGCGGCATGATCGTCTACTGCTCGACACAGAACCCGACCGAAGTGCAAAAACTGGTCGCCGAAGTGCTCGACGTGTCGATGAACAAAATCGTCGTCGACATGCGCCGCATGGGCGGTGGTTTCGGTGGCAAGGAAACCCAGGCTGCCAGCCCGGCGTGCCTGTGCGCCGTGGTTGCACACCTCACCGGCCAGCCAACGAAGATGCGCCTGCCGCGGGTCGAAGACATGCTGATGACGGGCAAGCGTCACCCGTTCTACGTCGAATACGACGTCGGCTTCGACAGCACCGGGCGCCTGCACGGGATCAACATGGACCTGGCCGGCAACTGCGGTTGCTCGCCGGACTTGTCCGCGTCGATCGTCGACCGGGCGATGTTCCACTCGGACAACTCGTACTACCTCGGTGACGCGACGATCAATGGTCACCGCTGCAAGACCAACACCGCGTCGAACACCGCTTACCGTGGTTTCGGTGGCCCGCAAGGCATGGTCGCCATCGAGGAAGTGATGGACGCGATTGCCCGTCACCTCCACCTCGATCCGCTGGCGGTGCGCAAGGCCAACTACTACGGCAAGACCGAGCGCAACGTCACCCACTACTACCAGACCGTCGAGCACAACATGCTCGAGGAAATGACCGCCGAACTGGAAGAAAGCAGCCAGTACCACGAGCGTCGCGAAGCGATCCGGCGCTACAACGCCAACAGCCCGATCCTGAAAAAAGGCCTGGCGCTGACCCCGGTGAAATTCGGTATTTCCTTCACCGCCAGCTTCTTGAACCAGGCCGGCGCACTGATCCACATCTACACCGACGGCAGCATCCACCTGAACCACGGCGGCACGGAAATGGGCCAGGGCCTGAACACCAAAGTCGCACAGGTGGTGGCCGAAGTGTTCCAGGTCGAAATCGACCGTGTACAGATCACCGCGACCAACACCGACAAAGTGCCAAACACCTCGCCGACGGCCGCCTCCAGCGGTGCTGACCTCAACGGCAAGGCCGCGCAGAACGCCGCCGAGACCATCAAGAAACGTCTGATCGAATTCGCTGCGCGGCACTACAAGGTCAGCGAAGAAGATGTGGAATTCCATAACGGCCATGTGCGCGTGCGTGATCACATCCTGACCTTCGAAACGCTGATCCAGCAGGCGTATTTCAATCAGGTGTCGCTGTCGAGCACCGGCTTCTACAAGACCCCGAAAATCTATTACGACCGCAGCCAGGCCCGTGGCCGGCCGTTCTACTACTTCGCCTTTGGCGCCGCATGTTGCGAGGTGATCGTCGACACCCTGACCGGCGAGTACAAGATGCTGCGCACCGACATCCTTCACGACGTCGGCGCCTCGCTGAACCCGTCCATCGACATCGGCCAGGTCGAAGGTGGCTTCGTGCAGGGCATGGGCTGGCTGACCATGGAAGAGCTGGTCTGGAACAACAAGGGCAAGCTGATGACCAACGGCCCGGCCAGCTACAAGATCCCGGCCGTGGCGGACATGCCGCTCGACCTGCGGGTGAAGCTGGTGGAAAACCGCAAGAACCCGGAAGACACGGTGTTCCATTCCAAGGCTGTCGGCGAGCCGCCATTTATGCTCGGGATCGCCGCATGGTGTGCGATCAAGGATGCGGTGGCGAGCCTGGGTGATTACCAGCATCAGCCGAAGATTGATGCGCCGGCGACTCCGGAGCGGGTGTTGTGGGGGTGTGAGCAGATGCGCCAGTTGAAGGCCGTGAAAGCGGTCGAAGCTGAAACCGAGTTGGCTCCCCTCTAAACCGAGGTGCGGTCTTCGCGAGCAAGCTCGCTCCCACATTTGGAATGCATTCTCCTGTGGGAGCGAGCTTGCTCGCGAAGAGGCCCGAACAGACAACAACGATGTCGAGGTGAACATGTACAACTGGATCGACGCCCTCGCCGACCTGCAGAATCAGGGCGAACCCTGCGTTCTGGTGACGATCATCGAAGAACTCGGCTCGACCCCGCGCAACGCCGGCTCGAAAATGGTCGTCAGCGCGAAACAGACCTTCGACACCATCGGTGGCGGGCATCTGGAATACAAAGCCATGCAGATCGCCCGCGAGATGCTCGCCAGCGGCAAGCAGGACACCCATCTGGAGCGCTTCAGCCTCGGTGCCAGCCTCGGCCAGTGCTGCGGCGGCGCCACGGTGCTGCTGTTCGAACCGATGGGCCAGGTGCAGGCGCAGATCGCGGTGTTCGGCGCCGGCCACGTCGGTCGCGCCCTCGTGCCTTTGCTTGCGAGCCTGCCCTGCCGGGTACGCTGGATCGATTCGCGGGAAGAGGAATTTCCCCAACAGATTCCCCACGGCGTCCGTAAAATCGTCGCCGAAGAGCCTGTGGATGAAATCGACGACCTGCCCGCCGGCAGCTATTGCATCGTCATGACCCACAACCATCAACTGGATCTGGAACTCACCGCCGCGATCCTCAAGCGCAATGACTTCACCTGGTTCGGCCTGATCGGCTCGAAGACCAAACGGGCCAAGTTCGAACATCGCTTGCGTGATCGCGGTTTCGACCCCGGCGTCGTGCAACGCATGCGCTGCCCGATGGGCATCGGCGAAGTCAAAGGCAAACTGCCTGTGGAAATCGCCATCTCCATCGCCGGCGAAATCATCGCCACCTATAACGCCAGTTTCGGCCAGCACACCGCCAGCGCCGAACCGATTGCCAGACTGCTACCGGTTTCGCGCCGCAGTCAGGCCGCCACACTCAAAGCCTCAAACTGATTAGAGAACCCTCATGCCTCTGACTCGCAAAGCCTACCGCGCCGCCATCCTGCACAGCATCGCCGATCCTGCCGACGTCGGGATCGAAGCCTCCTACGAATATTTCGAGGACGGCCTGCTGGTGGTCGATGGTGGCAAGATCAGCGCCCTCGGCCACGCCAGCGAACTGCTGCCGACCCTGCCAGCGGACATCGAGATCACGCATTATCAGGATGCGCTGATCACTCCAGGCTTCATCGACACCCACATCCACCTGCCGCAAACCGGCATGGTCGGCGCCTACGGCGAGCAACTGCTCGACTGGCTGAACACCTACACCTTCCCCTGCGAAAGCCAGTTTGGTGACAAAAACCACGCCGATGAAGTCGCGGACATTTTCATCAAGGAACTGCTGCGCAACGGCACCACCACCGCATTGGTATTCGGCAGCGTGCACCCGCAATCGGTGAACTCTTTCTTCGAAGCCGCCGAGAAGCTCGACCTGCGGATGATCGCCGGCAAGGTGATGATGGACCGCAACGCCCCGGACTACCTGACCGACACCGCCGAATCCAGCTACGTCGAGAGCAAGGCGCTGATCGAGCGCTGGCACGGCAAGGGCCGTCTGCACTATGCCGTCACCCCGCGCTTCGCCCCGACCAGCACCCCGGAACAACTGACCCTCGCCGGGCAACTGCTGACCGAATACCCGGATCTGTACATGCAGACCCACATCAGCGAGAACCTCAAGGAAATCGAGTGGGTCAAGGAACTGTTCCCGGAGCGCAAGGGTTACCTCGACGTTTACGACCACTACCAGTTGCTCGGCGAGCGCTCGGTGTTCGCCCATGGCGTGCACCTGTGCGATGACGAATGCGCACGCTTGGCGCAAACCGGCTCGGCAATCTCGTTCTGCCCGACTTCGAACTTGTTCCTCGGCAGCGGCCTGTTCAACTTGCCGATGGCCGAAAAACACAAACTGAATGTCGGCCTGGGTACCGACGTCGGCGGCGGCACCAGTTTCTCGCTGCTGCAAACGCTGAACGAAGCCTACAAAGTCATGCAGTTGCAGGGCGCGCGCCTGAGTCCTTTCAAGTCGCTGTACCTCGCAACGCTTGGCGGTGCGCGGGCACTGCGCCTGGAAGACAAGATCGGCAACCTGCAACCGGGTTCCGACGCCGACTTCCTGGTGCTGGATTACAACGCCACGCCGCTGCTCAGCTACCGCTTGAAGCAGGCCAACAACATTGCCGAAACGTTGTTTGTGTTGATGACGCTGGGCGATGACCGGACCGTGCAGCAAACATATGCGGCGGGTGCGCTGGTGCATCAGCGCTGAGTTTTTCCAAGGCATAAAAAATCCCCCGGAGGTGTTCACCCCGGGGGATTTTTATTGCTTGTCAGATCGCCTTCGCGAGCAAGCTCGCTCCCACATAGGAATGCATTTCAAATGTGGGAGCGAGCTTGCTCGCGAAGGGAGCGACTCGGTCCAGTTTAGAGCTTGGCCACCGGACGCCCCGGTTTCTTGGTCTGCAACAAATGCGAGAACACCGCATGCAGATCATCCGACGCGCCTTCCTCATCGAGGTTGAGCTTGCTGTCGATGTGATCCATGTGATGCATCATCAGGTCCACCGCCAGCTCACCGTTGCGCGCCTCGATGGCGTCGATCAACTGGGTGTGCTCGTCATAGGAGCAGTGCGAACGGTTGCCGCTTTCATACTGGGCAATGATCAGCGAGGTCTGCGACACCAGGCTGCGCTGGAAGCTGACCAGCGGTGCGTTCTTCGCCGCTTCGGCCAGTTTCAGGTGGAACTCGCCCGACAGCCGGATACCGGCGCCGCGATCACCACGGGAGAAGCTGTCGCGCTCGTCGTTGACCATCTGCCGCAACTCGGCGATCTGCTCGGCGGTGGCGTGCTGCACGGCGAGTTCAGTGATCGCGCGCTCCACCAGACGGCGGGCCATGAACACCTGACGCGCTTCTTCAACGCTCGGGCTGGCGACCACAGCGCCACGGTTCGGCCGCAACAGCACCACACCTTCATGGGCCAGACGCGACAGCGCACGGCGAATGATCGTGCGGCTGACCCCGAAGATTTCCCCCAGCGCTTCTTCACTCAACTTGGTGCCGGGCGCCAGACGCTGTTCGAGGATGGCCTCGAAGATATGCGCGTAGACAATATCGTCCTGGGTTCCGCTGCGGCCGGCTTTGCCTGCTCGCGGTTGTTTCTTGAGGGGTTGCAACTGTTCGTTCATGGGCACTCGAGTCGGGAGAACTGCGGCGAATAGACCGTGACTGTAATACGGCACAGTAGGTCGCTGGCAAGTATCGCGTAAAAAACAGCGCGATTGTACACAATGGATGGTGGCAACACGACTGTATGGCCGTTTGTGACCTCGGCTGTATTGCAACGATCCGTTACGATTGAGTTTAGGCTTGATCGCAGAATCCGCCTTCAGCACACAATTCCCTGTAGGGATTGGTCAAAGGGGACATCTTCATCTGTATAAGGAACACCGCCGTCATGAACGACGCCACCTACACCCGGCTGCGCCCTCTGGCCGACACTTCGCCTTCGGCCATCGTCGCCGGTTTTATCGCGATGATGACCGGTTACACCAGCTCACTGGTGCTGATGTTTCAGGCCGGGCAAGCGGCCGGCCTGAGCAGCGGGCAAATCTCGTCGTGGATCTGGGCGATCTCGATCGGCATGGCGGTGTGCTCCATCGGCCTGTCGCTGCGTTATCGCACGCCGATCACCATCGCCTGGTCGACCCCGGGCGCGGCCCTGCTGATCACCAGCCTGGGCGGCGTCACGTATGGCGAGGCCATCGGCGCCTACATCACCTGCGCGGTGCTGGTGACGATTTGCGGGCTGACCGGCAGCTTCGAACGCCTGGTGAAAAAGATTCCGGCTTCGCTGGCGGCGGCGTTGCTGGCAGGGATTCTGTTCAAGATCGGCAGTGAAATCTTCGTCGCCGCGCAACACCGCACCGCTCTGGTGCTGGGGATGTTCTTCACTTACCTGCTGGTCAAACGCCTGTCGCCGCGTTACGCGGTGCTTGCCGCTCTGCTGATCGGTACAGCGCTGTCCGGGGTCATGGGGCTGCTGGACTTCAGCGCTTTTCATCTGGAGGTGGCGACACCGGTGTGGACCACGCCGCACTTCTCGCTGGCGGCGACCATCAGCATTGGCATTCCGCTGTTCGTGGTGGCGATGACCTCGCAGAACATGCCCGGCATCGCCGTGCTGCGCGCCGACGGCTACAACGTGCCGGCCTCGCCACTGATCACCAGCACCGGCATCGCCTCACTGCTGCTGGCGCCATTCGGCTCCCACGGGATCAACCTCGCGGCGATCAGCGCCGCGATCTGCACCGGGCCGCACGCCCATGAGGATCGCAACAAGCGCTACACCGCGGCGGTGTGGTGCGGGATTTTCTACGGGATTGCCGGGGTGTTTGGCGCCACATTGGCGGCGCTGTTTGCCGCGCTGCCGAAAGAACTGGTGCTGTCGATCGCCGCGCTGGCGCTGTTCGGTTCGATCATCAACGGTTTGAGCATTGCCATGACCGAGGTGAAGGAGCGTGAAGCGGCGTTGATTACCTTTATGGTCACGGCGTCGGGGCTGACACTGTTTTCCATTGGTTCGGCGTTCTGGGGAATTGTCGCGGGGGTGTTGACGTTGGTGATTTTGAATTGGCGTAAAGCTTAAGGTCAAAAGCCCCTCATCGGAACGCCGCCCGCCTAGCCCTCTCCCCGAGGGAGAGGGGACTGACCGAGGTGTTTGGAAGACATACGCCGACGTGAGATACCGAGTCGAACTCAAATTTTGACAAGCCCATAAATCGGCTCCCTCTCCAGGGGGAGAGGGCTGGGGTGAGGGGCAGACTCACCACAAATCCCAAACCGAACACCCAAACACCAGACGAAAAAAAACGGCGACCCGAAGGTCGCCGTTTTTTTCAGTATCACTTAGCCGGGTTGATCGGCTTTTCCGGATACCAGACGTCCAGCAGCGGGCTGACAGTCATACCAGTCAGTTCGCTACGGCCTTTCAACCAGGCTTCAACAGCAGCACGCTGCTCTTCGTTCACCGAGCCACGCTTCTGCAGGCATACCAGACCGAAGTCGTCGCCACCAACGTAACCCAGACCATTGGCTTCCATGGCTTCTTTGATGAAGGCTTCGAGGAAAGCGTCAATGGCTTCTTCGGACAAGTCTTCTTTGAAGTCCAGGTTCAGTTCGAAACCCAGCTCTTGAAATTCATCAACGCACAGTTTTTTGCGCAGACGCTGGGAACGGTTAGTCGCCATTGGAACAATCCTCTTAAGTATTAACGGCCGGCACTTTACCAGTTTAAGGCGTCGATTGCCCGACTCTCTGGCCCCTGAAGCCGACCGCCTGTAAAAAAATAACCTATTGGCCGGCCCGGACAAGGCACAAGCTGTAGAACCTTGGGGCATAATGCCGACACTTTCATGACCACTGAGGGCTTTTTTATCCATGTCCTCGTTATTTTTCCCCTCTTCTGCAGGGTTTTATTTCATATGATCAAATCGTTGCGTCCACTGTTTCTCGCCGGCCTTCTTCTGCCGCTGGCCCTGCCTGTTTCCTCCGCCACCCTTAATACCGCCCTCACCCCCAACGTCGAAAAAGCCCTCAAGGCCAGTAAATTGCAGCCAAGCGCGCTGTCGCTGGTGATGATCCCGCTCGACGGCCCGGGCAACCCGACCGTGTACAACGCCGACGTGTCGGTCAACCCGGCCTCGACCATGAAACTGGTCACCACCTACGCGGCGCTGGAAATGCTCGGCCCCAACCATCAGTGGAAAACCGAGTTCTACACCGACGGCGACCTCAGTGGCGGCATCCTCAACGGCAACCTCTACCTCAAGGGTGGCGGCGATCCGAAACTGAACATGGAAAAACTCTGGCTGCTGATGCGCGACCTGCGCGCCAACGGCGTGACCCAGATCACCGGCGATCTGATCCTCGACCGCAGCTTCTTCATCCAGCCACAACTGCCCGAGTTCAACGACGACGGCAACGACGAGAACAAACCGTTTCTGGTCAAGCCCGACTCGCTGCTGGTCAACCTCAAGGCCCTGCGCTTCGTCGCGCGCAATGACGGTGGTCGGGTACTGATTTCGGTGGAACCGCCGATTGCCAGCATCCATATCGAAAACACCGTCAAGGCCCTGCCCTCCAAGCAATGCACCGGCGGCGTGCGCTACAACCCGGTGACGCAGGCCGATGGCAGCGTCAACGTGACCGTGGCCGGCCAGTTGGGCGAAGGCTGCAATTCGCAGACCTACCTGTCGCTGCTCGACCACGCGACTTACACCGCCGGCGCCGTGCGCGCGATCTGGAAAGAACTGGGCGGCAGCATTCAAGGCAAGGATCGTCTCGGCGCGACGCCAGGCAACGCCAAACTGCTGGCCCGTGCGTACTCGCCGGATCTGGCGGAAATCATCCGCGACATCAACAAGTACAGTAACAACACCATGGCCCAGCAACTGTTCCTGAGCCTCGGTCAGCGCTTTCGCAACGACGCCGACGGTGATGACGCCAAAGCCGCGCAGCGCGTAGTACGTCAGTGGCTGGCGAAGAAAGGCATTACCGCGCCGCATCTGGTGATGGAGAACGGTTCCGGCCTGTCCCGTGCCGAACGCGTCAGCGCCCGCGAGATGGCGAACATGCTGCAAGCGGCGTGGCACAGCCCGTATGCCGCCGAGTACATCAGCTCGATGCCGATCGCCGGCACCGATGGCACCATGCGCAAACGCCTGAAAACCACAGCGATGCGCGGCGAAGCCCACGTCAAGACCGGCACCCTGAACACCGTGCGTGCAATTGCCGGCTTCAGCCGCGACGTCAATGGCAATACCTGGGCGGTGGTGGCGATCCTCAACGACAAGGCGCCGTTTGGCGCATCGTCGGTGCTGGATCAGGTGCTACTGGATCTGTACAAGCAACCGAAACTGCCGCAGACCGCTTCGGCGCTCTAAGCCGCCCAAAGCAGGCTGCGATCTTTAGATTTTGTGGGAGCGGGCTTGCTCGCGAAGGCGTCAGTTCAGTCAGTATTTTTGGCGACTGGCACGCCGCCTTCGCGAGCAAGCTCGCTCCCACAGGGGAACCGCGTCGCGGCCTAACTCATCTGCTCGACGCGATCGCGCCCGCGCTGCTTTGCCATATACACCCCCGAATCCGCCCGCAGCAGCAACGCATCCGCGCCCTCCCCCGGCCGCCAGCTGGCGATGCCGAAACTCGCCGTCACCACCCCGACCACATCCACCGGCGCACTGCGCAAGCCTTGCCACAACTCCACCGCCAGCATGTACGCATGCTCACCGTCGATGTCCGGGCAGAGCACCATGAACTCTTCGCCGCCCAAGCGGCAAAACACATCGGTACGCCGCAGGCGATGACCAATACGCTCGCACACCGCTTGTAACACCCGGTCGCCCATGGCGTGGCCATACTGATCGTTGATGCGCTTGAAATGGTCGATGTCGAGCATGATCACCGACAACTCGCCGCCGCCCCGTTCGACGCGAGCCATTTCAGTGGTCAGGCGCTCCTGGAAATAGCGCCGGTTGTGAATCCCGGTCAGCGAGTCGGTTACCGACAGCGCACGCAATTCTTCCTCCACTCGCTTCAGGTCGGAGATATCCGAGATGTAGCCGTGCCACAACACGCCGCCACCCGGCAGTTCCTCCGGGGTCGCCTCGCCGCGCACCCAACGCAGGCCGCGCTCGGGTAATTGCACGCGATACTCCTCGCGCCACGGGCTGAGGCTGTCCGCCGAGGCACGAATCGAGGTGCGTACGCGGGTGACGTCCTGCGGATGAATACGCGTGAAGATTGCCTCGGCATTGAACAGCAACACGTCGGGTTCCAGCTCGTAGATCTCACGGATGCCGTCGCTGGCGTAGATCACGCTGAAACGCCCGTCGAATTCCATCTTGAATTGATAAATGCCGCCGGGCACGTGGGCGCTGAGCTTCTTCAGCAACACGTCCCGCGCCGCCAGCACTTCGTGCACACGCTTGCGCTCGGTGATGTCGATGCAAATCGCCAGATGGCCGACCCACAAGCCCTGCTCATCCAGTACCGGGGTGGCGAGCATGTTAACCGGTAGATGACTGCCATCGCTGCGCACCAGCGTCCATTCGCGTGCTTCGTGGCCACCGACTTCACCGCCCTCGACCAACATCGCATGGCAGGTAGGAATGCTTTTGCCATAACGCGCGCTCAATTCCGCCGCCCGCGCACTCAACTCGCGGGGCAAGTGCAGGTTTTCCAGAGTCATGTGGCCGACGACATCGGCACTGCTGTAACCGAGCATCTGCTCGGCGCCGGGATTGAAGGTGTTGATCACCCCGCGCAGGTCGGTGGCGATAATTGCCACCTGGGTCGCGGCGTTCAACACCCCGCGCAACTGGCCGTGGGTGCCGCGCAACTCCTGTTCGCGCTCGTGCAATTCCTGGGTGCGCAACTGGACCATGCGCAAGGCACGCTGGCGCTGGCTGACCAGCACATACAGCAAGGCGCTGAGCAGCAGGCTGAGCAAACCACCGAGAATCACCACACTGCCGACCGACGAATGGTTGGCCTGCATAAAGGCTTCGCTCGGCAGGATGTCAACCTGGTAATCGTGATCGGCCATGCGCAGCAAGCGGGTGGCCGACAAATCGCTGGCCGCCGGCTCGTTGGTCGATTCGAACAGCACCTCATGCTGATCAGTGACTGACAGATCGAGGATGCGCACCGACAGGTAGTCATGAGACGCATCCGGCAAGCCGTCGGCCAGCAACTGGCGCATGCTGATCACGGCCATCGCGTAGCCGAACGGTCGCGGCTGGCCCTCGCGGCTCACCGGCGCCACCAGCAGCACGCCGCGGGCGTAAGACGGCTCGATGCTGACCAGATGCATCGGTTGCGACACCGCCAGACTGGCGAGCTTGTCCGCGCGCTGCAAGGTGTCGCGGCGCAGCGGCTGGGCCAGCAAATCGTAGCCCAACGGCGAGCCGAGACGGCTCTGGGTCTGGCTGTACAGCACCGGCACGTATTCGTCGCGGATCGCGGCCAGTTGCAACTCGCCCTGGGCATTAAGTTCGCGGATGGTAAACGTGCTCAGGCCTTCGTCACGCACGCGCTGCTCGAACGCGGCGCGCTCGGCACCGCTGACCCGCAGGGCAAACGAATAGGCCTGGGTGCGCAGCAACAGAGGGCGGGTATAACCGTCGAATTCGGCGCGGGACACCGACTCGGAGTTGGCGAAGAAGCGGCGCAGGCCATCCAGGCGTTGCTCCTGATCCTGAAAGCGCTCTTCGATGCGGCTGTAACGTTCATTGGCCAGCAGTTGAAAACGCTGACGCAATTGCTGATGGAACTGGTTGAGGGTGGCCCAGGCGAGCAGCCCCGTGAGAATCCCGCCGGCGAGCAATACCAGCAGCGCGACCAGCCAGGCCGAGACTTCTTCGCTGATAAAACCCAGGATCTTTGGGCGCACGGGGTGCAACGACATAAAGGCAACTCACTACGCCAGTGTTCCGGGGAAACCCCATTGGCCATGAGTTGAGTTATAGCTATTAGCCATTAATTTGGCTAGCACTGAACGGATCCAAGAGCCTTTAAAAATCAAGGCTCTGTGGATCCAACTTTGGCAAGTGTCAACGAGCCGTGATTTTCCAGGCGCGGTGGATCTTGGTGTTGCGGGCGAAATCCGGATCAATGGTTTGCGCGCTGATTTCCTCGACCGCATAGCGCTCGGTCAGGTTTTCCTCCAACTGGAACTTGCGGAAGTTGTTGGAGAAATACAGCACGCCACCGGTTGCCAGACGCGCCATCGCCAGGTCGATCAACTGCACCTGATCACGCTGCACGTCGAAGATGCCTTCCATGCGCTTGGAGTTGGAGAAGGTCGGCGGATCAATGAAGATCAGGTCGTACTCGTCGCGGCTGCTTTCCAGCCACGCCATCACATCGCCCTGCTCCAGACGGTTCTTGTCAGAGAAACCGTTCAGCGACAGGTTGCGGCGTGCCCAGTCGAGGTAGGTTTTCGACAGGTCGACGCTGGTGGTGCTGCGTGCGCCGCCCTTGGCCGCGTGCACGCTGGCGGTCGCGGTGTAGCAGAACAGATTGAGGAAGCGTTTGCCGGCGGCCTCTTTCTGAATGCGCATGCGCATCGGCCGGTGGTCGAGGAACAGGCCGGTGTCGAGGTAGTCAGTGAGGTTGACCAGCAACTTCACACCGCCTTCGCTCACCTCATTGAACTTGCCCTGCGCCGCCTGACGCTCGTACTGCTTGGTGCCACTCTGGCGCTCGCGGCGTTTGACCACCACGCGGCTCTTGTCGACATTCAGTGCCTGCGGGATCGCTGCCAAGGCGTCGAACATGCGCGCCGAGGCTTTTTCCGGGTCGATCGACTTCGGCGCGGCGTATTCCTGGACGTGCACCCAGTCGTGGTACAGGTCGATGGCCATGGCGTATTCCGGCATGTCGGCATCGTAGACGCGGTAGCAGTCGATGCCTTCGCGCTTGACCCACTTGCTCATCGCCTTGAGATTCTTTTGCAGGCGGTTGGCAAACATCTGCCCGCCTTCGCTCAAGCGCGGCTGCTCGATCACCGGTGCCGGAGCGGGCGTCGGTTTGATCGGGTTGCCGTTCTTGTTGAACTTGCGCTCTTGCGGCTCGTCCGGGGTCTGGTCGTATGCCGCTTGTTCGCGTTCGGCCTGACGCTGCTCCGGGGTACGACGCTCGCCAGTGACGAACTGATCCGGCAGCACCTTGATCAGCAGCAGCTTGCACGGCAGCGCGCCGTTCCAGAACGAATACTGTTTGTGGCTGCGGATGCCCATGCGCTTGCCCAGGTCCGGCGCGCCGGTGAACACCGCGGCTTCCCAGTTCAGGCAGGCCTGACGCAGGCGCTCGCCGAGGTTCTGGTAGAGGTACAACAGACTGGCTTCGTCACCCAGACGCTCGCCGTACGGCGGGTTGCAGATCACCAGACCTTTCTGGTTCTGGTCCGGACGCGGCTCGAAGGTCGCGACTTCGCCCTGGTAGATCTTGATCCACTCGCTCAGACCGGCGCGCTCGACGTTGTTGCGGCCCGGCTGAATCAGACGCGGGTCGGCTTCGTAGCCGCGAATCCACAGCGGTGGCTTGGCCAGACCGGCAGCGGCACGCTCGACGGCTTCTTCATGGAGCTTTTTCCACAGCGCCGGGACGTGACCCAGCCAAGCGGTGAAGCCCCACTGCTCGCGGCGCAGGTTCGGCGCCATGTCGGCGGCGATCATGCCGGCCTCGACCAGGAACGTACCGACACCGCACATCGGGTCAGCCAGCGCGCCGCCTTCGGCCGCAATGCGTGGCCAGCCGGAACGGATCAGAATCGCCGCGGCGAGGTTTTCCTTCAGCGGCGCCGCGCCCTGCTGCAAGCGATAGCCGCGCTGGTGCAGGCTGTGGCCGGAGAGGTCGAGGGAGAGGATCGCTTCGCCGCGATCCAGACGCAGGTGAATGCGCAAGTCCGGGTTGAGCTTGTCGATGCTCGGGCGATCGCCCTGCGGGGTGCGCAGTTTGTCGACGATGGCGTCTTTGACTTTGAGGGCACCGAAGTGGGTGTTGTCGATACCCGAGCCGTGGCCGCTGAATTCGACAGCCAGGGTGCCGTCGGCCAGCATGTGATCCTGCCAGTCGATGTCGAGCACGCCGTGATACAGGTCTTCGGCGTCCTTCATCGGGAAACGCTTGAGCACCAGCAACACGCGGTTGGCCAGACGCGACCAAAGGCACAGGCGATAAGCGGTTTCCATGCTCGCCATGCCACGCACGGCGGAAGTGTGCTCGCGCGCTTCTTCAAGGCCAAGCCCGACGGCTTCCTCGATGAGCAGGCCTTCAAGGCCTTTAGGGCAAGTGAGGAAGAGTTCGAAACGGTCGGACATGGTATTTCCAGAGCCTTTGGCTAGTGAATCGGCAACGCATTGCCGATCCGGTTTTCAATCAGGCGCTTTTCTAAAAGAGCGCCCGCGTGGCACGAAGGTGTGCCGTTCCATCCCCGCTGCTCGGGTTAAAGGAGCTTAGATGCCGGGACAGATAAAAAAGTTGATGAAACAAAAAGTCTTAAAGCGACCCTTCGTCGCTTATTAACCTAGCGCAAACGTGGGTCATTCTCACTAAAGGATTAACCCCACCATCCAGCGCGGAGCCGATCATACCGGGGTTTGCGGAAAAAACGTTCATGAAACCCGTCGTTACTTATGGCTGTAGCACTATTTTCGTTACGTCCTTATGACAAAACGATCATTCCCTCGGTGTGACTCATTGGTTAGAACTGACCACAGGTTGACGTCGCAACGGCGTCAACACCTTGGCTCGCCACGCCGGCAGCGAGCCGCACCCCGGCAGAGTTTTCTGCCAGACCTCGGTTGAGGTCAACGCGACACAAACAGTCAACAAGTGAGGGAAACACCCTATGAGAAGACTTAAGCGTGATCCGTTGGAAAGAGCATTTTTGCGCGGATATCAATATGGCGTTGGTGGCAAATCCCGTGAGCTTTGCCCATTTACTCTACCGTCGGTACGCCAAGCCTGGATCAACGGCTGGCGAGAAGGACGCGGCGACAACTGGGACGGTATGACCGGCACTGCGGGAATCCACAGACTCAACGAACTTCACGCCGTTGGCTGACACAGGGCACTGACTGCAACACGACAATCTGAATTTCTAGCGACTTACCATGCACGTCCTTCCCGGACGGCGGGCTACGGCCCAGGGGCTCCTTCGAGGAGCCCTTTTTTATGCCTGTCACATTATTTGTGCTGCACACACCGGTGGGAGCGAGCTTGCTCGCGAAAGCGTCTATTCAGTCAATATCTACAGAGACTGACACACCGCTTTCGCGAGCAAGCTCGCTCCCACAATTGGATCAACGCAGGGCGGCGATGGCGTCGACCGATTCGCGGATCAGCGCCGGGCCTTTATAGATGAAGCCCGAATAAATCTGCACCAGGCTCGCACCCGCCGTAATCTTCTCGGCCGCATGCTTGCCTTCAGTAATGCCGCCGGCCGCGATGATCGGCAACCGGCCACCCAGTTCCGCCGCCAGCACCTTCACGGTGTGGGTGCTCTTGTCACGCACCGGGGCGCCAGACAGACCGCCCGCCTCGTCACCGTGCTCCATGCCTTCGACGCCGACGCGGCTCAGGGTGGTGTTGGTGGCGATCACCGCGTCCATACCGGTCTCGATCAGCGCCTGAGCCACTTGCGCGGTCTCTTCATCGGTCATGTCCGGAGCGATCTTGATCGCCAGCGGCACATGCTTGCCGTGTCGCAGGGCCAGCTCGGCGCGACGCGCCGCCAGATCCGCCAACAATTGCTTGAGCGAATCACCGAACTGCAGGCTGCGCAGGCCCGGAGTGTTCGGCGAGCTGACGTTGACCGTGACATAGCTGGCATGGGCATACACCTTGTCCAGGCAGATCAGGTAATCGTCCACCGCGCGCTCGACCGGGGTGTCGAAGTTCTTGCCGATGTTGATCCCCAGCACGCCCTTGTATTTGGCTGCAGCGACCCGCGCCAGCAGGTTATCCACACCGAGGTTGTTGAAGCCCATACGGTTGATGATCGCTTCGGCTTCCGGCAGGCGGAAGATTCGCGGTTTCGGGTTGCCCGGCTGCGGACGCGGGGTCACGGTGCCGATTTCGACAAACCCGAAGCCCAGTTGCGCAAAGCCGTCGATGGCCGCGCCGTTCTTGTCCAGACCGGCCGCCAGACCCACCGGGTTCGGGAAGTCCAGGCCCATGACCGTCACCGGCACGTGCGCCGGCTTCTTGCACAGCATGCCGTTGAGCCCCAGACGCCCACCCGCGCCGATCAGATCCAGCGACAGATCGTGAGAGGTTTCCGGGGAAAGTTTGAACAACAGCTGACGGGCCAGGGTGTACATGGGCGGCGATGACTCGGGCGGCGAAAAGAGGCGGCGATTATAGCCGGGCAACACCCCGGCGCGCGAGGCGCACGCGCAAATCGCCACGAGTGGCATATGCCTTGCACCTTTCCCCGGTATCAGCCTGCAAGCCAACGACGGCGTGCGGCTCAGGACAATGGCGTCGTCCTCGGTTTTTGCCTGTGCAAAAGCCCGGGACGGCGTTTTTTTTCAAGGTGGCTTTTTATGAATGATTCGTCCGTCGGGCCGCTGGCCTGGGTCAATGGCAGTGATGCCCCGGAAAAAAGCGCGATCGACCTCGGTTTCATGGCCCTGAGCGATTGCGCCTCGGTCGTCGTCGCTGCCACTCAAGGCTTCGCTCAGCCTTATGGCCTGACCCTCAACCTCAAGCGCCAGACGTCGTGGGCCAATCTGCGCGACAAACTGGTCAGCGGTGAACTCGACGCCGCCCATAGCCTTTACGGCCTGATCTACGCCGTCCATCTGGGCATCGGCGGCGTCGCTTCGACGGACATGGCGGTGTTGATGGGCCTGAACCAGAACGGTCAGAGCCTCAACCTCTCCCACGGCCTGCAAAACCTCGGCGTGATCAGTCCTGAAGCGCTGGATCGCCACGTGCACCAAAGCCGCGCAAAACTGACCTTCGCCCAGACGTTTCCCACCGGCACCCATGCCATGTGGCTCTACTATTGGCTGGCGAGCCAGGGCATTCATCCGTTGCAGGACGTCGACAGTGTGGTGGTGCCGCCACCGCAAATGGTTGCGCACTTGCAGGCCGGGCGCATCGACGGATTTTGCGTCGGCGAACCGTGGGCAGCCAGCGCGGTGCAGCAGGATCTCGGTTTCACGATGGCGACCAGCCAGAGCATCTGGCCCGATCACCCGGAAAAAATCCTTGGCTGCACCCGTGAATTTGTCGAGCAGTACCCCAATACCGCGCGGGCGCTGGTGATGGCGGTCCTGGAAGCCAGCCGCTTTATCGAAGAAAGTCCGGAAAACCGCCGCAGCACCGCACAATTGCTCAGCGCGCCGGAATATCTGGACGCTCCGCTTTCGTGCATCGAACCGCGTTTTCTCGGTGATTATGCCGACGGCCTCGGCAATCGCTGGCAGGATCCGCACGCGCTGCGTTTTCACGGCAACGGCGAGGTGAATCTGCCGTATCTATCGGACGGTATGTGGTTCATGACCCAGTTCCGCCGCTGGGGCCTGCTGCGCGAAGACCCGGATTACCTCGCCGTCGCCCGCCAGGTTCAGCAACTGGATATCTACCGCGACGCCGCCACCGCTGTCGGCGTCGCCGCGTGGGGCACCGACATGCGCAGCAGCCAGTTGCTCGACGGCAAGGTCTGGGACGGCAGCGATCCGGCCGGTTTCGCCCGCAGCTTCAAGCTGCACGCCCTGAGCGATGACGCTCCCCTACTCGCCCGCCGCTGACAGGAGACCGCCAACATGTTGCGCATTCTGCTGATCAACGACACGGCGAAAAAAGTCGGTCGCCTGAAAGCCGCGTTGACTGAAGCCGGTTTCGAGGTGATCGACGAATCCGGTCTGACCATCGACCTGCCGGCCCGCGTCGAAACGGTGCGCCCGGACGTAATCCTGATCGATACCGAGTCACCCGGCCGCGATGTCATGGAACAAGTGGTGCTGGTCAGCCGCGACCAGCCCAGGCCGATCGTGATGTTTACCGATGAACATGATCCGGGGGTGATGCGTCAGGCAATCAGGTCCGGGGTCAGCGCCTACATCGTCGAAGGCATTCACGCACAACGCTTGCAGCCGATTCTGGATGTGGCCATGGCGCGCTTCGAAAGCGATCAGGCCTTGCGTGCGCAACTGCAGGCGCGCGACCAGCAACTGGCCGAGCGCAAGCGCATCGAGCTGGCCAAGGGGTTGCTGATGAAGATGAAGGATTGCAATGAGGAAGAGGCTTACACCCTGATGCGCCGCCAGGCCATGAGCCGGCAGCAGAAGCTGATTCAGGTGGCGGAGCAGATCATTGCCATGAGTGAGTTGCTTGGCTGAAAAGCTCTGGCTGCTTGAAAAGCCCCTCACCCTAGCCCTCTCCCGGAGGGAGAGGGGACCGATCGAGGTGTGCTGACGTCAAACATCGACCTGAAATACCGAGTCGATTATGGATTCACAGCAGAAATCACAGGTCGGCGTACTTCGCGAGCATCCCCCAATCAGTCCCCTCTCACTCCGGAGGAGGTAGAGGGGACTGATCGAGGTGTCTGGCGTCACACATCGACCTGAAAGACCGAGTCGATTATGGATTCACAGCAGAAATCACAGGTCGGCGCACTTCGCGAGCATCCCCCAATCAGTCCCCTCTCCCTCCGGAAGAGGGAGAGGGGACTGATCGAGGTGTCTGGCGTCACACATCGACCTGAAAGACCGGGTCGATTATGAATTCACAGCAGAAATCACAGGTCGGCGTACTTCGCGAGCATCCCCTAATCAGTCCCCTCTCCCTCCGGAAGAGGGAGAGGGGATTGATCGAGGTGTCTGGCGTCACACATCGACCTGAAAGACCGGGTCGATTATGAATTCACAGCAGAAATCACAGGTCGGCGTACTTCGCGAGCATCCCCTAATCAGTCCCCTCTCCCTCCGGAGGAGGGAGAGGGGATTGATCGAGGTGTCTGGCGTCACACATCGACCTGAAAGACCGGGTCGATTATGGATTCACAGCAGAAATCACAGGTCGGCGTACTTCGCGAGCATCCCACAATCAGTCCCCTCTCCCTCCGGGAGAGGGCTAGGGTGAGGGGCTTTTGATCTTTCACCTGTTGGCACAAATCTCGCTAAGTAAAACGCACAGGTAACCAACGGCGGTTGCCCCACCCACGACAAAGACGTCGCTCACCCGTTTGCCCCTCATGGCGAAACAGGTAGCGGCGTTTTTTGCGTTTTGGCCCCACAGCCCGGGGCCGGTGGTGCGGCCGTGGTGGCGCCCCACCTGCTGTGACTCCTATCGAGACTCTTTTCAGCTGAGGTGCGCGATGAATTCAAGCTTCTGGAAATCCGGCCATACCCCGACCCTGTTCGCGGCCTTCCTGTATTTCGACCTGAGTTTCATGGTCTGGTACCTGCTCGGGCCGCTGGCGGTGCAAATCGCCGCCGACCTGCACCTGACCACGCAACAACGCGGTCTTGTGGTGGCGACGCCGATTCTGGCCGGGGCGGTGCTGCGCTTTGCGATGGGCATGCTGGCTGATCGTCTGTCACCGAAAACTGCCGGTCTGATCGGCCAGGTCATCGTGATCTGCGCACTGTTCGGTGCGTGGAAACTCGGTATCCACAGTTACGAACAGGCCCTGCTGCTGGGTCTGTTCCTCGGCATGGCCGGTGCGTCGTTCGCTGTGGCCCTGCCATTGGCGTCGCAATGGTATCCGCCGCAGCATCAGGGCAAAGCCATGGGCATTGCCGGTGCAGGCAACTCTGGCACCGTGTTCGCCGCGCTGATTGCACCGGTGCTGGCGGCTTCGTTTGGCTGGAGCAATGTGTTCGGTTTCGCCTTGATCCCGCTGATACTGACACTGGTGCTGTTCGCCTGGCTGGCGAAAAACGCCCCTGAGCGGCCGAAAGCCAAAGCGATGGCTGACTACTTCAAAGCCTTGGGCGACCGCGATAGCTGGTGGTTCATGTTTTTCTACAGCGTCACCTTCGGCGGTTTCATCGGCCTGGCCAGCGCCCTGCCCGGCTACTTCAACGACCAATACGGCCTGAGCCCGGTCACGGCGGGTTACTACACCGCGGCCTGCGTATTCGGTGGCAGTTTGATGCGGCCGCTGGGTGGCGCGCTGGCGGATCGCTTCGGCGGCATCCGCACCTTGCTGGCGATGTACACCGTCGCTGCCGTCTGCATCGCTGCCGTCGGGTTTAACCTGCCAAGTTCCTACGCCGCGCTGGCACTTTTCGTCTGCACCATGCTCGGTTTAGGGGCAGGCAACGGCGCAGTGTTCCAACTGGTGCCGCAGCGTTTTCGTCTGGAAATCGGCGTGATGACCGGGTTGATCGGCATGGCCGGCGGTATCGGCGGATTTGCCTTGGCCGCCGGCATGGGCGCGATCAAACAGAGCACCGGCAGCTATCAACTGGCCCTGTGGTTATTCGCCAGCCTCGGCGTACTGGCGTGGTTTGGCCTGCACGGGGTCAAGCGTCGCTGGAGAACCACCTGGGGTTCGGCAGCCGTGACGGCGGCGCGGGTCTGAGGCGTCGATGGCCCTGCAACTGAGTTTTGCCGAAGCCAGCGCCACCGGGCCGCGTGCGGAGAATCAGGACGCTTTGCGCCTGGTCACGCCCGCTCCGGCGCTGGCGGCGAGCAAGGGTTATCTGTTCGCTATCGCTGATGGCGTCAGCCAGTGTGCCGATGGCGGACTGGCTGCGCGTTCGACCTTGCAGGCGCTGGCGCTCGACTACTACGCCACACCGGAAACCTGGAGCGTGGCCCAGGCACTAGACCGTCTATTGCTCGCGCAAAACCGCTGGTTACAGGCCAACGGCGGCGGGCAACCGTTGCTCACCACTGTCAGTGCGCTGGTCATGCGCGGTCGGCGCTTTACGTTGGCCCATGTCGGTGATTGCCGGGTGTATCGCTGGCACGGCGATAGTTTGCAGCGGATCTCTGAAGATCACGTCTGGGATCAGCCGGGTATGCAGCACGTGCTCAAGCGCGCGCTGGGGCTGGATCAGCATCTGGTGCTGGATTTTCTCGACGGAGAGCTGCGTGACGGTGAAAGCTTTGTGCTGCTCAGTGACGGTATCTGGTCAACGCTGGGCGATACCGCGATTGCAGCGATTCTGCGTGATCAGCCGGATCTGCACAGCGCCGCGCAAACACTGGTCAACGCGGCGCATCTGGCGGGGAGTCAGGACAATGCCAGTGCATTGCTGGTGCGCGTCGATGCGCTGGGTGAAGCGAATATCGGCGATGCGCTGATCCATCTGCAGCAATGGCCCCTGCCGCCGCCGCTGAAACCTGGCCAATCCTTCGAAGGCTGGCAGGTTCAGGGGATTGTCGCTCAGAGTCAGCAATCGCTGCTGTATCGGGTTGTCGATGGACAAGGCCAGACGTGGTTGCTGAAAACCCTGCCGTCGCGCAGCGCCGATGATCCTCACGCCGGGCAAGCGCTGCTGTCCGAGGAGTGGTTCCTGAAACGTGTGGCCGGCCGGCACTTTCCTGAAGTCCATGCCTGCCAGCAGCGTCAGCATTTGTACTACGTGATGCGGGAATATTCCGGGACGACGCTGGCGCAGCTGTTTCAGCAGTACGGCCCATTGCCGCTGGCGCAGTGGCAGGATATTGCCGAGCGCCTGCTGCGAGCGGTGGGGCTTTTGCATCGACGGCAGATTGTGCACCGGGACATCAAACCGGAAAACCTGCATTGGGGTGACGACGGTGAGTTACGTCTGCTGGATTTTGGTTTGGCGTATTGCCCGGGCTTGTCCGAAGACGCGCCGTCAACGCTGCCCGGAACCCCAAGTTACATCGCCCCGGAAGCGTTTCGCGGGGATCCGCCGAGTGCACAGCAGGATTTGTATGCGGTCGGCGTGACCCTGTATTTCCTGCTCACCGGGCATTTTCCCTATGGCGAGATTGAGGCGTTTCAGCGGCCGCGCTTTGGCGTGCCGGTAAGCGCCAGTCGTTATCGGCCGGATCTGCCGGAATGGTTGGCGCAGAGTCTGGAGCGTGGTGTGGCAGCGGATCCGCAGCAGCGTTTTGAAACGGCTGAAGAGTGGTTGCTGGTGTTGGAACAGGGCGAGCGGCGCAGTTTGAGCGTGCGTCCTCGACCGTTATTGGAGCGGGAGCCGCTGAAGGTCTGGCGGACGATGGCATTGGTGGCTTTGCTTGGGAATCTGGTGCTGCTGGTTTTGTTGTTTCACAGTTGAACCGCATCGCGCCATTCGCGAGCAAGCTCGCTCCCACAGGGGATTTGTGAACACCACAGCCCCCTGTGGGAGCGAGCTTGCTCGCGAAGGCGCCCGCCCAATCACCACAAATTCAACTGCCTGAATGCCCCACGAACGAGCAACCCGCTTCGAATCAGTGCAAAAAAACCATCCTCAAAATCCGTCACCCCCAATAAACCCGCCACCGTCCCCACTTGGCACAACCACTGCATTACCCCACTCAACACACACATAAAGCCCAACCTTCAACGACGAAGGCCGGGCTTCCCGAGAGAACGGGACCAGGACAAAGGCGTCCTCGCTAGGCAACTAGCGGGACGCCTTTTTTTTGTTTGCGCAAAATTTCTCGAGCAAGGCCTGACTGCCCACAAGAGGCCAGCCGCCGCTCCCCGGAGACCCTGATGAAAAAACTCAAACTGGTGATGATCGGCAATGGCATGGCCGGCGTCCGCACCCTGGAAGAACTGCTCAAACTGAGCGACGAGCTCTATGACATCACCGTCTTCGGCGCCGAACCGCACACCAACTACAACCGCATCCTGCTCTCGCCAGTGCTGGCCGGTGAGCAGACTTTCGAAGAGATCGTCCTCAACGATCTGGACTGGTACCTGGAAAACAACATCAAGCTGCTGCTCAACCGCAAAGTGGTGGAGATCGACCGGGTCAAACGTCGGGTAATCGCCGAGGACGGCACCGAAGCTGAATACGATCGCCTGTTGATCGCCACAGGCTCGACACCGTTCATCCTGCCGATCCCCGGTAACACTCTGCACGGGGTGATCGGCTACCGCGACATCGCCGACACCCAGGCAATGATCGACACCGCGAAAACCCACAAGCACGCGGTGGTCATCGGCGGTGGCCTGCTCGGCCTCGAAGCCGCCAACGGCCTGATGCTGCGCGGCATGCACGTCACCGTGGTGCACCTTGGTGAATGGCTGCTGGAGCGGCAACTGGACAAGACCAGCGGCCAACTCCTGCAAAGCGCCCTCGAATCACGCGGCCTGCATTTTCGCCTGTGCGAGCAAACCCAGGCACTGCATGACGCCGGCAACGGTCGGGTCGGCTCGGTGCAATTCAAGAACGGCGACATCATCCCGGCCGATCTGGTGGTGATGGCCGCCGGCATTCGCCCCAATACCGAACTGGCGGAAAAAGCCGGCATCCCGTGCAACCGCGGGATTCTGGTCAACGACACCCTGCAAACCTACGACCCGCGTATCTATGCCATCGGCGAGTGCGCTAGCCATCGCGGCATCGCCTATGGCCTGGTAGCACCGTTGTTTGAACAAGCCAAGGTCTGCGCCAACCACCTTGCACAATTGGGATTCGCCCGTTATCAGGGCTCGGTAACCTCGACCAAATTGAAAGTCACCGGCATCGACCTATTCTCCGCCGGCGACTTCATGGGCGGTGAAGGCACGGAAACCATCACCCTCTCCGATCCGATTGGCGGCGTGTACAAAAAACTGGTGATCAAGGATGACGTACTGGTCGGCGCCTGTCTGTACGGCGATACGGCGGATGGCGGTTGGTATTTCCGGCAGATTCGTGAGAATCACGCCATCGGCGAGATCCGCGATCATCTGATGTTTGGGGAAAATGCGTTAGGCGATGTAGGACATCAAGGCCAGGACAAAGCCATGAGCATGGCCGACACCGCCGAAGTCTGCGGCTGCAACGGCGTGTGCAAAGGCACCATCGTCAAGGCGATCCAGGAACACGGCCTGTTCAGCGTCGACGAGGTGAAAAAACACACCAAAGCTGCCAGTTCCTGTGGTTCCTGCACCGGGCTGGTCGAGCAGATCCTGATCAACACCGTCGGCGGCGCGGCGGACGTCAAACCAAAAAGCGAAAAAGCCATCTGCGGCTGCAGCGACCTCAATCACGGGCAGATTCGCCAGGCCATTCGCGAGCAGCATCTGCTGACCATCGCGGGCGTCATGAGTTACCTCAACTGGCGTACACCCAATGGCTGTGCGACCTGCCGGCCGGCGCTCAACTACTACCTGATTTCCACCTGGCCCGGCGAAGCCAAGGACGATCCGCAATCGCGCCTGATCAACGAACGCGCTCACGCCAACATTCAGAAGGACGGCACCTACTCGGTGGTTCCGCGGATGTGGGGCGGCGTGACCAACCCTTCGGAACTGCGGCGGATCGCCGACGTGGCCGACAAGTACAACGTGCCCATGGTCAAGGTCACCGGCGGCCAGCGCATCGACCTGCTGGGGATCAAGAAGCAGGACTTGCCCGGCGTCTGGAAGGACCTCGACATGCCCTCCGGCCACGCCTACGGCAAATCCATCCGCACCGTTAAAACCTGCGTCGGCAGCGAGTTCTGCCGCTTCGGCACGCAGAATTCGACGCAGTTGGGCATCGAACTGGAACACGACCTGTTCAACATGTGGTCACCGCACAAAGTGAAGCTGGCCGTCTCCGGTTGCCCACGCAACTGCTCGGAAGCGGGGATCAAGGACGTCGGCATCATCGGCGTCGACTCCGGCTGGGAGATGTACATCGGCGGCAACGGCGGGATCAAGACCGAAGTCGCCGAGTTTTTCGTCAAGCTCAAGACCGCCGAAGAAGTCCGTGAATACAACGGCGCCTTCCTGCAGCTCTATCGCGAAGAAGCCTTTTACCTCGAACGCACCGTGCACTACCTGCAACGGGTCGGCATGGAGCACATCAAGCAAGCCGTGCTTGAAGACCCGGAGCGCCGCAAAGCCCTCAACGAACGCCTGCAATTCTCCCTGTCGTTCGAACAGGACCCGTGGAAAGAGCGTCTGGCGCAGCCGCAACTGAAGAAAGAATTCGACGTGATTCCCGTGAAAAACCTGGAGGTACCGGCATGAACTGGCTCGATATCTGTGCCCTGGATGAAATCAATGCGCTCGGTTCGCGGATCATTGCTGGCCCCCAAGGCGACATCGCGATTTTTCGTACAAGCGACGATGAGGTTTTCGCTCTTGATGACCGCTGCCCACACAAGGGCGGCCCGTTGTCGCAGGGTTTGATCTACGGTAAGCGCGTGGCCTGTCCGTTGCACAACTGGCAGATCGACCTGCAAACCGGCGAAGCCCAGGCCCCGGACATCGGCTGCGCGCACCATCATCCGGCCCGGGTCGAGAACGGCCGGGTGCAACTGGCGCTGCGGGATGCCGTCTGATGAACCGCCAGACGACCGCCTCGACCTGCTGCTATTGCGGGGTCGGCTGCGGCGTGCTGATCGAACACGACGGCGAGCGCATCCTCGGCGTCAGCGGCGATCCGGCGCATCCGGCCAACTTCGGCAAACTGTGCAGCAAAGGCTCGACCCTGCACCTGACTGGCGACCTTGCGGCGCGCGCGCTGTACCCGGAGCTGCGCCTGGGCAAGGGTCTGGCGCGCAGCCGTACCGATTGGGACACCGCACTGGAACACGCCGCCAACGTATTCGCCGAGACCATCGCCGAACACGGCCCGGACAGCGTGGCGTTCTATATTTCCGGTCAGTTGCTGACCGAGGACTACTACGCCTTCAACAAACTCGCCCGGGCGCTGGTCGGCACCAACAACATCGACAGCAATTCACGGCTGTGCATGTCTTCGGCAGTGGTTGGCTACAAGCGCAGCCTCGGTGCCGACGCGCCCCCGTGCAGCTACGAGGATCTGGAACTCAGTGATTGCGTGATGATCGTCGGCAGTAACATGGCCTACGCACATCCGGTACTTTTTCGTCGGCTTGAAGAGGCAAAATCCCGCCGCCCACAGATGAAGGTCATCGTCATAGATCCCCGCCGCACCGACACCTGCGACTTGGCGGATCTGCATCTGGCCATTTTGCCGGGCACCGATGTCGCTTTGTTTCATGGGATTTTGCATCTGCTGTTGTGGGAAGACTGGATCGATCGCGACTTCATCAAGGCGCACACCGAAGGCCTTGCCGAGTTGAAGAACCTGGTGCGCGATTACACCCCGCAAATGGTTGCGCAACTGTGCGGGATCAGCCTCGAGCAATTGCAGCAATGTGCTGAATGGGTGGGCACGTCAGCGAGTTTTCTGTCCTTGTGGTGCATGGGCTTGAACCAGTCCACGGCCGGCAGCGCGAAAAACAGCGCATTGATCAATCTGCATCTGGCCACCGGGCAGATTGGCCGTCCGGGAGCAGGACCGTTCTCCCTTACCGGTCAGCCGAATGCCATGGGCGGGCGGGAAACCGGCAGCCTGGCGAATCTGTTGCCCGGCCATCGAGAGGTCGCCAACCCGCAACACCGCGCCGACGTGGCGCACTACTGGGGTGTAGAGCGGCTACCGGAAACCCCCGGGCTCAGCGCCATCGAACTGTTCGAGCAGGTGCGCAATGGCAAGATCAAGGCGCTGTGGATTGCCTGCACGAACCCGGCGCAATCGCTGCCGGATCAGAGCGCGGTGCGGGCAGCGCTGCAAGCCTGCCCGTTTGTCGTACTGCAAGAAGCCTTCCGCACCACCGAAACCGCTGCGTTCGCCGACCTGCTCTTGCCCGCTGCCAGTTGGGGCGAGAAGGAAGGTTCGGTGACCAATTCCGAGCGCCGTATTTCCCACGTGCGCAAAGCCATTCTCCCACCCGGTGAAGCGCGAGCGGATTGGTCGATCACGGTGGACTTTGCACAACGGCTGGAGAAACGCTTGCGCCCCGAGGCGCCAAGCCTGTTTGCCTTCGATCAATCCGCGCAGTTATTCGATGAATACAAACTGCTGACGTGCGGTCGGGATCTGGACTTGTCCGGAATCAGTCACGCCTTGATTGATGAGATCGGGCCGCAGCAATGGCCCTTCCCCATCGGCGCCCGAAAAGGGACGGCGCGCTTGTACGCAGACGGCATTTTTCCTACGGCCAACGGGCGCGCTCAGTTCATGGCCGAGCCTTACCGAGCTGCCAAAGAGCAGCGTGATGCGCGCTTCCCGTTGACATTAATCACCGGGCGCCTGCGTGATCAGTGGCACGGTATGAGCCGTACCGGTACGGCTGCTCAATTGTTTGGGCATGTCAGCGAGGCGCAGTTAAGCCTGCATCCGGATGAATTGCGTCGGCATCGCTTGCAGCCAGGCGATCTGGTCAACCTGAAAAGCCGCCGGGGCGCCGTGATCGTTGCTGTTGGAAGCGACGACAGCGTGCGTCCGGGACAGGCGTTTTTACCCATGCATTGGGGCGATCGTTTTCTCAAGGGCGGTGTGAACAATCTGACCCAACCGGCGTTCGACCCGTTGTCGAAGCAACCGGAGCTCAAACACAGTGGCGTGCGCCTGGAGAAAGTGGACTTGCCGTGGCAACTGTTCGCCCTGATCGAGGGCGATGTTCAACGGCATATCGAGGCCCTACGCCCTCTCTGCGAGGCGTTTTCCTACGTGAGTCTCAGCCTTGTCGGACGTGAACGATCAGCATTGCTGATACGCGCAGCCAGCCACGAGGCACCGGATGCGCCATTGCTCGGTGAAATCGACCGATGCCTTTCGCTCAGCGACGGCCCGGTATTGGCCTACGACGATCCACGCCGTGCCATTGGCAAGCGTGTGCGCATTGAAAACGGCCGGATCACGGCGATTCGCCTCGCCGGCGAAACCCTCGCCCAGCATTGGCTGCAAGGGTTGTGGCTGGAAGGCCGTGCGGATGAACAACTGCGGCGCTGGCTGCTGGCGCCCATGAGCGCGCCGCCGGGCAGTGCCGGGGCGCAAATGGCCGTGGATAAAACCCTGTGCAACTGCAAAAACGTCAGCCTCAACGCGGTCTGCGCCGGCATTCGCCGGGGCTTGGATCTGCAGGGTCTGAAGAGCCAGCTGGGCTGCGGCACGCAATGCGGCTCGTGTGTCCCGGAAATAAAACGCTTGCTGGCTGCCAACCTGCAGCCAGCCGTCATCTGATGAGGAACACACCATGAATGCGAAAGTCTGGCTGGTGGGTGCAGGGCCGGGTGATCCGGAACTGCTGACCCTCAAAGCGGTACGCGCCTTGCGCGAAGCCGATGTGGTGCTGATCGATGACCTGGTCAACGGCGCGGTGCTGGAACACTGCCCTGCCGCGCGCATCATTGCGGTGGGCAAACGGGGTGGATGCCGATCGACACCGCAGGCCTTTATCCATCGACTGATGCTGCGCTATGCCCGCCAGGGCAAGTGCGTGGTGCGGCTCAAGGGCGGCGATCCGTGCATTTTCGGACGTGGTGGTGAAGAGGCACAGTGGCTGCGTGAGCGTGGCGTTGAAGTGGAATTGGTCAATGGCATCACCGCCGGGCTGGCCGGGGCGACGCAATGTGATATTCCGCTGACGTTACGCGGCGTGGCGCGTGGGGTGACACTGGTGACTGCACACACGCAGGACGACAGCCAGTTGAACTGGCAGGCACTGGCGCAGGGCGGCACCACGCTGGTGATTTATATGGGCGTGGCCAAGCTGGGCGAGATTCGCGATCAACTGTTGGCGGGCGGGATGGCGGCGGATACGCCGGTGGCGATGATCGAGAATGCGTCGTTGCCAGCGCAGCGCGAATGCCGGAGCAATCTGACGTCAATGAGTGACGATGCGTGCAGGTTTGAACTCAAGAGCCCTGCCATTCTGGTGATCGGCGCAGTGGCGGCTGTTGTTGAAGATCAAAAGATCGCAGCCTGCGGCAGCACCTGCACAGGGACCGCGTGCGTCTCGTAAGCCCAAATCGCAGGCAAAGAAAAGCCCGGCCTGAGCCGGGCTTTTCTCGGAGCGGCAGCTAATTACTTAGCTTGAGCTTCAACCTGCGCTTCTACGCGACGGTTTACAGCACGGCCAGCTTCAGTTTTGTTGTCAGCAACTGGGCGGGTTTCGCCGTAGCCGATCGACTGAACGCGGGACGATTCAACACCGTACTGGTTGGTCAGAACTTGCTTAACGGCGTTTGCACGACGCTCAGACAGTTTCTGGTTGTAAGCGTCAGGACCGACGGAGTCAGTGTGACCTTCAACAGTGGTGTGAGTGGCTGGGTACTGCTTCATGAAGTCAGCCAGGTTCTTGATGTCAGCGTAGCTGTTTGGCTTGACGACCGACTTGTCGAAGTCGAATTTCACGTCCAGCTCTACACGAACAACTTCAGCAACTGCTGGGCAGCCATCAGCGTCAACAGTTACGTTGGCTGGGGTGTCCGGGCACTTGTCAACGTTGTCGCAAACGCCATCGTTGTCGCTGTCGGAGCAGACTTCAGCCGGAGCTGGAACTGGAGCAGCAGCTGGCTTGCCGCCGCCACCGAAGTTCACACCCAGACCAACCGATGGAGCGTAGTCCCAACGGCCGTTGTCCAGTTTGTAGTCAGCTTCTACGCCAGCACGGGCGAAGAAGTTTTCGGCGAAGTAGTACTTAACGCCAGCGCCTGCAGTCAGGAAAGTCGACTGGTCGCGACCGGTGTGGCCGTCAGCTGCTACGTTGGTCAGAGTGCCGTGCTTAACGCCACCTTCAACGTATGGACGCAGAGCGTCGCCAGCGTTGTTGAAGTGGTATTGAGCGGTCAGACCAAAGTTGTCGCCTTTGATTTTCTGGCTGCCGGTGCCATCGTTCGAACGGGTGTGGTTGTTACGATCCCAGCCGAAGTTGATCGAGACGTCATCGGTCAGGAAGTAACCGATTTTGGCGCCTGGGTTGAAGCCGTCTTCGACATGATCAATGCTGTCGTTGTACTGCTTCTTGTAGTTGATCTCGCCTTCAACTGCGCCTTGGCCTTGTGCCAGTGCGCCGAACGAAGTAGCGGCAATAAGAGAACCAATGGCCAAGCCCAAGGTGTTTTTCAGTTTCATCCGTTAAATCCCCATCTGGTGATTGTGAAGCAGTCCCGCAAACCGGGGGACAACTCGGCGGCAAGTCTATCAGAACTTGCCTACACGTAAGAGATATTTGCGCTGAACTAAGTTTCAGCAATGCCTGCAAATTTCTCACGCAATTTATCTAGAGCACGTTTGTACCGCATTTTTGTCGCACTCAAACCCATGTGCATGATGTCTGCGATCTCCTGAAACTCCAGTTCTGCGACAAATCGTAGCACCAGAATTTCACGGTCAATCGGGTTCACATACACCAGCCAGCGATCGAGTCCGCCCTTCTCCTCGGGTTTCGGCGCCTTTTCTTCCGACGCTTCTTCCAGGGGGTCCAGACTCAAAGCGTCCATCAAGCGACGCTTGCGCCGTTCCTTCCGATACTGCGTGATGCATTCGTTGTAGGTGATGCTGTAAAGCCAGGTTTTGAACTTCGATTTCCCCTCGAAGTTCTTCAGGCCGTACAGCACCTTCAACATCACTTCCTGACAGACATCGTCTGCGTCGCGATCGTTCCCAAGATATCTCGCACAAACGTTAAATAATGTTCGCTGGTAACGCCGCATCAGCTCTTCATAGGCGCGCGTAACGTGAAACAGCTCGGTATGCGAGCGCGCGACCAACTCCTCATCAGAGAGCTCACGGGGGTCATAGCGCGTGGATAGCGTTTGGGCTTTATTCAAAACAAGTCGTGCCGACAGTCAGGTCAATGTCCGCCGCTACCCTCTCAGGGCATTTTGCGGCGGCATACATTAGCAGGGTTTGCCGGGTTAGCGGCTACTCACATGCTGTTCCAGCAGGATCCGATTGGAGAGTGAGACTAGCTCACCCTCATCGGTCAACAATGTGGTTTTAACCGTGCCGATCTCCTCGATCTGGCCTTCGACCTCACCAACACGCACTTGTTGCCCAACCTGATACAACTCACGCACATAGATTCCCGCAAGAATCTGACCGGCAATTTCCCGGCTGCCCAGCCCCATTGCCAGCGCAACCGCCAGACCAACGGTAATCAAAACGATGACGATCACATGGTTCAGCAGGTCGGTCTTGACCTCGAGCTGGCTGATTGCGACCGAGATGCTGATGATGATCACCAACCCTTGGGCAATTCGACCCAAACCCGAAGCGTAGTCCAGCCCTACGCCTTCTGCCGCCCCGCGCACCAGCCCGTTGGCCAGCTGAGCGAGCAAGACACCCACCAGCAGCACCAGGCCAGCGCCGAAAACCTTCGGCAAATACAACGCCAGCATGTCGAGCGTAGCTGAAACTCGCTCAAGCCCAAGAGACTCTGCCGCAGAAACCAGAAAAATCAGCAGAACGAACCAATAGACGATTTTGCCGATCAAGGTCGAAATCGGTACCTGCAAACCCGCCCGCGACATCAATTTGGTCAGTCCGGTGCCGCCCATCAGGCGATCAAGGCCCAGTTTGGCGAGCAATTTGGACAGCAAGGTATCGAGCAGCTTCGCCACCACGAAACCCAACAGCAGCACCACCAGGGCGCCGAACAGATTCGGAATGAAGTTGGCGACTTTGGTCCACAACGCAGTCATTGCAGTGACGAGGCTCTGAGTCCAGAGATCAAGTTCCATATTCAATCAGCCTTATCAGCAGTGCGGTCAGCAGGTTTACGAAGACGGGAAACCGGCGAGACGTGGGCCGATCCGTTATTCAGGGCGATCATCAGCGCGGGCAGCCAACGGCCCAGCAGGCTGAACAGATCACCGGCGCCAACCTGGCGGTTGGCGGTTTTGAGTACGCGGCCCAGGCACGCGTCGTCGTCGCGGCCGGACGGCGAGGCGTTGAGCATGTCGCGCAAAGACTGTTCAAACGGATCGTGCATACGCACCTCTCGTGATGTCTGTGAAAGACGCGGGCAGATTTGGTCGGGTCACATGCGCCATCTTCATACCCAGCGCAAACGACGGAATAACCACCACTGACCGCAGGCCAGGGCGAGTACCGTCAGACAGGCAATCAGGAAACCATAAGGGCTGCTGGAGAACGGGATACCGCCGACGTTTATGCCCAGCAGACCGGTGATGAAACTCATCGGCAAAAAGATGCAGGTGATGATCCCGAAGCGGTACATGGTGCGATTCATGCGCTCGCTCAAACGCCGGTCTTCGGCCTCCAGCACAAGCCCCACGCGCTCTCGGGTCAATTCGAGCTCTTCGAGATAGCGGGTCAGGCTGTTGTTGAGTTCGTTCCAGTAATCGGCATCGTCATCGACAAACCACGGCAGTTTTATCCGCGTGAGTTGTCCGAAAATATCCCGCTGCGGTGCAAGAAAACGCTTTAGTCCGGCCGCCCGACGACGGATGTGCAAAATGGCGCCATGCTCGGGAGTATACCGTTCGTCGGCATCCATCTTTTCTTCTTCCTCATCGGCGATTTCCGAGAGGCAAGTGACCAGATCCTGCACCTTGTTGGTGAGGAACTGCGCCAGATAAAGAATGAGTTCGGAGGAAGTTTTCGGGCCTTTGCCGTCCGCCAGTTGAGCCAGCAACTCATCGGTGGCACGCAATGGACGCAGACGCAGGGAGATCACACGTTGGGCGCTAGCAAAAATCCGCACCGAAACCATGTCTTCAGGTTCAGCCCCCGGATTGAGATTGACCCCGCGCAGAAACAGCAGCAGCTCGGAATCGGGCAACGGCAACAGGCGCGGACGGGTGTTCTCTTCCAGCAGCAGGTCGCAGGTGAACTCGTTGAGTCCACTGGACCGACGCAGCCAGGTCTGGGTTTGCGGATGGCTGCGATCCCAGTGCAGCCACAGGCTTTCATGCGCCTGCAGCTGCAAATCGTCGAGCTCGGTCCGGGCTATCGAACGCGCACCGCCTTTACCGTCCAGCACCAGGGCGTGCACCAGCCCCCATTGCGCGTTTTCTTCCTCGAACATCCGCATCCCTTGGTCGTACCGCAGTTTATTCAGGCATCTTCAGCGGACTCGGCGAGACGATCACGCCGTTGTTGTCCGCATAAATGTACTGGCCGGGGTGAAACGTCACGCCCGCGAAGGTCACCGGGACGTTGAGGTCGCCGATGCCGCGTTTTTCAGTCTTCTTTGGATGGCTGGCCAGGGCCTGAACGCCCAGATCGGTCTGCGCGATCACGTCAACGTCACGGATGCAGCCGTAGATCACCAGCCCTTCCCAGCCGTTTTTCGCAGCTTTCTCGGCGATCATGTCGCCCAGCAGTGCACAACGCAGCGAACCGCCGCCATCGACCACCAGCACCTTGCCATTGCCCTGGTGTTCGGCTTGTTCTTTGACCAGCGAGTTGTCTTCGAAGCATTTGATGGTCACGATTTCGCCGCCGAAGGAGTCACGGCCGCCGAAATTGCTGAACATCGGTTCCAGCACCTGCACCAGCTCCGGATAGGCGTCGCACAGGTCAGGCGTGAGGTAATGGTTCATCGAAAAACTCCTGTAACAAGGAAGACGATCAAGGATGTCGCACTCTGTTGAAACGAGTCCCGGCGGTCGCTGTTTACCTTAGTTCATGCAATGGTCGCTGAACGAACCTGAACAATTGCTGAAACGTAATAGCTAAACAGCCACTAAATATGACCAGAATTGCACAATGCGTCATATCTTAGCCGCAAGCCGATCTGAACGAAATGGCCTTTTCAGCGCCTGCAGCTCAAACCGCCGCGGCCAGGTCCGGTTTCTCGCCCAGCAGTGGCGTGTGCTGATCCTGCAGCCAGCGCGCAACCAGTGGCCAGACTTCGGCCTGCGCCGCTTTGCTGACCAGCATCTCGACATGCCCGAAGTTGTCGCTAAAGCCCTGCTCACGCCCCAGGTTGACGAACTGTTTGTGCTCGGAACCGATTTGCTCGAACAGCTTGCGACAGGCCCACGCCGGGTCCTGATGATCTCCCGCTGCCGTCACCGCCAGCACCGGCACCTGAACCTCGGCGAGACCGGCCCACCAATCCTTGTCCTTGTCGCCAAAACGGCCGAACAGGCCGTACCAGCGCATGCTTTCCAGCGCCAGACCGATCGGCTCGTCTTCCGGACCGCGCTTGAGACGCGAGCCGGACAATTGCGCGAAACGCTTGAGAATGAAGCGCCCGCTCCACTCCACTGGCGGGATCTTCAGCGGCCAGTAGGTGCGGCTGACCTGGGTACCGAAAAACGCCGCCGAGGCCACGGCCGGCTCGCCAAGGTATTCGCCGCCGAGCGCCGCCGCCAGGGTGATGCCGCCCAGCGAATGGCCGATCCAGTGCGGCACCTGCCCGCTCTGCTCGCGCACGAACGCGGCAATCGCCGGCAGATCGTAACGGGCGTAGTCAGCCACACGATTGCGACGGTAATCCTCATTGCGCTGCGACAGGCCGTGGCCGCGCATCTCCGGGATCCACACGTCGTAGCCCAGACGCGTGAGATACGCGCCCAATCCCAGGCCCTTGGGGGAAAACCAGAAACGCCGGTTGGAGAAACTGCCGTGCAGCAAGATCACCGGCACGCCACGGGACGCCGGTTCATCGGCCATGCCCAAGCGGGTCACGGCGATTTCCACGGACCAGTCCGGGCTGTTACCGGGTTTCAAGCGATACACGTCTTCGCTCAGATCACCGCGACGTTCGGCGCTGATCAGGGCGACGGGAAATAGGTTGCTGCTGCTTTGCATAATGCTCTTGCACAAAAAAGGGCGGCATCTACAGGAGCCCGCCCTACTTGAATTTCAAGGCTCCGCCCCCCCGAAGGGAGCGGGCCGTTCACATACTGATCAGGCCTGCGCCTGACCTTCCGCCAGGAAGAACCAGGTTTCCAGCACGGTGTCCGGGTTCAGCGACACGCTTTCGATGCCCTGCTCCATCAGCCACTTGGCCAGATCAGGGTGGTCGGACGGCCCCTGACCGCAGATACCGATGTATTTGCCGGCCTTGTTGCACGCAGCAATCGCATTGGCCAACAGCTTCTTGACCGCCGGATTACGCTCGTCGAACAGGTGCGCGATGATACCGGAGTCGCGGTCCAGGCCCAGTGTCAGCTGAGTCAGGTCGTTGGAACCGATCGAGAAACCGTCGAAGAATTCGAGGAATTCCTCAGCAAGGATCGCGTTGGAGGGCAATTCGCACATCATGATCACGCGCAGACCGTTGTCGCCGCGCTTCAAGCCGTTTTCGGCCAGCAGATCGACAACCTGGCTCGCTTCGCCGAGGGTACGGACGAACGGCACCATGATTTCGACGTTGGTCAGGCCCATCTCGTTGCGTACACGCTTCAGCGCGCGGCATTCGAGTTCGAAGCAGTCACGGAACGATTCGCTGATATAACGCGAAGCGCCACGGAAGCCCAGCATCGGGTTCTCTTCTTCCGGCTCGTAGAGCTTGCCGCCGATCAGGTTGGCGTATTCGTTGGACTTGAAGTCCGACAGACGCACGATGACTTTCTTCGGTGCAAACGCAGCCGCGAGGGTGCTGATGCCTTCAACCAGTTTCTCGACATAGAAGCCGACCGGATCGTCGTAACCGGCGATACGCTTGTCGACGCTGTCCTTGATTTCCTGCGGCAGACCGTCGTAGTTCAACAGCGCTTTCGGGTGGACGCCGATCATGCGGTTGATGATGAATTCCAGGCGGGCCAGGCCGACACCGGCGTTCGGCAGCTGCGCGAAGTCGAAGGCGCGGTCCGGGTTGCCGACGTTCATCATGATCTTGAACGGCAGCTCTGGCATGGCGTCGACGGAGTTCTTCTTGATGTCGAAGCCCAGTTCGCCTTCGAAGATGTAACCGGTGTCGCCTTCGGCGCAGGACACGGTCACGCCCTGGCCATCCTTCAGCAACTGAGTGGCGTTGCCGCAACCCACGACCGCCGGAATGCCCAGCTCGCGAGCGATGATCGCTGCGTGGCAGGTACGACCGCCACGGTTGGTGACGATGGCGCTGGCGCGTTTCATCACCGGTTCCCAATCCGGGTCGGTCATATCGGACACGAGGACGTCGCCCGGCTGGACTTTGTCCATCTCGGACACGTCCTTGATGATGCGCACTTTGCCGGCGCCGATGCGCTGGCCAATCGCACGACCTTCGACCAGCACGGTGCCGGTTTCTTTCAACAGGTAACGTTCCATGACGTTGGCCTGGGTGCGGCTCTTCACGGTTTCCGGACGGGCCTGCACGATGTACAGCTTGCCGTCGTCACCGTCCTTGGCCCACTCGATGTCCATCGGGCAGCCATAGTGCTTCTCGATGATCATCGCTTGCTTGGCCAGCTCGCTGACTTCAGCGTCGCTCAGACAGAAACGCGCGCGCTCGGCCTTGTCGACATCGACGGTCTTGACCGAACGACCGGCCTTGGCCTCGTCGCCGTAGATCATCTTGATCGCCTTGCTGCCCAGGTTGCGCCGCAGGATCGCCGGACGACCGGCCTCCAGCGTGCCCTTGTGCACGTAGAATTCGTCCGGGTTCACCGCGCCTTGTACAACGGTTTCGCCCAGGCCGTAGGCGCCGGTGATGAACACCACATCACGGAAACCGGATTCGGTATCGAGGGTGAACATCACGCCGGCAGTGCCGGTTTCCGAACGCACCATGCGCTGCACGCCAGCCGACAGGGCGACCAGTTTGTGGTCGAAGCCCTGGTGCACGCGGTAGGAAATCGCACGGTCGTTGAACAGCGAAGCGAACACCTCTTTGGCAGCGCGGATAACGTTTTCCACGCCACGGATGTTCAGGAAGGTTTCCTGCTGACCGGCAAACGAGGCATCCGGCAAGTCTTCGGCGGTGGCGGAAGAACGCACGGCCACGGCCACGTCAGGGTTACCGGCCGACAGCGCGGCGAACGCGGTGCGGATCTCGGTGTTCAGTTTTTCAGGGAATTCGGCGTCCATGATCCATTGGCGGATCTGCGCGCCGGTCTTGGCCAGCGCATTGACATCGTCGACGTCCAGGGCGTCGAGAGCCTTGTGGATCTGATCGTTGAGGCCGCTCAGTTCGAGAAAGTCGCGATAGGCCTGCGCGGTGGTGGCAAAGCCGCCGGGGACCGACACACCGGCACCCGCCAGGTTGCTGATCATCTCGCCCAGGGATGCGTTCTTGCCCCCCACATGCTCAACATCGTGTTTGCCGAGCTTATCGAGGGAAACTACGTACTCTACCAAGGTGATCTCTCCACTAACTGTGTTGGAAAAGCTCAGAAACCGGCAGCTCGGGGGAGCGTTGGCCGGTTGTATGGCCTGGACCTGGAAAATAAGTGAGAATGCGGGCCAATGGCGGCCGACAAATCGCGCCTATCATATCCAAGATTGATGACTAGCTTAAGGCCCAAGGTGCAAATGAAACGATCTGCTTTCTTTATCTCCGATGGCACCGGCATCACCGCCGAAACCCTGGGTCAAAGCCTTCTGGCGCAGTTCGAAAACATTACCTTCACCAAGCTCACGCGGCCGTATATCGACAACGCGGACAAAGCGCGGGCCATGGTACAACAAATCAACAAAGCCGCTGAAACCGACGGCTTTCGGCCGATTATCTTCGACACCATCGTCAATCAGGACATTCGTGAGATTCTCGCGACCTCCAATGGTTTCATGATCGACATTTTCTCGACCTTCCTCGCCCCTCTCGAACAGGAACTGACCGAGCATTCGTCCTACACCGTCGGCAAGTCCCATTCGATCGGGCACAACTCCAATTATATGGAGCGCATCGAGGCGGTGAACTTTGCCCTCGACAATGACGACGGCGCGCGTACCCACTATTACGACAAGGCCGACCTGATACTAGTGGGCGTGTCGCGTTGTGGTAAGACGCCGACGTGCCTGTACATGGCGATGCAATTCGGCATCCGCGCCGCCAACTATCCGCTGACCGAAGACGACATGGAGCGCCTGACCCTGCCGTCCGCGCTGCGCGCCCACCAGCACAAGCTGTTCGGCCTGACCATCGACCCGGATCGCCTCACCGCAATCCGCAACGAGCGCAAGCCCAACAGCCGCTATTCGAGCTACGCCCAGTGCGAATTCGAAGTGCGCGAAGTGGAAAACCTGTTCCGCCGCGAGAACATTCCGCACATCAACTCCACGCATTTTTCGGTGGAAGAGATTTCGGCGAAGATTCTGGTGGAGAAAGGTGTGGAGCGGCGCTTCAAGTAGTTTTGTCGTGTCTGACAAGACGCCATCGCGGGCAAGCCACGCTCCCCCAGGGCTTTGTTGTGAATACAAAACCTGCAGGCGCCCAAAACCCTGTGGCAGCGGGCTTGCCCGCGATGAACGATTACACGGTCTCGGTCAATGCCCTGGCCAGGGCCTCGAACCCGCCGAGCAACAACCGATCATCCCCCACCGAATTGCACACACTCGCCCGAATAAACTGCGGCACTGCGGCATGCCCGACCGCAAACGCCTCGGCGGTGGACACCAAATAACTGTTTTCCTTCAGTTCCGCCGCAATCTGCGACGCGCGCCATGCCTCTGGCACTTCGATCCAGAAATGCGGGCTGTGGACGTGAGTCCGGTACACCAGGTCGGTCAGTGCGGGGCTGACCAACGCCTTGCGCCGGCCGATTTCACTGATTTGTTCGTTGAGCAGTTGGGTGGCAATGCCGCTTTCGATCCAGCGGCAGGCCACTTCCATTGCCAACGGATTGGCCATCCAGCACGTCCCGCGAATGGCTGAATTCAATCGCCCGAGCAACGCGTGCGGCGCGTGCAGGTAACCGACACGCAGCCCGGCCGAAACTACTTTGCTCAGGCTCCCGATCAGCACCGAGCGTTCTGCGGCAAACGCACTCAGGGGCAACGGTCGCTGGCGATCCAGCAGCGCATGCGCCTCGTCCTCGAAAATCAGCAGATTGTGTTGCCGGCAGATTTCGGCAATGGCTTCGCGCCGTGGCACCGACATCACCGCCGCCGTAGGATTCTGGATGGTAGGCGTGCAATACAACGCCGACACCCGATGCTGTCGGCAGACGTCCTCCAGCGCTGACGGCAACAAGCCTTCGGCATCCATGGCGACACCGATCAGTTTGATCCCGAGTTGGCGTGCGACGCTGATCAACCCCGGGTAGGAAAGATGCTCGGTGACCACGGTGTCACCGGCCTTGAGCAAGCCCATCAAAGCGCACAGCAGTCCGTGCTGACCACCGTTGACGCACAGCACCTGGTTGGCATCCGCCTGAAATGCCCCATGGCTCAGCCAGTAAGCCCCCGCCTGCCGATGCCGGGGCAAGCCGCTCTCGGCGGTGTACCCGGTCAACTGCTGCAAGCTGTGCGAATCGTTGGCCAACGCCTGCAGCGTCAGACTCATGAACGCGCTTTCCTGCCCGGGAATTGGCTGATTCCGACTCATGTCGAAGCAGGCCCGCGGCTCTTCGCTGACATTGCGAAACCCCTTGTCCCGCAAACGCTCCAGGCCGCGCTCACGCACGTAAGTGCCATCGCCGACACGCGCCACCACCCGCCCGACCCGCTCCAGCTCGCCATAAGCGCGACTGATGGTGCCGATGGTCACACCCAGGCTGTCAGCCAACAGCCTGTGCGGCGGCAATTTCGCGCCGGCGGCGATCACGCCTTCGGCTATGGCGCGTTCCACCGCATCCGCCAGCCGCTTGTACTTCACGCCGACGCCATTGGCGAGACCGTCACGCAGGATTGACACCGTGGCAATACTTATTTTGACAGTCATTGTCGCCCCGAATAGCGTGCTGAAAACAGGTGCAATCAGGGATAGCCCTTTTCACCCACGAGGTCAATTCCTCTGCTGCGGAGCACAATGCATGTCGACTGTCATCAGCACGCCATTGAATGCCAGCAAACCCTGGCTCGCCGGATTGTTCACCTGCACGCTGTTTCTGATCGTCTGCCTGAGCTGGGGTACCACCTGGCTGGGGATCAAGATTGCCGTGGAAAGTGTGCCGCCGCTGACGGCTGCTGGCCTGCGTTTTCTGATTGCCTTTCCGCTGTTCCTGAGCTTTGCCGTGTGGCGCAAGGAGCCGCTGCTGTTCCCACGGCAAAGCCGCTGGTTTTTCCTGTTTGTCACGCTGTCGTATTTCAGCCTGCCGTACTACTTGCTCAACTACGGCGAGTTGCATGTTTCGTCGGGCCTGACCGCGCTGCTGTTCAGCTGCATGCCGGTGTTTATCCTGGTGTTTTCCTCGCTGTTTCTGCGCGAGAAAATCCTCCCGACACAAATGCTCGGTATCGCCATCGGTTTCGCCAGCCTGTACATGATCATTCGCAGCCAGGGCCTGCATCTGGATCAAGCGGAATGGCTCGGCGTACTGGCGATTCTGTGTGCGGCGATCCTGCATGCGCTGTGCTACGTGGTGACCAAGCAACACGGCAGCGCAATCAGCGTGATCACCTACAACACCCTGCCGATCGGCATCGCCGGACTGATGTTATTGATTGTCGGATTAAACCTGGAAACACCGGTCTTCAAGGACATCAGCGCACGCTCCTGGGGCGCCCTGCTCTACCTCGGACTGGTGGCGTCGGTAGGCGGCTTTATCGTGTATTTCATCCTGCTCAAACGCCTGAGCCCGGTGCTGCTGTCGTTCGTGTTCATCATCTTCCCGGTGTTCGCCCTGCTCATCGGCGCCAGGTACGAAGGCACGCCGATCTCCCGGGACCTGATGCTGTACTCGGCAATCCTGCTCGCCGGTTTCGCGATCACCAAGCTGCCGCTTAAACGCTGATTCCCCCACAATCATTGAACATCGGAGGTTCAAATGTCGGTCCACACCCTGGAAACCCTGAGCCTGTTTAACGCAGAACCTTATCGGCGCGATTTCAGCGCGCGGGTGATCGCTGTGGTCGATCAGGCTGTGGTGCTCGAACATACGCTGTTCTATCCCAGCGGTGGCGGGCAGCCGGGAGACAGTGGCCACTTCAGCCTCGCGGACGGTACCCGGATTGATGTCACCGGCACCCTGCGCGACCCGGCGCTGCCGTCGATCATCTGGCATCAGGTGGCGCAATGTCCGCCGCACCTTGGCGTCGGCACCCAGCTCAACGCCAGCCTCGACTGGCAGCGGCGTTACCAGCACATGAAAATGCACACTTGCCTGCATCTGCTGGGCGCGCTGATCAATGCGCCGGTCACCGGTTGCAGCATCAGCGCCGACAAGGGCCGGCTGGATTTCGACCTGCCGGACATGACCCTCGACAAGGACCGCATCACCCACGATCTCAACGCGCTGATCGCACAGGCCTGCGCGGTCAACGTCCTGAGCCTGCCGGCCGCGGAATATCCTGCGCTGCTGGAAAGGATCGGCAGCAAGACCACCCGGCCAGCGGCGATCCAGGGCGATCTGCGGGTAATTGAGGTGGCGGGCGTTGACATTCAGCCGTGTGGTGGCACACACGTACTCAATACCCGCGAAATCGGCCGGGTGTATTGCGAAAAAATCGAGAAGAAAAGCCAACACAACCGCCGGGTGATCCTGCGTTTTGCCACCGATGACGCGGCATCCTCTGGATGAGAATTTCTTCACTCAAAACCGACACAGTCTTTACGTCCTTGTAACATCTGGAAATATGCAATCCGCGCAAGCAGCGCATGCGGACTACCCCCCCCCGATGCGCACGCCCTCCCGGCCTGTCGAAAGCAACAGGCCGTTCAGCCTGGAGGATGCCGAGGGCTGCCTTTAGCCCTCGGCAACTCTGGCGCCGCACCTAAATCACAAACAGATCGACAAAGCGATTGACCGGGGTGGCTTCGAGCATTGGCTGATCCTTGCACAGGGCGAAGATCTGGTGGCTGCGCTGACCGGTGAAGCGTGTTGCCAGGTTGGCCTTGAACTTGTCTTCCAGTAACGGAATGCCTTCGGCACGACGGCGACGGTGGCCGATCGGATATTCGACCACCACGTTCTCGGTGCTGGAACCGTCCTTGAAAAACACCTGTACCGCGTTGGCAATCGAGCGTTTGTCGGGCTCCAGATACTCGCGGGTGAAACGCGGGTCTTCGACGATGACCATCTTCTCGCGCAGCACGTCGATGATCGGGTGCGCGGCGTGGAAGTCGTCCTCGTAATGCTCGGCCACCAGATTGCCGAATGCCAGTGGCACGGCGGTCATGTACTGGAGGCAGTGATCGCGGTCGGCGGCGTTGGCCAGCGGCCCGACCTTGGAAATGATGCGAATCGCCGACTCGTGGGTGGTGATGACGATGCGGTCGATGTCATGCAAGCGGTTGCGCACCAACGGATGCAATGCCACCGCCGCTTCGCAGGCCGTTTGCGCGTGGAACTCGGCGGGGAAGCTGATCTTGAACAGCACGTTTTCCATGACATAGCTGCCGTAGGGTCGCGAGAAACTGAAGGCGCGTCTGTTCTCAGGCTTGAGCGCCAGATCGTTATTGGTGTGGCTGAACGACACGTCATAGAAGCCCCACTGTCTGGCCGTCAACACCCCGGGAATGCCCATCTCACCTCTTAGGGCGATGTCGGCCAGACGAACGCCACGACTGGTTGCATCCCCTGCCGCCCAGGATTTGCGCGAACCGGCATTTGGCGCGTGGCGATAGGTGCGCAGCGCCTGGCCATCGGCGAAGGCATGGGACAACGCCGACAACAATTGCTCGCGATTGGCGCCCATCAGTTTCGCGGTGACGGCGGTCGAAGCGACTTTCACCAGCAGAACGTGGTCGAGTCCGACGCGGTTGAAGGCGTTTTCCAGGGCGATCACGCCTTGAATCTCATGGGCCATGATCATCGCTTCGAGCACGTCACGCATTGTCAGCGGTGCCTCACCGTTGGCAATGCGCTTTTGCGACAGATGATCGGCCACCGCGAGAATTCCGCCGAGGTTGTCCGACGGATGCCCCCATTCGGCCGCGAGCCAGGTGTCGTTGTAATCGAGCCAGCGCACGATGCAACCGATGTCCCACGCGGCTTTCACCGGATCGAGGCGATACGACGTGCCGGGCACGCGCGCGCCGAACGGCACGACGGTGCCTTCGACGAGCGGGCCAAGGTGTTTGGTGCATTCGGGAAAACGCAGCGCCAGCAGGCCACAGCCCAGGGTATCCATCAGGCAGTTGCGGGCGGTGGCGAGGGCTTCGGCAGACTCGATGTTGAAGGTGAGGACGTAATCGGCGATGTCCTGCAGGACACGGTCGTAGTCGGGGCGGTTGTTCAGGTCGACGTTGGCGCTCATGTTCGATTCACTCTGGCAGTGTTCGTTGATGGGACCTCGGTTCAGGGCTAACTGTTTTCTTATGGTTGAAATGCAATCCACTGCAGGAGTGAGCCTGCTCGCGATGGCGCTGTGTCAGGCAACGTTGACGTTGAATGTCAGTCCACTATCGCGAGCAGGCTCACTCCTGCAGTTTGGTTCGGTGTTGGCTCAGAAAGAGTCGCCGGGGATGCGCACGTAGCCTTCCATCAGCACCCGTGCACTGCGGCTCATGATGGCTTTCTTCACCACCCACTCACCGTTTTCCAGACTGGCCTCGGCGCCGACGCGCAGGGTCCCGGACGGATGACCGAAACGCACGGCGTTGCGTTCAACGCCACCCGCTGCGAGATTCACCAGTGTCCCGGAAATCGCCGCCGCCGTGCCGATCGCCACCGCCGCCGTGCCCATCATCGCGTGGTGCAACTTGCCCATCGACAGCGCACGCACCAGCAAATCCACATCAGCGGCCGCAATCGCCTTGCCACTGGACGCAACGTAATCCGCAGGCTTGGCGACGAACGCGACTTTCGGCGTGTGCTGCCGCTTGGCGGCCTCATCCAGACTGGAAATCAGGCCCATGCGCAGCGCACCGTAGGCGCGGATGGTTTCGAACATCTGCAGCGCTTTCGGATCGCTGTTGATCGCGCTTTGCAGCTCGGTGCCGGTGTAGCCGATGTCTTCGGCGTTGACGAAAATCGTCGGGATCCCGGCGTTGATCATGGTCGCCTGGAACGTGCCAATGCCCGGCACCTCAAGCTGATCGACCAGGTTGCCGGTGGGGAACATCGAACCGCCGCCGCCCTCTTCTTCCGCCGCCGGGTCCATGAATTCGACCTGCACTTCGGCCGCCGGAAAAGTCACGCCGTCGAGTTCGAAATCACCGGTTTCCTGCACCTCACCGTTGGTGATCGGCACGTGAGCGATGATGGTCTTGCCGATGTTGGCCTGCCACACGCGCACCACCGCCACGCCGTTGTACGGAATGCGGCTGGCATCGACCAGACCATGGCTGATGGCGAACGAACCGACCGCCGCCGAGAGGTTGCCGCAGTTGCCGCTCCAGTCCACGAACGGCTTGTCGATGGACACCTGACCGAACAGGTAATCGACGTCGTGATCGGCCTTGATGCTTTTCGACAGGATCACGGTTTTGCTGGTGCTCGAGGTGGCACCGCCCATGCCGTCGATCTGCTTGTCGTACGGGTCGGGGCTGCCGATCACCCGCAGTAGCAAGGCGTCGCGGGCCGGGCCGGGAATCTGCGCGGCTTCAGGCAGATCCTTGAGGCTGAAAAACACGCCTTTGCTGGTACCGCCGCGCATGTAGGTGGCGGGGATTTTGATCTGTGGTGCGTGAGCCATGGTTGCTCCTCAAAAGACCAAGGGACTTATCATCCCTCGGTCGCTTAACTGGTTTAAACGGCAGCCGCCGACTCTTCGAGGAAGTCCTGGGCGAAGCGCTGCAACACGCCGCCGGCCTCATAGATCGACACTTCTTCAGCGGTATCGAGGCGGCAGGTCACCGGCACTTCGACACGCTCGCCGTTGTTGCGATGGATCACCAGCGTCAGGTCGGCGCGTGGCGTGCGGGCGCCGATCACGTCGTAGGTTTCGCTGCCGTCGATGGCCAGGGTGTGGCGGTCGGTGCCGGGTTTGAACTCCAGCGGCAACACCCCCATGCCCACCAGGTTGGTGCGGTGGATGCGCTCGAAACCTTCGGCGACAATCGCTTCAACGCCTGCCAGGCGCACGCCCTTGGCCGCCCAGTCACGGGACGAACCCTGGCCGTAATCGGCACCGGCAATGATGATCAGCGGCTGCTTGCGCTCCATATAGGTTTCGATGGCTTCCCACATGCGCATCACTTTGCCTTCCGGCTCCACTCGCGCCAGGGAACCCTGTTTGACCTTGCCGTTTTCCACGACCATTTCATTGAACAGTTTCGGGTTGGCAAAGGTCGCGCGTTGCGCAGTCAGGTGGTCACCCCGGTGCGTGGCGTAGGAGTTGAAGTCCTCTTCCGGCAGGCCCATTTTCGCCAGGTATTCGCCAGCGGCGCTGTCGAGCATGATCGCGTTGGAGGGCGACAGGTGATCGGTGGTGATGTTGTCCGGCAGCACCGCCAGCGGGCGCATGCCCTTGAGCGGACGGGCCCCGGCCAGCGCGCCTTCCCAGTACGGCGGACGGCGGATGTAGGTGCTCATCTCGCGCCAGTCGTACAGCGGCGTGACTTTCGGGCCGGTGTCTTCGTGAATGGCGAACATCGGAATGTAGACCTGACGGAACTGCTCCGGCTTCACCGACGACTTCACCACCGCGTCGATTTCTTCGTCGCTCGGCCAGATGTCTTTCAGGCGGATTTGCTTGCCGTCGACCACGCCCAGCACGTCCTTCTCGATGTCGAAACGGATGGTGCCGGCAATGGCGTAAGCGACCACCAGCGGCGGCGAAGCGAGGAACGCCTGCTTGGCGTACGGGTGAATGCGGCCGTCGAAGTTACGGTTGCCGGAGAGCACTGCAGTCGCGTAAAGATCGCGGTCGATGATCTCTTGCTGGATCACCGGATCGAGTGCGCCGGACATGCCGTTGCAAGTGGTGCAGGCGAACGCGACGACACCGAAACCCAGTTGCTCCAGCTCCGTGGTCAGCCCCGCTTCATCGAGGTACAGCGCGACGGTTTTCGAGCCCGGCGCCAGCGAGGATTTGACCCACGGCTTGCGGGTCAGGCCGAGTTTGTTGGCATTGCGCGCCAGCAGGCCGGCGGCAATCACGTTGCGCGGGTTGCTGGTGTTGGTGCAACTGGTGATGGCGGCGATGATCACTGCGCCGTCAGGCATTTGCCCCGGCACGTCATCCCACTGCCCGGAGATGCCTTTGGCCGCCAGATCCGCCACCGCGACGCGGGCGTGCGGGTTGCTCGGGCCGGCCATGTTGCGCACCACCGACGACAGGTCGAACGTCAGGCCGCGCTCGTATTGCGCGCCTTTCAGGCTGTCGGCCCACAGGCCGTTGAGCTTGGCGTACTGCTCGACCAGTTGCACTTGCTGATCTTCGCGACCGGTGAGTTTCAGGTAGTCGATGGTCTGCTGGTCGATGTAGAACATCGCCGCGGTGGCGCCGTATTCCGGGGCCATGTTGGAGATGGTCGCGCGGTCGCCGAGGGTCAGCGCCGAGGCGCCTTCACCGAAGAACTCCAGCCAGGCACCGACGACTTTCTGTTTACGCAGGTATTCGGTCAGTGCCAGCACCATGTCGGTGGCGGTGATGCCCGGTTGCAGCTTGCCGGTCAGTTCGACGCCGACGCTTTCCGGCAGGCGCATCCACGAGGCGCGGCCGAGCATCACGCTTTCGGCTTCGAGGCCGCCGACGCCGATGGCAATCACGCCCAGCGCATCGACGTGCGGGGTGTGGCTATCGGTGCCGACGCAGGTGTCAGGGAACGCCACGCCGTCGCGCACCTGGATCACCGGGGACATTTTCTCCAGGTTGATCTGGTGCATGATGCCGTTGCCCGGCGGGATCACGTCGACGTTCTTGAAGGCCTTTTTGGTCCAGTTGATGAAGTGGAAACGGTCTTCGTTGCGCCGGTCTTCGATGGCGCGGTTCTTCTCGAACGCCTGCTTGTCAAAACCGCCCGCCTCCACCGCCAGCGAGTGGTCGACGATCAGTTGCGTCGGCACCACCGGGTTGACCTGCGCCGGGTCACCGCCCTGCAAGGCGATCGCGTCACGCAGGCCAGCGAGGTCGACCAGTGCGGTCTGGCCAAGAATGTCGTGGCACACCACGCGCGCCGGGAACCACGGGAAGTCGAGGTCGCGTTTACGCTCGATCAGTTGTTTGAGGGAATCGGTGAGCGTGGCCGGATCGCAGCGACGCACGAGGTTTTCCGCCAACACGCGGGAGGTGTACGGCAGGGTGTCGTAGCTGCCGGGCTGAATCGCCTCGACCGCCGCACGGACGTCGAAGTAATCCAGGGAACTGCCGGGCAGGTTCTTGCGGAATGCTGTGTTCATCGGGTCAGGACTCGGGTCACGGTGGTTTCAAGAGGTGGGGCCGGACACTGACCTTGAAATTCACACTGAACCCTGTGGGAGCTGGCTTGCCAGCGATAGCGGTGGGTCAGTCGACATCAATGTTGGATGTGACTCGGTCATCGCTGGCAAGCCAGCTCCCACAGGGTCTTCGGTGAACATCGAGATTAGTGATCGGCCCTCACCATTCAGCGACGTTCGATTGGCACGAACTTGCGCTGTTCTACGCCGATGTACTCGGCGCTCGGACGGATGATGCGGTTGTTGGCGCGCTGTTCGAACACGTGGGCGGCCCAGCCGGTCAGGCGCGAGCAGACGAAGATCGGCGTGAACAGCTTGGTCGGGATGCCCATGAAGTGGTACGCCGAGGCATGGTAGAAGTCGGCGTTAGGGAACAGTTTCTTCTGCTCCCACATGGTCTTGTCGATGGCTTCGGAGACCGGGAACAGCACCTTGTCACCGACTTCGTCAGCGAGTTTTTTCGACCAGCCCTTGATCACCTCGTTGCGCGGATCGCTGTCCTTATAGATCGCGTGGCCGAAGCCCATGATCTTGTCCTTGCGCTCAAGCATGCCGAGGGTGCCCTTGATCGCCTCTTCCGGCGACGAGAAGCGTTCGATCATTTCCATCGCCGCTTCGTTGGCGCCGCCGTGCAGCGGGCCACGCAGCGAACCGATGGCGGCCGTGACGCAGGAATACAGGTCAGACAGGGTCGACGCGCAGACCCGGGCGGTAAAGGTCGAGGCGTTGAATTCATGTTCGGCGTAAAGAATCAGCGACACGTTCATCACTTTGACGTGGAGTTCACTCGGCTTCTTGTCGTGCAGCAGGTGCAGGAAGTGGCCGCCGATGGTTGGCTCGTCGCTGACGCAGTTGATGCGCTTGCCGTCGTGGCTGAAGCGATACCAGTAGCACATGATCGCCGGGAACGCCGCCAGCAGGCGGTCGGTCTTGTCGCGCTGTTCGGAGAAGTCTTTCTCCGGCTCGATATTGCCGAGGAACGAGCAACCAGTGCGCATCACGTCCATCGGGTGGGCGTCGGCGGGAATGCGTTCGAGCACCTCTTTCAGTGCTTGCGGCAGGTCGCGCAGCTTGCTCAGCTTTTGCTGGTAGGCGTCGAGTTGTGCCTGGGTCGGCAGCTCTCCGTACAGCAGCAGGTAAGCCACTTCTTCGAACTGCGCGTCTGCCGCCAGTTCACGCACGTCGTAGCCGCGATAGGTCAGCCCGGCACCGGCCTGGCCCACGGTGGACAGTGCGGTTTGCCCGGCCACCTGGCCACGGAGCCCGGCGCCACTGAGTACTTTTGCTTCGGCCATTGCTGTCTCCAATCTTCTTGAATTTGTAGGGAAACTTGTAGGAGCGAGCCTGCTCGCGAAGGTGGCTGGAACACCTCGGCACATCAGGAACACCGCGTTATCGTTAACGCCCATCGCGAGCAGGCTCGCTCCCACAGGGGTGTTGGTCAGCCTTTCTTTTGTGCAAACAACGCATCGAGCTTCTGCTCGAAGGTGTGGTAGTCGATGCGGTCGTAAAGCTCCATGCGAGTCTGCATGGTGTCGATGACATTCTGCTGCGTGCCATCACGGCGGATCGCGGTGTAGACGTTTTCCGCCGCCTTGTTCATCGCGCGGAACGCCGACAGCGGGTAAAGCACCAGCGACACATCCGCTCCCGCAAGCTGCTCGGTGGTGTACAGCGGCGTCGCGCCGAACTCGGTGATGTTGGCGAGGATCGGTGCCTTCACGCGGCTGGCGAACAGTTTGTACATCTCCAGTTCGGTGATGGCTTCCGGGAAGATCATGTCGGCGCCGGCCTCGATGCACGCGGCGGCGCGATCCAGAGCCGATTCCAGGCCTTCCACCGCGAGCGCATCGGTACGCGCCATGATCACGAAGCTGTCGTCGGTACGGGCATCGACGGCGGCCTTGATGCGATCGACCATTTCCTGCTGGCTGACGATTTCCTTGTTCGGACGGTGGCCACAGCGCTTGGCACCGACCTGGTCTTCGATGTGAATCGCCGCCGCGCCGAACTTGATCATCGACTTGACGGTGCGCGCCACGTTGAACGCCGACGAACCGAAACCGGTATCCACATCCACCAGCAGCGGCAGGTCGCAGACATCGGTGATACGACGCACGTCGGTCAGCACGTCATCCAGGCCGGTGATGCCCAGGTCCGGCACACCGAGCGAACCTGCAGCGACGCCGCCACCGGACAGGTAGATCGCTTTGAAGCCGGCGCGCTTGGCCAGCAGCGCGTGGTTGGCGTTGATCGCGCCGACCACTTGCAAGGGATGCTCGCTGGCGACCGCATCGCGGAAACGCTGGCCTGGAGTGTTCTGCTTGGAACTCATGACTCACCTCGTTCAGTGGCTGTCTTATTGTCGGCGCCGTCCTGGTAATGACGGGCGATGTTGCGTTTCGAGGCGCCGATGTGGCGGCGCATCAACAATTCCGCGAGCTCGCCGTCACGGTCGGCGATGGCATCGAGAATCCGGTGGTGTTCGGCAAAGGCCTGACGCGGGCGGTTCGGCGTGGTGGAAAACTGGATGCGGTACATGCGCACCAGTTGGTACAACTCGCCGCAGAGCATCTGGGTCAGGGTGCGATTGCCGCTGCCCTGGATGATCCGGTAATGGAAGTCGAAATCGCCTTCCTGCTGGTAGTAGCCGACGCCGGCCTGAAACGCCGCATCGCGCTCATGGGTTTCCAGCACCCGGCGCAGTTCGTCGATGTCTTCGACGCTCATGCGTTCGGCCGCCAGACGGCAGGCCATGCCTTCGAGGGACTCGCGGATTTCGTAGAGTTCGAGCAGTTCGGCGTGGCTGAGCGACACCACTCGGGCGCCGACGTGCGGTACCCGCACCAGCAGGCGCTGGCCTTCGAGCCGATGAATGGCCTCTCGCAGCGGCCCACGGCTGATGCCGTAGGTGCGCGCCAGCTCCGGCTCGGAGATCTTGCTGCCCGGGGCGATCTCACCCTTGACGATGGCCGCCTGGATGCGTCGGAAGACGTTTTCCGAGAGCGTCTCGGAATCGTCGCCGCTGATGACCGGGGGATCGAGTTGATCCAGCATGATTGTCGACACCTTTAAATCCAATGCGGCAAAAACTAGCCAATTCACCCGCATCCGTCAAAGGATAAATACACATTGTCGACAATCGTCTAATAACCACAGCCAATGGTCCTTGTGATCAGCCAATCACCTGTGGGAGCAGAAGCCCCAGGGTTATAGACCGCCGCAGGCGCTGGCGCCATAAAACCACCGTGCTAGAATGCCGCCCGCATTTGCTGGCCATTTGTACGGCTTGTCATAAAAAGCTGATAGGCACACGAAGGTGCTGGCGCAGGCAGGAAAGCCTGCTGCCAAGCCCTTGAACCGAGAACGGAACGCTGCGCACCAGGATTTATGAGACTCAAGCCCTTCCCCACCTTTTTTGCTCTGTTTTGCCTGCCCGGCCTCGCCGCAGCGGGGGAAAAAACCGTGTACGGCCTTAACGAATACGCGTCGCTCGATGGCATCAATCTGGAAGTCGCGGCCAAACTCGACACCGGTGCGAAAACCGCATCACTGAGCGCCCGCGACATCAAACGCTTCAAACGCAACGGCGAGTCGTGGGTACGCTTTTATCTGGCGATCGACGCCGCGCATTCGCACCCGATCGAACGGCCGCTGGCGCGGGTCAGCAAGATCAAGCGCCGCGCCGGCGACTACGACCCGGAAGAAGGCAAAAAGTACACTGCCCGCCCGGTGATCGAGCTGGACATCTGCATGGGTTCGGCTTTGCGCAGCATCGAAGTGAACCTGACCGACCGTAGTGCGTTCCAATACCCGCTTTTGATTGGCTCCGAGGCGCTGAAACGCTTCGATGCGCTGGTCGATCCCAGTCTTAAATACGCTGCCGGCAAACCCGCCTGCACCATCGCCGCTCATACCGCCGAGTAATTTCCATGCGTTCTCTAACCTTCCACCTGAAAATCCTGATCACCATTCTGGTGTTGCTGGGCGTTTCGGTTACGGCCTATCAGATTTTCGTGCTCGGGATTCCGGTGACCGAAGACGCCACCGACGACTTGTGGAACATCGACGCCAAGGTCGAGTTCGTCGCCAGCACCAAGGATCCGGTGAAGATCCAGATGTTCGTGCCGCCCCTGAGCCGCGACTACGTCAGCCTCAACGAAAGCTTCATTTCCAATAACTATGGCGTCGCCGTCAACCGCGTCGACGGCAACCGCAAGGTCACCTGGTCGGCGCGCCGGGCCAAGGGCAACCAGACCCTTTATTACCGTCTGGTGCTGACCAAGCGCTACACCGCCGAAAAAACCAAGATCAAAGGCCCGACCTTCCGCGACAGCATCGCCATCGAAGGCCCGGAAAAAATCGCCGCCGAAGCCCTGCTCGCACCGATCCGCCAGCACTCGGCCGACGTCGAAACCTTTATTGGCGAGGCGATCAAGCGGGTCAACAACGTCAACGACGACAACGTCAAACTGCTGCTGGCCGGCGACCCGTCGACGCCACACAAGGCGAAGATCGTCGAGTTGCTGCTGTCCATCGCCCACGTGCCGGTGGAAAAAGTCCACACCATCCGCCTCGTTGCCGATCAACCGCAAACCCCGGAACTGTGGCTGCGCAGCTTCAACGGCAACGACTGGCTGTACTTCAACCCGGAAACCGGCGAGCAAGGCCTGCCGACCGACCGTCTGCTGTGGTGGACCGGTGACGAGAACCTGATTACCGTCGACGGCGGCAAGAAAGCCAACGTGACCTTCAGCCTGAACAACAGCGAGATGAACGCGATTCGTCTGGCCAAGCTGACGGACGAAAACACCGACGCCAACTTCCTCGAATACTCGCTGTACGGCCTGCCGCTGCAGACTCAACAGACGTTCATGATCATGGTGATGATCCCGATCGGCGTGCTGGTGATCCTGATCCTGCGCAACCTGATCGGCCTGCAGACCCTCGGCACGTTCACCCCGGTGCTGATTGCCCTGGCCTTCCGCGAAACGCAGCTGGGCTTCGGCATTCTGCTGTTTACCGTGATCACCGCGCTGGGCCTGTCGTTACGTTCGTATCTGGAACACTTGAAGCTGCAAATGCTCCCACGCCTGTCGGTGGTGCTGACCTTTGTCGTGGTGTTGATCGCGGCCATCAGCCTGTTCAGTCACAAGCTCGGCCTGGAGCGCGGCTTGTCTGTTGCGTTGTTCCCGATGGTGATTCTGACCATGACCATCGAACGCCTGTCGATCACCTGGGAAGAACGTGGCGCCAGCCATGCGATGAAAGTGGCGATCGGTACGTTGTTTGCCGCCTCGCTGGCACACCTGATCATGACCGTGCCGGAGCTGGTGTACTTCGTGTTCACCTTCCCGGCGATCCTGCTGATCATGGTCGGTTTCATGCTGGCGATGGGTCGCTATCGCGGCTACCGCCTGACTGAACTGGTGCGTTTCAAGGCATTCGTCAACAAGGCTGATCACTGATGTTCGGTTTCTGGAAGACCTGGAAGGCTCTGGAGGCGCGGGGCATCATGGGCATCAATCGGCGTAACGCCGACTACGTGCTCAAGTACAACAAGCGCAGCCTGTACCCGATCGTCGATGACAAGATCATCACCAAGGAGCGCGCCATCGCAGCCGGCATTCATGTGCCGGAGCTGTATGGCGTGATTTCCACGGAGAAGGAAATCGACAAGCTCGACGCGATCATCGGCGGGCACAATGACTTCGTGATCAAGCCGGCCCAGGGTGCCGGCGGTGACGGCATCATCGTCATCGCCGACCGCTTCGAGGGCCGCTATCGCACGGTCTCGGGCAAGATCCTCGCCCACGAAGAACTCGAGCACCACATCTCGAGCATTCTCACCGGTCTGTATTCGCTGGGCGGTCACCGCGACCGTGCACTGATCGAATACCGAGTGACCCCGGATCAGATCTTCAAAAGCATCAGTTACGAAGGCGTGCCGGACATTCGCATCATCGTGCTGATGGGCTACCCGGTGATGGCCATGCTGCGCTTGCCGACCCGCCAGTCCGGCGGCAAGGCCAACCTCCACCAGGGCGCCATCGGCGTCGGTGTCGATCTGGCCACCGGCCTGACCCTGCGCGGCACCTGGCTGAACAACATCATCAACAAACACCCCGACACCACCAACGCGGTGGATGGCGTGCAACTGCCCTACTGGGACGGTTTCATGAAACTCGCCGCCGGCTGCTACGAGCTGTGCGGGCTGGGTTACATCGGTGTGGACATGGTGCTGGATCAGGAGAAAGGCCCGCTGATTCTGGAGCTGAACGCGCGGCCGGGGCTGAATATCCAGATCGCCAACGATTGCGGGCTGACCCAGCGTACGCATGCGGTCGAGGCGCACCTGGAAGCGCTGAAGGCGCGTGGGGTGACGGAGTCGGTTGAGGAACGAGTGGCGTTTACCCAGGAAATGTTTGGGCATATTCCTGCTGTGGAAGGCTGAAAAGCCCCTCACCCTAGCCCTCTCCCAAAGGGAGAGGGGACTGACCGAGGTGGATGCTGGAAATACGCCGACCTGAAAGTCTTGAGTCGAACTCAAGCTTTGAAAAGCATGAAGATCTGCTCCCTTCCCCCTCGCCGCCTTGAGCGAGAGGGGACTGACCGAAGTGGATGCTGGAAATACGCCGACCTGAAAGTCTTGAGTCGAACTCAGGCTTTGAAAAGCATGAAGATCTGCTCCCTTCCCCCTCGCCCCCTTGAGCGAGAGGGGACTGACCGAGGTGGATGCTGGAAATACGCCGACCTGAAAGTCTTGAGTCGAACTCAAGCTTTGAAAAGCATGAAGATCTGCTCCCTTCCCCCTCGCTGCCTTGGGGAAGAGGGGACTGACCGAAGTGGATGCTGGAAATACGCCGACCTGAAAGTCTTGAGTCGAACTCAAGCTTTGAAAAGCATGAAGATCTGCTCCCTTCCCCCTCGCCGCACTGAGGGAGAGGGGACTGACCGAAGTGGATGCTGGAAATACGCCGACCTGAAAGTCTTGAGTCGAACTCAGGCTTTGAAAAGCATGAAGATCTGCTCCCTTCCCCCTCGCCGCACTGAGGGAGAGGGGACTGACCGAGGTGGATGCTGGAAATACGCCGACCTGAAAGTCTTGAGTCGAACTCAGGCTTTGAAAAGCATGAAGATCTGCTCCCTTCCCCCTCGCCGCCTTGAGGGAGAGGGGACTGACCGAGGTGGATGCTGGAAATACGCCGACCTGAAAGTCTTGAGTCGAACTCAGGCTTTGAAAAGCATGAAGATCTGCTCCCTTCCCCCTCGCCGCCTTGGGGAAGAGGGGACTGACCGAAGTGGATGCTGGAAATACGCCGACCTGAAAGTCTTGAGTCGAACTCAAGCTTTGAAACGCATGAAGATCTGCTCCCTTCCCCCTCGCCGCCTTGAGCGAGAGGGGACTGACCGAAGTGGATGCTGGAAATACGCCGACCTGAAAGTCTTGAGTCGAACTCAAGCTTTGAAAAGCATGAAGATCTGCTCCCTTCCCCCTCGCCGCCCAAAGGGAGAGGGGACTGACCGAGGTGGATGCTGGAAATACGCCGACCTGAAAGTCTTGAGTCGAACTCAGGCTTTGAAAAACATGAAGATCTGCTCCCTTCCCCCTCGCCCCCTTGGGGGAGAGGGCTGGGGTGAGGGGGTAGGCTTTTGATTTTGATCTGACAGCGGAGAGGACTACAATCCCTACCCCGCCTCGATGGCCGATCTGCCCCGCCCATGTTGACCTGTTCCGTACACCCGCTGCCTTACCGCGCCAATCCCGCCGACTACTTCGCGGCCATCCGTCATGCCCCCGGCGCCGTGTTGCTCGACAGCGGCCGGCCGAGTGCCGACCGTGGTCGCTATGACCTGCTCAGCGCCTGGCCGCTGGCACAACTGGCGGTGTTGCCCGACGAAAGCGGCAGCGTTTTCCTGCAACGCCTGCGGGACAATCTGACTCGTCTGGGCCAGGCGCAGCTGCCGGGGGAATATGAGCTGCCGTTCGCTGGCGGCCTGATCGGCTATCTGAGTTACGACTTCGGCCGGCACCTGGAACAGCTGCCGAGCCAGGCCCGGGATGATCTGCAACTGCCCGACGCACGCTTCGGCCTGTACGACTGGGCGCTGATCAGCGATCACCAGACGGCCACCAGCCAACTGGTTTTTCACCCGTCGTTGGCCGACAGTGAGCGGCAACGCCTGATCAGCCTGTTCAGTCAATCGGCCGCCGCCACGCTGACGCCGTTCAAGCTGAACACGCCAATGACCGCCGACCTGTCGGCCGATGACTATCGCCAGGCACTGGAACGCATTCATCAATACATCCAGGCCGGCGACTGCTACCAGGTCAACTTCGCCCAGCGTTTCCGCGCAACCTGTCAGGGCGATCCGTGGCTGGCTTATTGCGCTTTGCGTGAAGCCTGCCCGACGCCGTTTTCCGGCTTCCAGAGCCTGCCCGACGGCGGCGCGGTGCTGAGCCTGTCGCCGGAGCGTTTCGTCAAAGTCAGCCAGCGCCAGGTCGAAACCCGCCCGATCAAAGGCACCCGCCCCCGCGGTCTGACGCCCGCCGAAGACGCGGCCAATGCCGCCGAACTGCTGGGCAGCCCCAAGGATCGCGCCGAGAACCTGATGATCGTCGACCTGCTGCGCAACGACCTCGGCCGCACCTGCCGCATCGGCTCGGTGCGGGTGCCGGAGCTGTTCAGCCTGGAAAGCTATCCCAACGTGCATCACCTGGTCAGCAGCGTGACCGGTGAACTGGCGCAGGATTGCGACGCTCTGGACCTGATCGCCGGCAGCTTTCCCGGCGGCTCGATCACCGGCGCACCAAAGATTCGCGCAATGCAGATCATCGACGAACTGGAACCGACCCGGCGTGGATTGTATTGCGGGTCGCTGCTGTATCTGGACGTGCGTGGCGAGATGGACAGCTCCATCGCCATTCGCAGTCTGCTGGTCAAGGATGGGCAGATATGTTGCTGGGGCGGCGGCGGGATCGTGGCTGATTCGGACTGGCAGGCGGAGTATCAGGAGTCGATAACCAAAGTGAAGATCCTCCTGGAAACCCTGCAAAACCTTTAAAAGCTATCGCGAGCAGGCTCACTCCTGCATTTGGAATGCGTTCCCTTGTAGGAGTGAGCCTGCTCGCGATGGCGTCTTTTCAGACGACTACAAACTCAACTCTCTGTTAGAAGCTTTGAGGAATTCCTGCTTCAACTCGGCAAACGTATGCACCGCCGGAAACTGCGGGAACTCCCGGATCACGTTGTCCGGCGCGTGGAACAGAATCCCGGCGTCCGCCTCACCCAGCATGCTCGTGTCGTTATACGAATCCCCCGCCGCAATCACCCGGTAGTACAGGCTCTTGAACGACAGCACCGACTGACGCTTGGGATCTTTCTGACGCAGTTGATAGCTGGTCACCCGCCCGCTGTCGTCAGTGATCAGACGATGGCAAAGCAAGGTCGGGAAGCCCAGTTGTCGCATCAGCGGCTGGGAGAATTCGTAGAAGGTGTCCGAGAGAATCACCACCTGAAAGCGCTCGCGCAGCCAGTCGACGAACTCCACCGCGCCGTCCAGCGGCTTGAGCGTGGCGATCACTTCCTGAATATCCGAAAGCTTCAGACCGTGCTCGTCGAGGATGCGCAGACGCTGTTTCATCAGCACGTCGTAATCGGGAATGTCCCGGGTGGTGGCCTTGAGGGAGTCGATTCCGGTTTTTTCGGCAAAGGCGATCCAGATTTCCGGTACCAGTACCCCTTCAAGATCCAGGCAAGCAATTTCCACAAGACACTCCCGTTTGTATTGATTATTGAATCGAGCGAGCCCGAACTCTAGCGACTCCCCCGCCACGGCGCAACGCAGCGACCACCCCGTACCCCGCCGCTTTTTGTTAACATCGCCGCCATATAGAGCGCCCAGCGCCACCGACCTGTAGGAAGCCGCCCTGATGAGCCCAACGTTCGACGTCGTGGAACTCGCCACGACCTATGCCAACAAATCCGCGCAGGACATCCTGAAACTCGCGTTTGCCGAGTTCGGCGACGAGCTGTGGATATCTTTCAGCGGCGCCGAGGATGTGGTGCTGGTGGACATGGCCTGGAAGCTCAACAAGAACGTCAAGGTGTTCAGTCTCGACACCGGCCGCCTACACCCGGAAACCTACCGGTTCATTGATCAGGTGCGCGAGCACTACAAGATCGACATCGAACTGGTGTCGCCGGACTACACGAAACTGGAACCGTTCGTGAAGGAAAAAGGCCTGTTCAGTTTCTACAAGGACGGCCATGGCGAATGCTGCGGCATTCGCAAGATCGAGCCGCTGCGCCGCAAATTGTCCGGCGTCAAAGCCTGGGCCACCGGCCAGCGCCGCGACCAGAGCCCGGGCACCCGCAGCGCCGTGGCGGTGCTGGAAATCGACACCGCGTTCTCTACGCCAGAACGCACCCTGTACAAGTTCAACCCGCTGGCACAGATGACCAGCGAAGAGATCTGGGGCTACATCCGTATGCTTGAGCTGCCTTATAACAGCCTGCATGAACGCGGCTTCATCAGCATCGGCTGCGAACCCTGCACCCGTCCTGTGCTGCCGAACCAGCACGAACGCGAAGGCCGCTGGTGGTGGGAAGAAGCGACGCAGAAAGAATGCGGTTTGCATGCGGGGAATATCATCAGCAAGGCTTAAATTCCCGCCTAAATGATCTCCCCTTGTAGGAGCGAGCCTGCTCGCGATAGCGGTGTGTCAGTCCAGGCATTTCTCGGCTGACACACCGCTATCGCGAGCAGGCTCACTCCTACAGTGTTGTGCGGAAACCTCAAGAATGTGTACACACAAATGTCACCGTCGGTGCCATTTATGTGTGCACTTTTTTGTTTCCACGCCCTGAAAAGTTACATCCCGCCTGAAAATCCTTTCTCGTCACTCGCTGGCGAAATCCCCCGCCAAAAATAAATACCTGTTCATTCGGTCAATTTTTAACCACTTATTTTCAAACACTTAGCGCTTGTCGATAACTTTTCGAAATGAGCACTGCTACGCATAGATCGCTAATTGGCACAGATCTGGCTTTAGTGCATACATGTTTTGTATACAAAACTGCAAAACATGACCCCACACTTTCGATCCGCAAGCCTGAAGCGCCCTATCCCGTACAGACTGCAGATGCCCCGTAACCAGTGATGTTTGCTGGCCGCGACGAAGATTTGTCGAGCCCCGGGCTCATGCACAGTCATCGCGGCCCCGTCCATCAGGAGCCTGCCGGAATGCGTACAAGTCTCTCCAACAACATCGCGCTGAATCTGCCCGCCTCTGCCCTCGATCAGCCATTGCCCGACGATGGCCTGACCGAACCGTTACAACTGAGTCCCCGCCTGCACAACAGCGATCTGGCACCGACCCGGGCCGAAGGTCGGCGCTGGGGCAAATACAGCATCTTCGCCCTGTGGACCAACGATGTGCACAACATCGCCAACTACTCGTTCGCCATCGGACTGTATGCGCTGGGCCTGGGGGGCTGGCAGATTCTGCTGTCGCTGGGGATCGGTGCGGCGCTGGTGTACTTCTTCATGAACCTGTCCGGCTACATGGGACAGAAAACCGGGGTGCCGTTTCCGGTGATCAGCCGGATCAGTTTCGGCATCCACGGCGCACAGATTCCGGCGCTGATCCGGGCGGTGATCGCCATCGCCTGGTTTGGAATCCAGACGTACCTGGCGTCGGTGGTGTTTCGCGTGCTGTTGACGGCGATTCACCCCGGCTTCGCCGAGTACGACCACAACTCGATCCTCGGATTGTCGTCCCTGGGTTGGGTATGTTTCGTAGCGATCTGGTTCGTGCAACTGGCGATCCTCGCCTACGGCATGGAAATGGTTCGTCGCTACGAAGCCTTCGCCGGGCCGGTGATTCTGCTGACCGTCGCCGCCCTCGCCGCGTGGATGTATACCCAGGCCAATGCAACCATCGCCTGGTCGATCCGTGAACCACTGACCGGTGGCGAAATGTGGCGCAACATCTTTGCCGGCGGCGCGTTGTGGCTGGCGATCTACGGCACGCTGATTCTCAACTTCTGCGATTTCGCCCGATCCTCGCCGTGCCGCAAGACCATCAAGGTCGGCAATTTCTGGGGCTTGCCGGTGAATATTCTGGTGTTCGCGGCGATCACCGTGCTGCTGTGTGGCGCGCAGTTCCAGATCAACGGTCGGGTGATCGAGAGCCCGACTGAAATCATTGCGTCGATTCCCAACACATTCTTTCTGGTGCTCGGCTGCCTGGCGTTTCTGATTGTCACCGTCGCGGTGAACATCATGGCCAACTTCGTCGCCCCGGCGTTTGTCCTGAGCAATCTGGCGCCAAAGTACCTGACCTTCCGCCGCGCCGGGCTGATCAGCGCGACCATCGCCGTGTTGATCCTGCCGTGGAACCTTTACAACAGCCCGTTAGTGATCGTGTATTTCCTCTCCGGCCTCGGCGCCCTGCTCGGTCCGCTGTACGGAGTGATCATGGTCGACTACTGGCTGATCCGCAGAGGCCGGATCAACGTCCCGCAGTTGTACAGCGAAGATCCCAACGGCGCTTATTACTACAGCCGCGGGGTGAATATCCGTGCCGTGGCGGCGTTCATTCCCGCGGCGCTGATCGCCATCGTCCTGGCGCTGGTGCCGGGTTTCCACAGCATCTCGCCGTTCTCCTGGCTAGTGGGCGCCGGCATTGCCGCGATGCTCTACCTGATCATCGCCCAGCGTCAGCCGCACTACGCCGACGTCAGCGGCGAAGCCATCGCCGTCGACAACGTCAGCCATTAACTTCCTCGCGGCCCGGTTTTCGGGCCGCAGAACTGCCCGCTATAAGGACTTCCCATGCGCATTCTCGTGGTCAACGTCAACACCACCGAATCGATCACCCAGGCCATCGCCCGCTCGGCTCAGGCTGTCGCGTCACCCGGTACGGAAATCATCGGCCTGACACCGTTCTTCGGCGCCGACTCGGTGGAAGGCAACTTCGAAAGTTACCTGGCTGCCATCGCCGTGATGGATCGGGTGATGTCTTACGATCAACCCTTCGACGCGGTGATTCAGGCCGGCTACGGCGAGCATGGCCGTGAAGGCTTGCAGGAATTGCTTAACGTGCCGGTGGTGGACATCACCGATGCGGCAGCGAGTACGGCGATGTTTCTCGGCCACGCCTACTCAGTGGTGACCACTCTGGATCGCACGGTGCCGCTGATCGAAGACCGGCTGAAGTTGTCCGGCCTGTGGGACCGCTGCGCATCGGTGCGGGCCAGCGGTCTGGCGGTGCTGGAACTGGAACATGAGCCGCACCGCGCACTGGAAGCCATCGTGCATCAGGCCGAGCTGGCGGTGACGCAAGACAAGGCCGAAGTGATTTGCCTGGGCTGCGGCGGGATGGCCGGGCTGGATGAGCAGATTCGTCGCCGCACCGGGGTGCCGGTGGTCGATGGCGTGACGGCGGCGGTGACCATTGCTGAATCGCTGGTGCGGCTGGGGTTGTCGACGTCGAAGGTGCGAACTTACGCGACGCCGAGGCCAAAAAACATTGTGGGCTGGCCGGGGCGGTTTGCTCGCTAGACCGCGTTATCGTTCATCGCAGGCAAGCCACGCGCCCACAGGGTTCGCGTTGTTCACCATTATGTGAACGACAAAGAACCTGTGGGAGCGTGGCTTGCCCGCAATGGCCGCAACTCGATCAAAAGCCAAACTCAGAAAGCACTGAACCGCCGAGCCAACCCCCGCTCCGCAAACTGCTCAATCACAAAATCGACAAACGCCCGAGTCTTGCCCGGCAACAATTTATGTTCGGCGTAGTAGATCGAAATGTTGCCGTCATCGATGTACCAGTCCGGCAGCACGCGCTGCAACGTGCCCGCCTCGAGGTAACCCACGGCAAACGGCATGCTGACCAGCGCGATCCCCAGCCCTTGTGCTGCCGTGGCGCAGGCGGCTTCGGAGTCACTCATGGTCATTCGCGTTTTGAGAGTCAAGGGCTGACAGAGCTGACTGCCGCTACTGATCAACTGCCAGGAGCGCACCCGGCCGGTTTGCGGCGAACGAATCAGGATCCCATCGTGACGTTGCAGGTCATCCGCTTCGACGATTGCCTCGTGCTTCTGCAGGTAGTCCGCAGACGCCACCAACACGCGATGCGCGGGTGCCAATTTGCGTGCGACGACACCTTGGGGCAATTCGAAGCCCCCGCCAATCGCCGCATCGAACCCCTGCCCGATCAGATCGACCTGACGGTTATCAAAATGCCAATCAGGGTTGATCGCCGGAAACCGACGTAGAAACTCTTGCAACAACGGCACGATGTACAAGCGCCCGAATACCGTGCCCATGCTGACTTTCAGCGTCCCCGCCGGCAGTCCCTCCACACTCGACAGATTGGCCACAGCATTCTGAATCGTCGTCAGACTGCCACTGACCTGGCTCAAAAACAGCTGACCGGCCTCGGTCAGCGTCAGGCTGCGTGTACTACGCTGGAACAGCCGTACACCGAGCCGCCCCTCAAGCTTCGCGACACTCTTGCCGACGGCTGCGGGGGTCAGGCTCAAGCGCCGCGCGGCCTCGGCAAAACTGCCGACTTCGGCGCTGCGCACGAAGCATTCGATACTGCTGAAGGTTTCCATGATCGCCACTATAAACTTCTGGTTTACACAGACTATAGCAATCAGGGTCTACACGGTTGTCGATGCGAGGCCGATACTCGGCTCCAACACCAAGGCATTCCGCCTTCAACTTTCTGGAGATCGAACATGACCACTCAACTCCTCAGCGGCAAAGTCGCTCTGATTCAAGGCGGTTCCCGTGGCATCGGCGCTGCCATTGTCAAACGTCTGGCCGCCGAAGGCGCTGCAGTCGCATTTACCTACGTCAGCTCCACCGCAAAAGCCGAAGAACTGCAGAACAGCATCACCACCACTGGCGGCAAAGCCATGGCGATCAAGGCTGACAGCGCCGACGCCGCCGCCATCCGGCATGCCGTCAACGCCACTGTCGAAGCGTTTGGTCGCCTCGACATCCTGGTCAACAACGCCGGCGTACTGGCCGTAGCCCCCCTGGAAGATTTCAAACTGGAAGATTTCGACCAGACCGTGGCAATCAATATTCGCAGTGTCTTCATCGCCTCCCAGGAAGCCGCGAAACATATGGGTGAAGGCGCACGCATCATCAACATCGGCAGCACCAACGCTGACCGCATGCCCTTCGCCGGTGGCGGTGTGTATGCCATGAGCAAATCGGCGCTGGTCGGTCTGACCAAAGGCCTGGCACGTGATCTTGGCCCTCGCGGCATCACCGTCAACAACGTGCAGCCCGGCCCGGTCGACACGGACATGAACCCGGCGCACGGTGATTTTGCCGAAAGCCTGATTCCGTTGATGGCTGTCGGTCGCTACGGTAAAGCCGAAGAGATCGCCAGTTTCGTCGCTTATCTGGCAGGGCCCGAAGCCGGCTACATCACCGGTGCCAGCCTGACGATCGACGGTGGTTTCGGCGCCTGATCCTTCTGAGTCGCCGGTAAAAAAAACGCCGCCCCTCCTACAACAGAGGGGCGGCGTTTTTGTTCACAGCCTGATCAGGCCCAATCCAGCGCCGGCAAGCCACAGGCACTCGGCGTGAACGCTTTCAACGACCGGAGAATCCCGTCGGCGTGGGCGTATTTCTCATCGGCCATGGCGGCATCGGGAATGGCGATGGCAGTCATGCCCGCCGCTTTGGCGGCGGTCACGCCGAACGGTGAATCTTCAAACACCAGACAATCTTCCGGCGCGACACCCAGGCGACGGGCCGCCGTGAGGAAAATATCCGGTGCCGGTTTGGCCGCACCGACTTCCGGATCGTCCGCTGTCACAATGAAGTCGAACAGCGCGAACCAGTCGCGGTGCAGCGTGGTTTTCTGGCCGAACGACTGACGCGAGGAACTGGTGCCCACGGCAATAGGAATGTTGTGCGCCTTGAGGTGACGAATCAGCTCTTGCGCGCCCGGCATGGCCTGGGCCTTGGGAAAACGCTCGCGCATCAGTGGCTCGCGGATCAGCAGAAACTCTTCGGCGGAGATCGGCAGATCCAGCGCCTGCACCACGTAGTTCGCCAGATCGTTGGCACCGCGACCAATGATGTTCTGTTTAACGCTCCAGTCGAAGGTTCGCCCGTAGCGTTCGGCAATCAACGAGGTGACCTCGGTGTAAATGCCCTCGGTGTCCAGCAGCAAACCGTCCATATCGAAAATCACGGCCTTGATCGGGCCGAACGTCTTCAGCGGTGCATTCATCATCGGATCCGTTATCAAAGACATCCCGGGCGGCAAAGGGCATGCCGCTGCTCGGATCTGATTAAAGGGTTCAGCAGCATAACGAGCACAACCGACATTGAGCAACGGGCAACGCTCTCTGCGGCGATGAACAACTCGCATTAATTTGGCGAAACGTCCTACAGATATTGCCTACTTGCCCGACTTCTTTCCCTTCTGATCCCCCGCAAAGTCCGCGCACCTCTTTCACGTGCGCGAGTGCCTGCGAATGTTCCAAACCGATCGGCTTCTGGCCCTGAACAACAGCATCGGCCTGCTGGTGGTTGCCGCCCTGAATCCGGACCGTCCGGATTTTGAAAATCTGATCCGCGAGTTTCGCCTCTGCCTCAACCACTACGAGGCCTGGGCCGAGCAGTTCTGGACCGGATCGGTGCTGGATATCGAGCAGGTGTTCACGGTCGGCAACGATGTACGCCTGAGTGCACCGATCAACCGTCGAGAGCCCATCAGTTCATCCGTAGTCATGTGCCCCGCCGCAGGCCCGCTGACCCTGGTGCATATGTTCGAAGCCGCACGCTTTGTCCCGATCGGCGATACCCCGGTGATGCTCGAACCGGTGATTGCCGAAGTCGACGGGGTGCTGAGCTTCGGCGAACCGCTGCGCCATACCATCGGCCCGAGCGGCATTCTGGAGGTGAGCGACTGCGACCGGGGCCAGCGTTATCGCATCACCTTCTTTCCCGATGTTTCTACCGCCCATGTCCGCGCACTGTATGCCTCTTATGAAGGCATTCTCGACGAGCTGGAAGGCTGGTTACGCTCGGAATGGGCAGGCTTCCAGCCACTGTGGGCGGAGTTTTCCAGCGCCGGGTTCGCTGAGCGTTATGGCCAGTTGCAACAGGCGGACTGGCGTGGATTCGAAAATGCTCTGCAGCGGGTATGGGATGACATCAAACAAGTCTTCGCCCTCCTCGCCGATCTGCAGGCCAATAGCCAAAAGCTGCTGGAGTACCTGACCGATGCCGAACTGGACGCGCTGCTGCAAGCCTCCAGCGAAGCCATTGCCAACGGCCTGCTGCTCCTCAGCGACGAACCGCTGCTGTTCATCCATCTGGCCGCGTTCACCAGTTGGCTGAAGATGTTGCCGCCGCAGCACCTCGCCGAGGTGGTGGCGGAGGTGCGGGTCGAACTGCTGATCAGTTTTCTGTTGGTGCGCGTGTCCGGCGGCGTCGGTGTGTCGCTGCGCTTGAGCAACAAAGTGCTGGCGAAGATCAAATCGCCGCGGACGCGGGAATGGCTGGCGGCTTCTGCGTTGCGCCTGGCTGAGCTGACCGCCACCAGGGACTTGAACTCGCATGCAGGCGTGCTGAAACCGTTGGTGGTCAATGTGCGTGATGTGCCGTTGAAACCGACGGCGTCGATCCCGCTGAACATCCGCCAGGCTGATTCGCTGGTCTTGTCGGTGCCCAATCCGGCGCCGCTTGCGCGAGACAAGTCCCGTGGCATGAGCCGGATGGAACGCCATGAACTGCATGATGACGCCCCCGCTCAAGCGAAAAACCCCAACGGCGACAGCGCCGATTGCGTGTCGCGCACCTGCACCAATGGTTGTCCGGTGTCGATGGTCACCGGCGAAGAACTGCTGACCCTGACCGATGGCACGCTCGATGGCTTGCTGCCGTTCGAGTTCACCCGGTTGTACCGCACCAGCGCGGTTGAGAACGATGTCGGCCTGGGCTTTGGCTGGAGTCATTCACTGGCGCATCGGCTGGAGTTCGATGGCGATGTGGTGGTCTGGGTCGATCACGAAAACCGCCGCACGCGGTTTCCGTTGCCCAGCGTTGAACGGCCGGCGATTCACAACAGCCTGTCGCGGGCGGCGATTTTTCTCGGCGAAGAGCCGGAGGAGCTGATTCTTGCGCTGGCGGGGGAAACGGCGCGGTTTTATCACTTTCGGGCGGGGCGGCTGACGGCGGTCAGCGATTCGTACGACAACCGGTTACGTGTTTTACGGGATCGGTCTGACAGGGTTCAGCGACTGGATAACGGCACGGGTCGGTCGCTGCTGTTGCGCTATGAGCGTGCGCATCTGATCGCCGTTGATTACCAGGTGTTGGCTGGCGATGTCTGGCGCACCGAGCAAACGTTGGTCAGTTATTGCTACGACGCCCAACAGCGATTGATCGAGGCGACCAACGCCGCCGGCGACAGCGAGCGTTACGACTACGACGATCAACACGTCATCCTGCAACGGCAATTGACCGGTGGCGCCAGTTTCTTCTGGGAGTGGGAGCGGTCCGGCAAGGCGGCCCGCTGCGTGCGCCACTGGGCGTCGTTCTCGCAGGTGGACACGCGTTATGTCTGGAACGACGACGGCAGCGTGGCGGTGCATTACGTTGATGGCACCGAGGAAACCTACGTCCACGATGACCGCGCACGCCTGGTGCGCAAGGTCGAGGCCAACGGTGGCGAACAGCTCAAGGCCTACGACTCCTCGGGGCGCTTGGTCGCCGAGCAAGATGCGTCAGGTGCGATCACCGAATACCGCTACGACGAGGCCGGACGGCTGGTGGCGCTGCTTGCGCCGGATGATGAGCCGACGTCCTACGAATACCGTAACGGTTTCCTGCACAGCCGTGCACGGGGCGAGGCGGTGTGGACCTGGCGGCGCAATGCCCAGGGCGATGTCACCGAGGCGGTCGATCCTGACGGCCATGTCACCCATTACCACTACGACGCCCGTGGGCGGTTGCTGTCGATCCGTTACCCGGACAGCAGCCGCCATGTGCGGGTCTGGAACGACCTCGGTCAGCTCGTTGAAGAAACCTTGCCCGACGGTGGCGTGCGGCGCTTTTCCTACGATGCGCTGGGGCGACGGACCACCACGTGCGACGAACATGGCGCTGTCACGCGTCAGCAGTGGGATGCGCTGGGCCGGCTGGTTCAGACGACGGCGCCTACCGGTGCCACCCGCGCCTACAGCTACGGCGCCTACGGTCAGGTCACCGCCGAGCGTGACGAACTCGGGCGCATCACCCGTTACGAGTATGACGATGACCTGCACCTGGTCTCGCGCAAGATCAACCCCGACGGCACGCGGGTGCAGTACCGCTACGACCATGCGCAGTTGTTGCTCACCGAGATCGAGAACGAGTCCGGCGAAACATACCGCCTGGACTACACGTCCACCGGATTGATCCGACAGGAAACCGGCTTCGACGGCCGCCGTACGGCGTATGCCTATGACCTCAACGGGCATCTGCTGGAAAAGACCGAGTTCGGCGATGACGGCTCGACGCGGGTCACAGCTTACGAGCGCGATACCGCCGGGCGCCTGCTGATCAAGACCCTGCCCGACGGGGTCAAGGTCGAGTACCGCTACGACCGCCTCGGGCGTCTGGTGGGCGTCGATGACGGGCAAAAACATTCGCTGGCCTTCGAATACGACCTGCAGGATCGGCTGATCACCGAGCATCAGGGCTGGGGCACCCTGCGTTACGCCTACGACGCCTGCGGTCAGCTCAAGCGCCAGCGCCTGCCGGACAACAGCAAGCTCGACTATCACTATGCCAAGGGCGGCGCGCTCACCGCCATCGACCTCAACGGCGCATCGCTGACCCGCCACGTCTACCAGTCCGGTCGCGAACAACAACGTCAGCAAGGCCTGCTGCTCAGCGAATATGCCTACGACGACCAGGGCCGTTTACTCGCCCACGCTGTAGGCCATCAGCACGCTTCGCTGTACCGCCGCGATTATGCCTACAGCGCCAACGGCAACCTCGAGCACATTGCCGACAGCCGCCACGGCCAGCGCACCTACGGCTACGACGCCCTCGACCGCCTGATCCGCGTGCGCCACTCGCGCGACGAACTGCCGGAAACCTTCGCCCACGACCCGGCCGGCAACCTGCTGATGCAGGACCGCCCCGGCCCGACACAAATCAGGGGCAACCGCCTGCTGATGCAGGGCGACCGCCATTACGACTACGACGCCTTTGGCAACCTGATCCGCGAACGCCGTGGCCGCGACCAGCAATTGGTCACCGAATACCGCTACGACAGCCAGCACCGCCTGATCGGCCTGACCCGCCCCGACGGCAAAACCGCCAGTTATCGCTACGACGCCTTCGGCCGACGCATCCGCAAAACCGTCGACGGCGTCAGCACCGAGTACTTCTGGCAAGGCGACCACCTCGTCGCCGAAAGCAGCAAAACCCAGCACCGCAGCTACATCTACGAACCCGGCACCTTCCGCCCGCTGGCGCTGCTCGACGGCAAAGGCCCGAAAAAGGCCTGCCCGTTTTACTACCAGCTCGACCACCTCGGCACGCCGCAGGAACTGACCGACTACAGCGGCGAAATCGTCTGGTCGGCGCAATACGACGCCTACGGCAAAGTCGCGGCGATCACCCTGGCCGGCGAGGACTACCTGGACCAGCCGCTGCGGTTTCAGGGGCAGTATTTCGATGCGGAGAGCGGACTGCATTACAACCGGCACCGGTATTACGACCCGCGGCTGGGGCGGTATCTGACGCCCGATCCGGTGAAGCTGGCCGGAGGGTTGAATCAGTACCAGTACGTGCCGAATCCGACGCGGTGGGTGGATCCGTTGGGGTTGACTTGCACTCCATGTCCAGGAGCAATACAGGCTGACGGCCCATTTAGTGAGATAGTCCCCGGAGGTGGGTTAAACGCTCACGAGTCTCGAGGTGGGCATGTGATAGCGAAGCATGTAGAAAGGTCCGAAGCTCAACTGCGAGCTAGACTACAGGCAGAACCGAATATACCAATCGCATCAACATTTCCTGATCGTTTTGAAGCTGAAGCCGCACTGTCAAATGTCATGAGAAATAATCAGAAAAAAATTGATGAGTTTTTAAAAGGCAAGGCGCAGAGGTTTGTTATCAATGAGAGGGTTTCGGCTCCCGCTGGCGTGGGTATTGTGCGAAAGAGTGGCAAATTAGAGCCATTATTCAGCATCAGGTTAGTGCTTCAGCGAGAGGCGAAGTCGCCGCTCGGATACTTTATTTTGACGGGATTTGTAAATGACAAATGAAGAGTTTCCTCAGCTATTTCAATTCCTCGGAGCTTATTTTCATGAAGACTGGATGAGTGAGTTTGATGTCGCTGATGACGTCGTTAAATCGTTCATTGCTGATTCTGAAGCTTGCGTAATTCTGGATGTAATAAAAGAAACTGAAGCTGTATCGGCGCTTGATCTAACAGAAGAACATATGCGAGATTTTTTATTGAAAGAGATGGGGTGCAGTTACTGTTATTGGCACGAATGGCAAGATGGAGTTACGTGGTTGAAGCATGTACTTGTAATGCTCCGCCAGCCCCCAAAAATTAATATCTGAATATTGAGGAGAGGCTGAAGTCGACGCAGTTGTTCCCTCCTGATCACAACGCCTGTGCCTGCGCATCCTCCAACCTCAATTCATCCTGCCCTAACAGACCCGCAGGCGAAGGCGATGGATACTCCGTTTTTCATCGACATCATCGTCCTTCTCACAACCCGTCCCAAAACGTCCAAAGGGCCTGACAGAATCCAGGCCCCGAAAATGAAAAAGCATCACTACCAGCTTGTATCAAAAGAACAAGCAATCACTGCTCTTCCTCTTCCTCTTCCTCTTCATACTCCTCATCTAAAGCATCATCGGAATCATTCAACGGCACCGTTGCATCGTCCATCAACGACCCCGGGTCCTCGTTCCCCGGATCATTGATAAACGGCAACCCGCTCGGGCCCTTCTCTTCCTTGCCTTCGGTTTCGGGAGTCATGGCAAACCTCTGCGTCTGGTGAGTGTATTACCTTCGAAAAGCCCTACAGCCAATCGTTCCAGCATCCGACCGCCAGAAACGAAAAACCCGGCGCCGGGCCGGGTTTGTTTTCGATATTCGATCAATGATGTCGGTTTTTATGTTTGTACTTATTGTGCTTGTGGCCACCACCAGAATGGGCTTTTCCGCCGTCATCACCCATGTTGTTGCCCACTGCACCACCGGCCGCGCCGCCCAAACCTGCACCGATGGCAGAACCGGTGGAGCCGCCCAGGCTGTTACCCAGCACTGAGCCGCCCGCTGCGCCGAGGCCACCACCAATGGCAGCTTCGGTGCGATTGTGTTTATTCGCTCCGACCGCGCTGCCCGCCGCGCCACCGACACCTGCGCCGACCGCTGCACCGGTGCTGCCGCCGAGCTGGCCACCGACCACGTTACCAAGCACACCGCCCAGTCCGCCACCGACGGCAGCGCTGCCATCTCCGGCGGCCATTGCGCCTTGAGCGATCACTAATCCGAAAAACAGTGCAGATAATGACAAACGCATTTGAACCTCACAGTTCCCGAACCGGGACGGTATACCCACAGGGCTTATGTCAATTGGAGACATTTCCCGGGAAAACGTTCAGCCACGAAAAAGCCCGACATTGAGTCGGGCTTTTTCTGACAAGCGTTCACTCTCAGTGACGCTTGTGACCTTTGGCCAGGTTGGCGCCCACGGCACCGCCGGCAGCACCACCGAGACCGGCACCAATGGTCGCGCCATTTCTGCCGCCCAGGCTGTTGCCGATCACCGAACCACCGGCCGCACCGACACCGCCGCCGATGGCAGCTTTGGTCCGGCTGCCCTTGCCAGCGGCCATCGCACTGCCCGCCGCGCCTGCGACACCGGCGCCAATTGCTGCGCCGGTGCTGCCGCCCATTTTCTGGCCGACGACATTACCCAGCGCACCACCCAGACCGCCGCCGAGCGCAGCAGTGCCTTCGCCGGCGACTGCACCTTGAGCAACCAGAAGCCCCAGAACCAGAGCAGGCAGAGTTAAACGCATGACAAACCTCACAAATCGGGATGACAAAAAAGGGCCAGGATTTAATGCCGGATGAACGCAAAAGTCCAGACGAAATCCGGCAGCCGCGCGCACTTGGCGCCGATTGGACAGCGATTCTGGAAAAGGTTTTATCGCAGGCAAAAAAAAGCCCGCTGGGGAGACGGGCTGGAGACTTGCTTTCTAACGGATGGCTTCACCCTACTTTGAGCGGCGTGAAAAGTTTGTGAAAAGCCTTCAAACACTTCAACCATCTGTAGGACCTTTCCCTGGACATACATAAAACGCAAAAACCCCGTTCATGACGGGGTTGTTCGCGGTCGGACTATTTTCGGGCGCGGTTCGCAACCCGGGGTAAAAATTTCGCCTTCAGCCCCTTGGGTGCCGTCGCCTTGATCTTGCCAGTCTGCACCGGGTCTTCACCGAATCCCGACTGATATTCCGTCTGGCCGCATCGCACACAGTTGTTGAACGGGAATTCAGCGCCATCGTCTTCGATATACGGATCAGTCATACCTTCGCCCCTTCGTAACGTGTCGACACCGGCAAAAACCCTTTTGCCTGAAAAAATATCGACCTCCAAGACTTTTGAGACTAGCCGGTCATTACCGGACTTGTGATTCAGATCGACTGATGCCCGACGAATGGCCCGCGAAAATTCAAAAAAATGGAGGGCGCTCGCAGTTGCAGTTGAGCTATTCAGGCACTCCCGCCTCACTGCGAAGGATTCGCGAACATGTCCAGGAGAACCGGTGCCCTACCGCTTTCAGCTCTGATGATCAGTGGCTGCGGGACATGAATGGCCATGACGAAACCTACCAGGCACAAACTTCACATCAGCGCAGCTTCACCGCCGTCCCGGTCGCAAACACCACAACCATGCCGCCCATGCCGGCCGGCATACTGATCTCGAAATCCAGCCCGACCACCGCATCCGCCTGCAACGCACGGGCTCGCTCCTTGATCTCTTCGGTCGCCTGAATGCGCGCCTCCTTCAATGCCCGCTCCAATGTCTGAGAGCGACCACCGAAAAAGTCGCGCATGCCGGCAAACATGTCCCGGATCACATTGACGCCCTGCACCGATTCGGCGCTGACAATATCCAGATAGGCGGTTATCTGGCGCCCCTCGATTGAATGGGTTGTAGTGGTAATCATCTGACCAATCCCTGTGGAGTGTGTAGAAAAAAAATGGCGATCAACAAAAGCGAGCCTGTGCTCAGCCTTGCAGATCGCCACTTCAAACAACTGAAAATGACTTCGTTATTGCGCACAATTCCTGGCTTTGGCGACGATTGCCTCAACGCAGTCTGCAATGGAGCGCTCACTTGCATCCAGAACCAGTGCAGGAGCCTCAGGCACTTCATAAGGCGCAGACACGCCCGTGAAATCAGGAATCAACCCTGCTCTGGCCTTTCGGTAAAGCCCTTTCGGATCGAGACGCTCACAAACATCCAGCGGCGTACTCAAATAAACTTCCAGAAAACGTTCATCACCGATGATTGTTCTGGCCTTCTCGCGACACTCACGCGTCGGGGAGATGCATGCCACCATCACCGTGACGCCAGCCTCATTCATTAACCGCGCCACTTCGGCGATTCGACGAATATTTTCCGAACGATCTTCTGCGCTGAACCCCAGATCCTTGCAAAGTCCGTGACGCACATTGTCACCGTCCAGAACGTATGCAGGCTTTCCACCCTCGATCAGCAACTTTTCAATGGAAAATGCCAGCGTCGACTTACCGGAACCGCTCAGCCCGGTAAACCAGATAGTGAAGGGCTTCTGAGCAACAACACGCTCTCGGTCGACTTGTGCAACCTGAGTCGGGTGCAGCACGATATTTTCCCGGGGATTGATTTTTTCTGTTGCCATACCTACACCTCATCTCGGGTAGAGTCTGAGTCCATACACTTCAGCCTGAGTGGCCATAGACCAACCGGCCACGCGTGGGTTGCAAATCAACCAGCCATCAAGCCAATTGATTATTCAACAGACCGGGTAATGGTAGAGCCAATCCAGCGAACTCCCAACGAACCGCCAAGATGCGGCAATCTGCTCGCCTCTACGTTGATGAGCAATTTATTGTTCAAATAAAACTCCAGACCCGCTGCGCTCGCGACCACGCGTATGTCGCCGCTATAAGGAAGCCCCGAAAGGCCCACGTCCGGCTCCGGCATCCAGCGCGCTCCGTCGTTTGTCCACAGGACCAACCCGGCCTCGATATCATTGATCGGCTGAATCAACAGGGCACTCATGTCGGTGTCGCCACCATTGCCTTGATAGGTCACCACCGCCACGTGGGAATCCGTGGAAGGCGTATCCAGCGAGTAGCTGAACGCCAAAGTGCGCTGTTCCTGTGCCGAGTCATCTATTTGCTTGATCAGGCAAAGATTGCCGAGAATGGCTTCTTTACCGCCGTCCTCCAGCAACTTCGGCACGCCGTAGACGAGTTCTACTCCCGCCCACTCCTGTTGAATCCTCTGCGAACGCTGGAAAGCGCTTAACCGTTCTTCCGATTTGCGATTGAACAGGCTCCTTTCGTACAACTCCGAGACGAAAGGAAAGGTATGGCCGTGGTGCGCAAAGTCCTTGACGTTCAACAACCGGACTTCATTGACTGCGCCGTAAGGGCCGAGGCAAATGTAGTCCAGCGGCTTATAAGTATTGCGCTCCAGAACCCACAACCCGCTCATGGAACTGCGACGCAGATCCCGTCCGGTCATCTGGCTTTCCCCCACCAGCATGACATCGGACGACACCGCCAGGCCTCGCGTGTAGATAGGACTGCCGGATTCCCAGATGACATCGTTGGTATCCAGGTCGATCAGTGCACCAATGTTGCTGTGGCAGGCAATTTTCTGCCCTTCGTCCGACACCCACACGTTGTGCAGGCCCGTACGCCGTTCGATCGGCGTCAGACTGACCAGCTCCAGCCCCGGATAGGTCAGAACTGCCAACAGCGAACCGTTGTGGTGACCGTGGGCGATGACATACAAGTGCCCGTCTTTTTCGAATACGGAATTGAGATGATCGCCGGTGATTTCTTCCAGCGACAAACGATCCCAGCGCACGTTGCTCAAACGTTTTTCCTGGTAGTGCCCAGGTTTTGCCAGATCGACCACCGTGATCGCGTTGCGCCCGGTGTTGGTGCAAACCACCCGACCATCAGATGCACAGAGCACCTGGTGCGGTTCCGACAGGAACGTTTCGGACTGGAAAGAGCCGTGGGAGAGGAAGCCTACTTCAGAGGTCGCGTAAGTCTGAATGTCCTTCAGTTTTACGTTATCCAGCCCTGAATGGGACAAGACAAAATCCTTGCTGCCGGGAAACCACGAAACGCCGTAGTATTCAGTGCGCTCATTCTCAAGCGGGATAACCTTTCGAGAGTGCACCTCAACCAACAGCAAATACCCTGTCGTCGCGACGACTGCAAATAGTGGTTCCACTACTTTCTACCTCAGTAATGCCAATCTCGACCCTTCGATGCAGCGCGTAACGCAGAGCCATTCGTGTGCCGATTTTAACTGCTTGGTTAAATTATTCAACGAAAGCGGCCCGTGATCGGCCTGCGCCGATAGGGCGTAGAGCGACGACCTGCGGTCTCGCGGATGCTTAGACAGAAGCCCAGGGCTATTCAGGTGCGAAAAACAAGAAACCCCGACCTCTTTCGAGATCGGGGTTTCTTGAGAATCGAATTTGGCGGTGAAGGAGAGATTCGAAACCGCCCGATTGCGATTTTCGCGAAGTCAGGGCGCGGTTTATAAGGGGTTCAGGCCGATAGTTAGTGCGCAAGCGTTACCATGGTGGTCCCATGAGTTTGCGCGGAAGTCGAACACGCAAAGGGCCATAGAGGGATATCCGTTTTTTCGGGAACGGCATCGGAAAAAGGTAATTTCGGCAACTTGATCATCCGACCGGACTGAGAGCCTTGATTTAACTGGCCTGCAAGGGATCGGCCCAAGGTAATTTTTAAGTAATGTAGAGGTAAGGTAATTACCTTTTGAGGAAGTAATTTTTCCATTTATTCACCCCTTACAAATCAATCACTTACGTTCAAATCACCTTTTTCATTACTCAAAACTACTTTCTGAAGTAATCCCGCAAAGCCAAGGAATACGGGGCTTTCAGCGGTATACCGATATCCGAATTACCACATTACTTTTTCCCGACTCCGCTCCTGAAAATCAGCGCCTGACGGTGCCTCATGTCTGACGAACAAACGAGCCAGGAAAATGCATCGGGGTGCCCTACCCTTCGCAGGGATTCGCAGGCTTTTTGTCTCATTCATTCAGTATTACAAAGCCCAGCCGTGGCTGCGCTCAGCGCATCGCAGGGCTGCGGAAAAAAAGACCCATTTAGCCCGCAGGCGAGGTGGGGGGACGACGGCGCGCGCCAATTCTGCCCACCTTTGACTGAATCAATCCTTACAGGAAACGGAGACAGTTGAGATGAATCCGATTAAGAGAGGCTCATACCCTTCACAACATACTCCTCAAAAAACTAGTTAATCAGCTCCATGAACTTATTGCGAAGTAGTTCGTACGCTAGTAGACCGTCGACTTTATTTCGCTCATCCAATAAAGCGAGGACGTCATGATCATCCAACACTAAGATATATCCTCTGGAATCTCGTGCTGTATCTTTGCACCTAGCAGTCAAACGAACTTTGTCCTGAATATTCCTACAAGTTAGTATTCCCACAGTGCCTCGACGAGGTGAAAATCTTCCAGAGAGTTGATCTACCTCTGGATTGCCAACCTCTTTCCCATAATTTTTGCACTCGACAAAAATCAGTGACGAGGGATAGTGGGTACCTATCCAATAGAAAAAACCACTTTTCGCTTCGTTTGTGTATGTGATATCTATTCGTTTTCGACCATCATGAATATTATGTTGTTTTTTTGGGTTACACAGAGACGGGTAAAATAGCGCCGAAAATATTTTCTCTATAACATTTTCATAAGCACTTGCAGCATCATTACCTGGAGGAATGGCCAATAACTCTTTTTTTAACAAATCCCAATCTGGCTTATCCACCTTTTCAATATCCGCAATATCTTCATGACTAAGAGGCAAAGGGGTTTTATCTCTCTTAGCAATACGATAATCTTCTAAAGCATGCGGATGCCTTATTGTCATATTTACAACAGCCAACTTATCCTTACCATATTTCCCCATCAGAGCTTTTTTTGTTACTCGGCGGCTGCCATCCTTCAAAACTTCGACAAGCGGTGTTTGCGCTTTCAGCTCCGAGAGCTGCATCTCCGGCAGTAAAAAATGTCTATAATATTCATCTACCCGGTATGATAATTTTTGTCTTACTAAAAGCTTAGGAACAAAGATCACTTTCCCATATTTACCAGCAACAGGAAGCGTAACAAAATCATTGTCCCATATTCCTTTAAGCGGGTTCCATAGGGGGCCTGACACAACACCCGCAGTCATTGGAATGCCATAATAGACACACATATCCTGCGTATACTTTATTAGCGGACCACGTAAAATATTGCTTACCGCATCAGAAATCATGTCCGAACCAATCCCTTCAATCAGTAGACATGTGTCTTCCAGATCCTCTAACAACCCTGTTAATGAGGCATTACTTTTAAAGAGTGCTCCCCAAACACTTTCTGCAGACTTGGTCCCAAACGCATGACCTTGAGATTTCCCACTCGAGTATCCCAAGTGAAACTCATTGCGTTCGCTGAGAGACGCCAACAATGCTTGAGCCGCTTTGTGCTTGCCATTTTTTATGTGATTTAACACAGTTTCAAAGAAACTTTGAAGCAGCGACGAAAGTTCGTTACCCCAAGGTGACTCAAGTGATTTAATTGCTGTAGGATCAAGAAATACGGGGACATCCGTATCCAACCTTACATCAACAAAATCCAACTCAGATTGCTTTCTACCCAAATTATAATATTTAGATACATGCATACATATCAACTCTAATATCTAACAGTAATAATCTTCAGCAACAAGCTGTAGATCTCCCTGTCGCAACCCTGCCATTCCAATGGGCAGATAAAACAGTGACTTTAGCTCAAAGATATTACTTCGCCATCATTAAGTCTACAAAAAATACAATCACCACTTACGGCAAATAGAAAATTTAAAAATTCACTCGAAAGGTAATCACCTTTTTTCCGACCCATTCATTAACCTGCTCAAGACGTGCCTGAATTGGCTCCAACTCATTAGCGATCCGAGCGTCTGTAGCGTCTGTAGCGTCCTTGACAGACCCAAACCCACCCGCGTTCTGCGGAACGATGCCCATCAACTGCGGCGGAATACGCAGGCTTACCAATACGTCATCCCGCGTCTGGTTCTTGATCGAGTTGAATTCATCCTTCGCCGCCACCTCGCTCACCGGTATCAGCTGGATCCCGTCCTTCTTGCCGGTCGGCGAGTAGACAAACAGACTCCGAAAATTCCCCGGCCCCTTCGATTCCTTCAGCGCCTTGCGTAGCGCATCGATGTCGGCCTCAGTCTGCGCCGCGTCTGTCATGTACAAGATGAAACCGGCATGGCTCCCGTTCTCGTAGTACTTGCGCCGGAACAAGGTTGCAGCCTCGTTCAGCAACGCTGACTGCAAAGCACTAATCCACTCCGGCAACCCATAAATATCCTGATGCAGATCTGCCTCACGCAGGTGAAAAATACTGTCCGGTTCAAACGCGTGTTCATCCTTCCACCCGCGCACCTGGTAAAACTGCCCGTCCGGCCCCGCACACATGTATTTGGCCAACGGTGTTTCCAGTTTGCGCACCCCACCCAACCGCGAACGCCGCCCTTCAAGGTAACCATTGCCCAAGCACAAGAAGTCCAACGCAAACTGCTCAAACGAAGCCCGCGAAAGCAGCGGATGCGGGATAAACGTCTTGCTCAACAAGTTGCGCTTGAACATCAGCCCTGAGTGCAGATGCACGCTCGCCCCCACCGACCGGGTTAGTCCATCCAACGACAGCGGCGGCTCATACCACCGCCCGTTAAACCAGCACTCCAGGTAATCGAAAACCTCCCGACCACCCAGCACCGGCGTCGGCTCGCCGAAGGAAAACACCTGCGTTCCCGCGCCGGTGGTAGATATGGTGGCGGGTAACGTCTGGTTGGCCATTTGCTCGGTCATCAGTAAATCTCCATGCGCCCGGTATTGGCAGTGGTCTGCCCCTCAAGCGGTTCGTGGTGCAATGCGTGAAAGAGTGCCCAAGCAAAGTCGGCGTGGCCGGTATTGTCGTTGCGGCCGGCGGTGTAGGTGTATTGGCGTCCGCCCGCAGTGATGGTCTTGCGGATCGCCATCAGCGACTGGGCCATGTCCGTCCAGCCGGCATCGAATTCGAGCCGGCCCTTGTGGATCACGTCGTAGGCCTTGAGTACCAGGCGGGTTTTGACTTCGGGCGAGTAGCTGAAGGTGGTCACCGCAGGGAAGAACTGGCGCACCAGCTGACCTGCGCAAGGGCCTGAAGACCAAGCGCGAACGTAGCTGGAGCAACACCACGCTCGGAGACGTGTTGGGAGATATCGCACTGGGCAACGGCCTGACCGCAACCGTCGCCGGCGCCCTCGACGGCTTGCCCATCCTGCAACTGGACCAGGCCAATGAATCCGACGCCAACCCGATCAGCCGTGTCGGCGAAGAGTTCGACGCCGTGGTCACTGTCAAAGCCGGTTGCCTGCTGTGCCTGACCGCCGGCGGTGGCAAGACCGCCAGCGGCGCCGAGCTACCCCACATCACGCTTACCCGCGCCGATGGCGATCAGCACCGCTACCTGCAAGCTGACCGCGATAGCTACGACGGCGTGCGTGCCTACTTCTACGACGTGAACAGCGTCAAGAAACAGGAAGCCATCGCCGGCGGTGGCGAGAACCTGAAGGATCTGCGACACACCTACAGCGACCGCCAGTCTGCCCTGCGCGCCGCGCGGGCCGAGTTCAACCGCCTACAATGTGGCAGCGCGACGCTCAGCTATACCCTGGCCATGGGCAGGCCGGATCTGATACCTGAGCTGACCTATACGTTGGAAGGTGTGAAGCCTGAGATAGACGAAATCATCTGGTACGGCGGGAATGTGCAACACACGTTCAGCGCGGATAACGGTTACACCGTCAGCTTGGAGCTTGAGAGCAAGCTTCCCGAAGACACTGTTGAAGACCTGGCGGAAGAGAACAAGGGTGACTTCACGGGGATCATCGCGTACTACCGCGACAAGAAGACCGGGAAGGAAAAGACGGTGGCGGCTGGTGATCAGAGCAAGCCACGGAGATTGCGGTGGTTGTACGCCACGGAAAAAACAGCGAAACGGGCGGTGGATAGAGAGTGGAAGCGAATGCAATCGGAGAATGAATAAGCCCGGCATAAGCCGGGCGAATTTGTTCAAAAGTCAGGATAGGTCTTTGTCTTTCGCGCGCTGTTGTTCTTTCAGCTTGTCTTCCTGTTGTTTCTTTTTCTGTTCCTTCCTACGCTCTTGCGTGGCGTCGTGGTCGGCTTGGGCAATGTCCGCTAGGGTCTTGTTAGCCGTGGCAACCATCCCGGCACCGACTAGACCAACCAGAATCTCACCGAAGAACCAAAGATTGTTCAACGACAAAGGTTCATTCAAATCCGCCTGTGCAGCCAATTCCCAGATAGAGCTCAGCACAGGAAATTGTGTATGAGAATAGACGGTACCGACGAGATTCTTGAGCCAATTCATCCCGTGAAATTCAGCGTAGCCGAAGAGCGACAGCAGAAACGAGACCGTCACAAATACCAGGCTCACTACCGCAATAAGCAGACCCCACATTTTCAACCGTTTTGCTGCTTTGGTTTCTTGATCAACGTCCAAAAATACTTACCTTCCATTAGTCGATTAGCATCTGAGGCTTTACGCTTTGACTTTGTACGATCGCAGCAATGCGTTCGATACTGCCTGTCTCGGAATTAGCCTCCCTCTCTGAAGCTGTCGACAGATAATCAGTTTTCTTGAGCCACTACGAAAAAAACCGGCACTAGGCCGGTTTTTTTGGCAACTTGATACCGCTATACCCAACCAAAGCCTTTTGCCATAAGCGCGGCCAAGCCCAGAGCAGTGGTGATCAATGCACCGAACAGGATACGAAAATCTGCACGGGTCTCTTTGCGATGCTCGTGTACGTCTATACGCACAGCATCAAGATCACGTCGGATGTATTCGACGTGCGTTTCAAGTTTCGCTACGCGTGCTTCCATTTGGTTATCTCCCGGTGGTCCCGGTGGTGTGCTGCTGCCATTATCATCTCCCCGACCACGTCTGTCACCCGGGAAACGATTAGGGAATCGGTCTTTGAGACTGACCAGCTCAAAAGGCGCCGTCATACCTGAGACCCCTTCCCTGGACCTACTTCGATTACGTCAGTTTCCACCAAAACCCCATCCAGAGCTTCCAATGCGTGCATACGCACGAAACCGCAGTTTTTGCAGTACAGCATAACCGTCTGCATCCCAACCATTGCGTATTCCTGGCCCACTGCCCAAGGCAGAGCAACGCCTATGGAACCTGGCGGCAACGGGAGAGCCCAATCCTCACTCTCACAGAAGGGGCACTGAGGATGCTTGATTGTTTCCTTGAATATCTCAGCCAAGCGATCAGTATCGAGACCGAATGTAGAACTAGGCATGACTCATCCTTTTATCTATCTGAATATAGTATATCGTTATTCAGGATACTCTATGAGCAAGTTCAACTATTTTTCTATAAGACAAGAAGATCTCTCTGTGATCACTCACTGCACTTATAACTGACAAACGCCACCCCTCTGAGTTATTAAACAAACCTCTAAGCTCATCCTGAGTAGCATGCAATATCCGAGCATAATATCTAGCCACTTCTGCAATTGATTCATGACCACTAGGGAACGCATAATTTACCGGCACAGCCTTATCATCGTCAAAACTTTCAATTGCACCTGATGCCTTTTCAGGATTTGCTAAATCCTGATATAAGTCTTCATCAGCTGACTTTGAGAAAATCAGATATGCAGCCCAAAAATAATGAAATTCGTGCTCGGGAAGGGCACTAGCCATGCTCTTTATCTGTTGAGCGTAACGGAGCATTTCCCTAAGCTCCACTTTAAAGTATCGCGCCATACCGACTAATAACAAAGCATGTTCTGGAAACGATTTTTCCTTAACAAAAATAGTGTTATTTTTCGGCTCAACTCTTTGGTTTCTGCCATCCGTACCAGCGACACCAGAAATCCTTATGTGCAGACGCACACAGGTATATTCAAAACCATGCTGTTTAGCTACGCCAAATATATTGGAATTGTCCAGCCTAAATTCAGCATCAAAAAAACGACTCAAATATCTTTCAGAAGAAAATTTCTCACCATAAACAGCCCTTACCGAATGAGCTAATTGGGTGGAATCAGAAGCGACAATAAACCGGCAATCTTCCAATTCAAAGAAATGCTTTACCCTTTCCAACAGCTCAATTGCATAGGTCGGCCGACACCTGTCCAGCTCGTCGATAAATATAAAAGCCGGTTTTTTTAGGTTGTTATTTTCGGCCGCACTGGACAGTTTCTCCAAAATTGCGGATTTAAATTCGTCAACATGCAATTCTGTTTTAGACTGCTCTTTTATAAGATCTTCAACAACGTCTTTAGCAAAATCCCCTGCCTGCTCATCGCCGTCCTTTCCTAGAATGCCATCAACTTCAATTCCAGTAAACTTTTTCACCAGCCCCTTTGCGATTAACGGCGCCGCTTTTCTCATTAAGGTGGTGGTGGTCGTAATTACGTTCTTACCTGCACTTGTCGACCCCAATGAAAGGCCATCCATTGTCTGCTGCTCTATGCAAGTAATCAACGCCACTAAAGGCTCTGCGGAATAATCATTTTCCCACGCATTAAAAAATATACAAACATGCTCCCTTCCAAGTTCGGCCCTCCATCTGTTTAAAAAAAATGACTTACCCGCACCCCAAGGAGAATTTACATTCAGGACTTTTATATGAGGATTCGCCAACAAATATAAGGTTAAAAATTTAGCGCTTGGCGCACGCTCCATAAAATCGTCGTCCCAAACATTTATTTCGTCCTTCATTATCTCGCCCTTCAATCCCAAGATTCACTTCGACTATGAGCCCCAGCTATTCGCTGGGGCCGTTTCTTTGAAGCTTACTTCGATGACTGCACAAGCGCCTCCATGATCCTCAACACATCCTGTCGTTGTTGATCTTCCAACTTCGCGAGAAGCTGCAAAAAGAGATGCTCCAATGGGGTAAGGTTTTCCATCCTGCGTACTCCATTTCCTTGTGAAGGGCGCGGTGGTTTCGCACCACCTTCATCGCCCGGGAGTCACCCATCCTCAGCATATTTTTGCGTGCCACCAGCCTCTTCATGAAAAATCTAGAGACCGGATTGAATGAGATCGCCGCACAGACGACCACCCCTCCTGAAACCACCACTTCGGAAATGTAAGTACTGTTTACCCGACGAAAAACGCGTCTTTTAAAGCTGCCCAGGCTCAGCACGGACGGCCAGCACTTTACTGTCCTGCGTACTGAAGTCGCATTCATAAATATGCTTTTGGTAGGCGCCGAAGCCATTCTGAAACTCGATCTTGTCTCCGATGAACGTCACTATTCCCTGCCCCTTGTCCCGCCAGCGGAAGTGGCTCATTTTTGGTTCAAACGTTCCATCTGTCCATCGGGCAGAGTATTGACCTAATCGCGTAATAGGGTCCTTGCAATAGACACCTGCTGCTACGGTGTACTTGTCACCCATGCACTGAAGATCCTTGCGGCAGGTAGCCTCATCAACCTTCGCTGTTTTTTGTTCTGCTTCGTCTTTGCCGCCACCTGAGCACATCGAAAAACCCACCGCGACGATGATGCCAAGGATGACAAGACCACCAATGGTTTGCCCCTTTGTCACGCCAGGGTTTGCTACACCACAATTTGGGCAAGTTTTTGCTGAGGTATCTACTTGATGCTTGCAAGATTTGCAGGGCTTCAACGCCATTCGTATTGCTCCTTTCAATTTCCATGAAAAAACCGGCCATCGTAGCCGGCGTATTGCATCCACTGACTTGAGTTTTATTTCCTCACGTCAGTTGTTTTCCTTTGTCACGCCACGCTCGCGGCTTTCGCAAAAGCCGAGGCCATGCGAAACAGAACATCTCGATCTGGTTCGCCAATGTGCTGATAGACCTCAAGAAACTTTTCCGCCTCGGTACTGATACTTCCTGCGGCGGTAGGTTTGCGCTCACCTGTTACGACATAAAGAACATCTACCCCCAATTCGGCAGCGGCAGCCAGGTACTTGGCGTCGGGACTACCCGAACCCTTTTCATAATTTATTTGAGTGGTTTTACCGACACCGCCAGCAGCACCTAAATCAGTCTGGCTGAGGCCTAGACGCGACCTTTCTTCCTTCAGCCGTTCACCGATGGTCATATTTTTTGAACCTCAAGCGTTTTAAGGCTCAAATTAATGAACCAACATCATCAAACCATTACGCGAAATCACACGAATTTGAACTATGCACGCCACCTACGCACCCGAGCAAGCCTGCCAGGCCGCTAGAACGCGGCTGGAACGTAAAGGCATGTCCGTAAAGGACTTTGCCCTTCAGAACGATCTGCACCCCTCAACCGTTTACGCGGTGTTGAACGGCCAGAAGAAGTGCCTGCGGGGCGAAGCCCACCGCGCCGCAGTACTTCTCGGAATCAAAGACTGCGTGATTGAAAACTAAGCCTGTTGGCTCAGGGAGGAAACCAGAAGATGAAACGTCCAGTTCTAGCCAACAGGAAAGACGTGGTCAGCACAGTAATCGGTGCTTATCAGGGAGGCCGCATCTACGCCGCTGCAGACTTGGGAATGCCACTGAAAAAGTTCGACAACCAGGCTTACGAAAACGCCGGCAGCCGACCACTGAGTGACGACCACATTCATCGCCTCGAACAGGTAGCAGGAACGACCTTCCTGCCGGATTACATCGCAGCCAAATACGGCGGCATGTTCGTCCCGCTGACAGCGTCGGCGGATCTGGACAACGTTGAGTTGTACAACCGGTCAGTCAAAGCCGCCGCCAAGCGCGGGATGGTTGATCAGATCATTGCCAAAGCACTCGACGACGGTGTCATTGAGTCCTGCGAAGCCCAGGCCATCATTAACGCCCTGATGCACTACATGTCCGCCCGCTACGCCGAAGTGCTGGCCACCATTCAATTGCACGGTCGGGGGATCGCTGGGTGAGTACATACAAACTGGTTTGCCCGCACTGCCTCGGCCGCATGCGCATCCGCACCAGCGAAGGCACACACATTTTCCTGCGCGTGGCCTACCTGCAATGCACCAACGAGGCCTGCGGCTGGTCGGTGCGTGCCGAGTTCGAAATGACTCACGAAATGAGTCCCAGCGGCATGGCCAACCCATCGGTGCGTTTGCCCATTGCCGACATCGCCCTGCGCCGCGCCGCGATGAAAACCGCCAACGATCAACCCGACCTGCTCGACCAAATGGAAATGGAGTGTGCGCAATGAATCACGATCAGTTGACCCACGACTACCGAAGCAGCATGCAACGCGCCGCCTTTGCTTACTTGCAACGGCACGAAGCGCAGTACCTGGTGGACTCGGACCTGCTCTATGAAAACTGCGTTAGCCACCTGGCCACGTCGCTGGAGGTGCCTGTCTTCATGGCGGAGCGGCTAGCGCACAACGCCTGGACTGAATTGCAGGTGATCAATCAGCGCAAGTGGATCGGTGTGGACTGGGGCAACAGCCCCGGCTGCACCGTCGCGCACTTGATCGACACCCGTGCCGATCTGCGCTTCCCGGTACCGGCGAGACTGCTGCCGCGGACCTTAACAAGACAGTCCGCAAGCACAAGCTGCACTTTGTATTCCTCAACACGAAAAGCGGCCTGCCGCACGTCAGCGACTTTGTCGTGAGGGACAGGTTCTTCAAAGCGCACTTGAAAGCGGCCGGCGTTCGGTATCGCGGGCCTGGCCAGTGTCGCCACACCTATGCCAGTCAGTTGCTGACCACCGGCGTAACATCGGTTGACTGGATTGCGGAGCAGATGGGGCATACCAGCGCGAATATGATCCGCCAGCACTATGGCATGTGGATCAATGAGGACGGCCCGGATGTCATCGGCATGCTGCAGCACGCGCTGAACCTATGACAACAATCCAAAGCGTCGGTGTTCAGCTGAATGACCGTGGGCTCCCGCAACAAAAACGCCGTTACAAAAGAAGGGTAACGGCGCTTCGACTTTGAAGGACTGCAGTTGATAAGAGATAAGGCATCAGCACAGATCAAAAAACAACTACTCGTCTTACGAAAGAACCTTTCTATTTATCCGCATCTACCGCCCTGACAAGAAGCTTCCACTCCATAGATCCGGGGCGGCAGCTGCTGCAAGGTGGCAGCGATTCGCACTCGCGATTGATCACATCTTCAAAACCGCATTTTTGGCATTTGTAGATACCTGGATACTCAGGTTTATTGCCAGGTTTCCATTCTTTTACGAACTTAGCGGCAGTCTTGTCGCCCGTCCTTTGCACGCTTTCATTATCCCGATACCAAGCCATAAAACCGCTTCCATTTTGTGAATGACAGCGAAATGCCATCAACCACCTCTTGGATAAGGGCCGAATGTGCACTTTTCAAGTGCATCGTTTCGCTGGGCTGTTATCACACCTTGGCAAAACGCCCTGAAGGCACTCTAGGCAACTGTCTGCCAACTGAACACCTGTGTTCCCACGGATGTTCCCATATGGGCCTTTTTTGATTCCCAGAAAACACAAAACCCCTGAAAATTTTAACGTTTTCAGGGGTTTAGTCGTTTCAAATTTGGCGGTGAAGGAGAGATTCGAACTCTCGATACAGTTTCCTGTATACACACTTTCCAGGCGTGCTCCTTAAGCCACTCGGACACTTCACCGTATCTCTTCAAACATGTTCTGTTTGTCGAGGCGCGCTAATGTAGTCGAAAGCTTTGCCGATGGCAAATTTTTTTTCAGAATTTTCATGCGGTTAAGAGATAACGTCGTTCGCCGCGCCGACGGGCCATGGCAAACCGGCCAATCTTCGGTAAGCGCTGCCCTTCTATATAGAAGCAGAACGGCGCGCTATACCGGATTCCCTTGCAAACGGTGACTGGCGGGTCAGTCACGGCGCTTTACCTGGCCTGCGGTGGTGGGTAACGTCTGCGCATCTTTCTTACAAGGAATAGCGTCATGAGTGAGTTGATTTCCTACCACCTCGAAGACGGTATCGCGACCCTGACCTTGAACAACGGCAAGGTCAATGCCATTTCCCCGGACGTGATTGCGGCGTTCAACGCGGCGCTGGATCAGGCAGTGACTGATCGTGCCATTGTGATCATTACCGGCCAGCCAGGTATTCTGTCCGGCGGCTATGATTTGAAAGTGATGACCGCCGGCCCGAAAGAAGCCGTGTCATTGGTGACCGCCGGTTCGACCCTGGCCCGCCGTCTGCTCTCTCACCCGTTCCCGGTGATTGTCGCTTGCCCGGGGCACGCGGTAGCCAAGGGTGCGTTCATTCTGTTGTCCGCTGACTACCGCATCGGTGTCGACGGCCCGTTCAGCATTGGCCTGAACGAAGTGCAGATCGGCATGACCATGCACCATGCCGGTATCGAACTGGCCCGAGATCGCCTGCGGCGTTCGGCTTTCCACCGCTCGGTGATCAACGGTGAGATGTTCGATCCGAAGAGCGCGGTGGATGCAGGTTTCCTCGACAAAGTCGTCGCTGCCGAGGAGCTGCAAGGTGCCGCTCTGGCCGCTGCGCGTCAGTTGAAGAAGATCAACATGACTGCGCACAAGAACACCAAGCTGAAAGTACGCAAAGCGCTGCTGGAAACTCTGGATAACGCAATCATCCTGGACCAGGAACATCTGGGCTGATCTCTGGCCCGCAGCAACAAAGCAAAGCCCGACCGCCGTGTCGGGCTTTTTCTTGCGCACGCGGTTGAAAACGCCGTGGTAGCTCTAGGACGCGTCTGACAAGCCATTCGGAAACATGCGCTTAAACATCGGCTATCTCCGGACTCTATAGCGACAATTGCCGAAAACAGTGCACATCCGTACACTGCGCCACCTTTTGTCCCGGTGGGGCCTGAAAATGCTGTTCGTGTTTCGTATGTTATTGATGGGCCTGCACTTTATTCTGGCTGGCGTGCTCGGAGTGATCCTCGGGTTGTGCCGCCCCTTCAACCCGGACAACAGCCGGTTGTGCGCGCGCCTTTACGCTTTGCCGGCGATGTGCATTTTGCGCCTGCGCGTCAAATCCGACGTCAGCGCCTTGATGAACAAGCCGGACAGCTGCGTGATCATTGCCAACCATCAATCCAACTACGACCTGTTCGTGTTCGGTAATGTCGTGCCACGCCGTACGGTGTGCATTGGCAAGAAGAGCCTGAAATGGGTACCACTGTTCGGCCAGTTGTTCTGGCTGGCCGGCAATGTGTTGATTGACCGTGGCAACGCCCACAAGGCGCGCCAGTCGATGCTCACCACCACCCACACGCTGCAGAATGAAGACACGTCGATCTGGGTGTTCCCAGAAGGCACGCGCAATCTGGGCGAGGAGTTGCTGCCGTTCAAGAAAGGCGCGTTCCAGATGGCAATTGCCGCCGGTGTGCCGATTGTTCCGGTGTGTGTCAGCAGTTACATCAAGCACATGCGCCTGAATCGCTGGCAAAGCGGGAAAGTTCTCATACGCTCGCTGCCGGCAATTCCTACAGCCGGGCTGACCATGGACGACATGCCCATGCTGATCAACCAGTGTCGCGAGCAGATGCGCGAGTGCATCGACTCGATGGATCGCCAGCTCCAGGCGGCGTGAAAAAGAAACCCGCCCCGTGCGGGTTTTCTTTTGCCGGTGAACTGTGCAGATTTCACTGACTCTCAAGCAACGACACGGCTAAGCTGAGGCCTTGTATTCCCCGTCACCTGCCAAGAAGAAGTGAACCACCATCATGGGTCGAGTTGTTGCTGCTGCGGTCTACAGCGCGGGTAAAAAAGTCTCCAATATCACGCTCGATGAAGGCGCTGCCTGGGCCGCCAAGACTGGCCATTTTGTCTGGATCGGCCTCGAAGAGCCGAACGCACAGGAACTGTCCAACCTGCAACGTCAGTTCAACCTGCACGAACTGGCGATCGAGGATGCCCTGGAAAAACACAGCCGGCCGAAGCTGGAAACCTTTGGCGACGCTCTGTTTATCGTCACCTACTCGCCTGTCCGTGAACATGGCGTCCTGCAGTTCATCGAGACGCATATCTTCGCCGGCAAGGGCTACATCATTACCGCACGCAACGGCCACTCGGCGTCCTACGCCCATGTCCGTCAGCGTTGTGAGGCGCGTCCGCTGTTGCTGGAGCACGGGGAAGATTTCGTCCTGTATGCGCTGCTCGATTTCGTGATCGAAAACTATCAACCGGTGGGCGAAGCGATCCACGCCGAGATTGATGAGCTGGAGCGCAATGTTCTGTGCAGTGCACTGAACGAGCATGACATTCAAAAACTGCATGGCCTGCGGCGCGACGTGTTGCGCTTGCGCCGCTACGCAGCGCCGATGGTGGAAATCGGTGAAGAGCTGCAGAAGCTGAGCTTTCCGTTCATCGACAAGAACATGCGCCCGTATTTTCGCGATGTGCAGATTCATGTCACACGGCAGATGGAAGACCTGACCACACTGGCGGACATTGCCAGTCAGACCATCGAGATTGGCGTTCTGCTGGAGGCCTCGCGACAGAGCGTGGTGCAACGCAAGTTTGCCGCGTGGGCGGCGATTCTGGCGTTTCCGACGGCGGTGGCGGGGATTTACGGGATGAATTTCCAGAACATGCCGGAGTTGAGCTGGCATTACGGCTATTTCGGCGTGCTGGGGTTTATCGCTGTGGGGTGTGTGGGGTTGTGGGCGAGTTTCAAACGATCCGGGTGGTTGTAACTGGGACCGCGCTGTCCGGACAATTAGCGAGCAGGCTCGCTCTCACATTGATCCTTGTCGATACGAAGATCCAAGTGGGAGCGAGCCTGCTCGCTAAGCTTTTCAGGCAGTTTCTGGCTTGTGCGCCACAAAGCGCATCATCCATTCCGCAACCGTGGTGCCGTGGTGTTCCTGCTCCAGACTGGCCACGCCTTTGCTGTAAATCTGCGAACCCAGCGCCTCCTGACGCAGCTCCAGCAGCGCCCGCGAGTAATCGTGTATGAATTCCGGATGCCCCTGGAAGCACAGCACCTGATCATTGATGTGATAGGCGGCAAACGGGCAGAAATCGCTGGAAGCGATAACCGTGGCGTTTTCCGGCAGCGCAGTGACCTGATCCTGGTGGCTGATCAACAACGTCAGTTCCTCCCGTACCGGGTTCATCCACGGTGCCTTGGCCGCCAGTTTGTAGTTGTGGGTGCCAACGCCCCAGCCCTGGGTGGCGCGCTCGCTCTTGCCACCGAGCAGCAGCGCCAGCAGTTGATGACCGAAGCACACGCCGAGCAGTTTGTCGCCACGCTCGTAACGGGTCAGCAGGTATTGCTTGAGGGTCTGGATCCACGGATCGGTACCGAACGAGTCGGCCTTGCTGCCGGTGATCAGGTACGCATCGAACGTCAGGTCGTCGCTTGGGTATTCGCCCTGCATCACGTTGTAGACCGTGAACTCGGCGGCTATCGGTTGCTGCGAGAACAGACGCTGAAACATCTGCCCGTAACCCTGATATTGATCGACCAGTTCCGGACGCAGGATGTCGGTTTCCAGAATGCAGATGCGTAGCGACATAAAAAATACCTGACACGTGATGGGAATAATGAACACCCAGAGCCTGCCCTGAAACACCCCGGCAAGGCAAGCCCCTCGGCGTTCACCCGATCACTTAAAACAGCTCGCCTTTCGCAGCCTTTTCCAGCAGCAACGCCGGTGGGGCAAAACGCTCGCCATATTGCTCGGCCAGGTACTGCGCACGAGCGACGAAATCCTGCACGCCGTATTGGTTGATGAACTGCAACGCACCACCCGTCCACGCGGCGAAACCAATGCCGAAGATCGAGCCGACGTTGGCATCCGCCGTCGAGGTCAGCACGCCCTCCTCCACGCAGCGCACGGTTTCGATGGCTTGCACAAACAGCAGACGATCACGTACATCCTTCGGTGAAATCTGGCCATCAGCCTTCTCGAAGCGCGTCTTCAATTCCGGCCACAGATGTTTCTGAGCACCGGCCGGGTAATCGTAAAAACCACCGCCTGCGGCTTTGCCCGGACGCTTGTATTCGTTGAGCAGCAAGTCAATCACAGCGAACGCCGGGTGCTCAATCAGTGGTTTCCCTTCTGCCTGTAGGTCCTTGGCCGTCTGCTGGCGGATATGGCTCATCAGGCTGAGGGAAACTTCATCAGAGATCGCCAGAGGCCCGACCGGCATCCCGGCCTTGCGCGCCTCGGTCTCGATCATCGGCGCGCTCACGCCCTCGCCGAGCATAGCGATGCCTTCGTTGGTAAAAGTGCCGAATACCCGCGAGGTAAAGAAGCCGCGACTGTCGTTGACCACAATCGGGGTTTTCTTGATTTGCAGGACGAAATCGAAGCCGCGCGCCAGGGTTTCATCACTGGTCTGTGCGCCTTTGATGATTTCCACCAACGGCATTTTTTCCACCGGGCTGAAGAAATGCAGGCCGATGAACTTGCTTTGATCCGGCACTGCCTGCGCCAGCCCGGTGATCGGCAAGGTCGAAGTGTTGGAGGCAATCACCGCCGCGCTACCGACCACTTGCTGTGCCGCTGCCGAGACTTTGGCTTTCAGTTCTCGGTCCTCGAACACCGCTTCGATGATCAAGTCGCAGCCGGCCAGATCGGCATCGCTTTCACTGGTGTTGATCCGCGACAGCACCGCTTCGCGCTGCTCAGTCGTCATCTGGCCACGGGCAACTTTCTTGTCCAGTAAGGCCGCCGAGTGAGCCTTGCCTTTCTCGGCCGCTGCAAGGTTGATGTCCTTCAGCACCACTTCAATGCCGGCCGAGGCGCTGACGAACGCGATCCCCGCGCCCATCATGCCAGCGCCCAGCACGCCGACTTTTTGCGTCTTATACGGTGCGTAACCCTGCGGCCGTGAGCCACCGGCATTGATCTCGTTGAGCTGGAACCAGAAGGTACCAATCAGGTTTTTCGAGATCTGGCCGGTAGTCAGCTCGGTGAAATAGCGGGTTTCGATCAGGTGCGCGGTGTCGAAATCCACCTGAGCGCCCTCCACCGCCGCACACAGAATCTTTTCCGGTGCCGGCAGCGTGCCCTGGGTTTTCGTGCGCAGGATCGACGGCGCAATGGCCAGCATCTGCGCAACTTTCGGGTTCGACGGTGTGCCACCGGGAATCTGATACCCCTTCACGTCCCAACGTTGCACCGCTGTCGGATGGGCGACGATCCAGGCGCGCGCCTTGGCCAGCAGTTCATCGTGATCGGCGGCCAGTTCGTCGATCAGACCGGCCTGCAACGCCTGTTGCGGACGCACTTTCTTGCCCTCGAGCAGATACGGCAGCGCCTTCTCGATACCGAGCATGCGCACCATGCGCACAACTCCGCCACCGCCCGGCAACAGACCCAGGGTCACTTCCGGCAAGCCGAGTTGTACCGAAGCGTCGTCAAGTGCCACCCGGTGATGACAGGCCAGGCAGATTTCCCAGCCGCCGCCCAGCGCCGCCCCGTTGATGGCCGCAACCACCGGTTTGCCCAGGGTTTCCAGCGTGCGCAACTGCCCCTTGAGGGTCAGCACCATGTCGTAGAAGGCTTTGGCTTCGGGCTTGCCGACCTTGATCAGCTCATTGAGGTCGCCGCCGGCAAAGAAGGTTTTCTTCCCCGAAGTGATGATGACGCCAGCGAGGTGGTCTTTGTCCGCGACCAGTCGCGCAACGCACGCGGCCATGGCTTCGCGGTACACGGCGTTCATGGTGTTGGCGCTCTGGCCCGGCATGTCGATGGTCAGGACAACGATGCCGTCCTGAGCTTTTTCGTAACGAATGGCTTCGCTCATAACAAGGTTCCTTGAATTCGGGGCTCAGAGGCGTTCGAGGATGGTGGCAATGCCCATGCCGCCGCCGACGCACAGCGTCGCCAGGCCATAGCGCAGATGCCGCGCTTCCAGTTCATCGAGCAACGTGCCAAGGATCGCGCAACCGGTGGCGCCCAGCGGATGCCCCATGGCGATGGAGCCGCCGTTGACGTTGACCTTGGCCGGATCGACGGCCATGTCCTTGATGAACTTGAGCACCACCGAGGCAAACGCTTCGTTGACCTCGAACAGGTCGATGTCTTCAACACGCAGCCCGGCCTTGGCCAATGCCTTGCGCGTAGCCGGTGCGGGCCCGGTGAGCATGATGGTCGGATCGGTGCTGGTGACGGCCGTGGCGACAATCCGCGCCCGCGGTTGCAGGCCCAGCGCCCTGCCCTTGGCCTCGGAGCCAAGCAACATCAGCGCCGCGCCGTCGACGATTCCGGAACTGTTGCCTGGCGTATGAACATGGTTGATGCGCTCGACATGGCTGTACACCCGCAGTGCCGTCGCGTCAAAGCCCATCTGGCCGATCATTTCGAAACTGGGCTTGAGTTTGCCCAGCCCTTCAAGGGTCGATTCGGCACGAATGAATTCATCGTGATCGAGCAGGATGATGCCGTTCTGGTCCTGCACCGGCACCAACGACTTGTTGAACGAACCATCGGCCCGGGCCCGTGCGGCTTTCTGTTGCGAATGCAGCGCATAGGCGTCGACGTCGTGACGGCTGAAACCTTCAAGGGTGGCGATCAGGTCCGCACCGACGCCCTGCGGGGTAAAGTGGCTGTGCAGATTGGTCTGCGGGTCCAGCGCCCAGGCGCCGCCGTCACTGCCCATTGGCACGCGCGACATCGACTCGACGCCACCGACCACCACCAGGTCTTCGAACCCCGAGCGCACTTTCATCGCGCCGAGGTTCACCGCTTCCAGTCCCGAGGCGCAGAAGCGGTTGATCTGCACACCCGCCACGCTGACATCCCAATCAGCCACTTGCACCGCCGTCTTGGCGATGTCCGAGCCCTGATCGCCAATCGGCGTGACGCAACCGATGACCACGTCATCGACCTGGCTGGTGTCGAGCGACGTGCGCTGCTGCAGTGCGGTCAACAGACCGGCCAGCAGATTCACCGGTTTGACGCTGTGCAAAGCGCCATCGGGTTTGCCTTTGCCACGCGGCGTGCGCAGCGCATCGAATATCAAAGCCTGGGTCATGACGTCCTCGAACCTGTGCGGTGAGTGATTGCTCGTGCCTCCACTCTTGGCCCGGACGCTCATGGATTCAATGACCACAGTGCTCAATGGCGTTGACGCACACGCTCAGACGGACGGTCATTGAACAACGGGTGAACCGGTTCAGGTGCGCGAGTTGTCTAGCCAGCGGGCGGCAAAGAAGCTGGCAAAACGCCTCATGCTTTTTTAAGCATATTCGGCAGCAAATTCATATGAAATGGATCTAAGCCAAGCGTGACGCGGGCCCTAAGGTAGAACATGTACGTCATGGTCGTCGGGTTTTGCCGAGGCCGACGTTCTTCAACAGGAAGTGCAGCGTTTGCCGTCATGGATATGCAGGCAAACATCAGGAAATAACAATAAAGGCGGTCAAGCCATGTTCAAACAACCAAAAGTTCGTCAAGCAGGGCTCATTCTTTTCGCCACGACGCTGTTGCTGATTTTGCCGAACCTGACCAAGGTCATTGGCTGAATCAAGCGACCGGCGCCCGTCATCGCCCATTAAAAATGTGCGTGGCCCGCTATCCGGGCCAGCATGGCTGTGCCAACCTTTGTGCACTTCCACGACATGGACGGCGATCATTTGAAGAATCTCATTGCGTTCGGGGCCTTGCTGCTGAGCCTGCCCTTGTCTGCCGCTCAGTTGGATCTGCAACTGGGCGCCCACACCCGCACCTGGCAGACCGAGGAGCTGCTCAAGCATCCTCTAGTGCAAACCCTGACGATCAAAAACGATGTGTCCTACAAAAAGGACATGACCTATCGCGCCGTGCCCGTGGCCGCGCTGCTGACCGGCATCAAACCTGACGATCATCTGCAAGCGGTAGCGCTGGACGGGTTTGCCGCCGAGCTGGCGGCCGCGCCGTTGCTCAATAGCAAAGGTGCACGGGCCTGGCTGGCCATTGAAGACCCGGCGCAGCCGTGGCCGCCGCTGTCGGCGGGCAAGCACAGTGCTGGACCGTTTTATCTGGTATGGACGGATCCGCAGGCCGGTCATATCAGCCCGGAGCAGTGGCCGTTCGAAGTGGCGAGCATCAAGCGCATGGCTCCGGTGGCGGAGCGCTTTCCGGCGCTGTTGCCCGATGCCAAGCTGAAAGCAGATGACCCGGTGAATCAGGGGTTCGCCCTGTTTCAGAAAAACTGTCTGGCCTGTCACCGCCTGAACGGTGCGGGGGATGCGCAGTTCGGGCCGGATCTGAATATTCCGTATAACCCGACGGAGTACTTCGGCGCGGATTTCCTCAAGCGGTATATCCGCGATCCGCAGAGTTTGCGCCAATGGCCGCAGGCGAAGATGCCGGGGTTTTCGGCAGATGTGTTGCCAGAGAAGGATCTGCAGTTGCTGATCGGCTATTTGCAACACATGGCCGGGCGCAAGGTTAAGCCATAAGCAATGGGGTATTATCACTGACCGCTTCGCTGGCAAGCCCCACAGGTTATCCGCCGACTCTGAAGCCGCGGTAATCTTGTGAGAACTGGCTTGCCAGCGATAGCGGTATTGCAGTTATTGCTGTTGCACGGAGATAACCGGCGCCGGGGTGGGCGACACGAACACCTTCGCATGCATCTGTTCACAACCCCCGCCCCGACGCATCCCGCGTACCGGGCAGGCGTCCAGGTAATCGAGGCCTACCGCCAGTTTCAGGTGACGCTCAGGGCGCGCCAGTTCATTGGTCACGTCAAAGCTGTACCAGGCGTCATCCAGCCAGGCTTCTGCCCAGGCATGGCTGGCCAGATGCTCGCAATCCTCGCTGTACAGATAACCCGACACATAACGTGATGGCACCCCGAGACTGCGCGCACAGGCCAGAAACGCGTGGGTATGGTCCTGACACACGCCAGCACGTCCGGCAAACGCATCCGCAGCCCGCGTGTCGACTTCGGTGGAGCCCGGCGTGTAAGTCATGTGTTGATTCAAACCGTGCATCAGATCAATCAGCGCCGTGCGATCACGCCGCTGCTTGCAGGTTTTCGCCGCAAACGCACGCAATGCCTCGTCCGCCTCGGTCAACCGGGTAAAACGCAGGAACGGCAGCGCCGACTGACTCTCATGTTCGGCCTCGCGCAATTCGTCGATATCGACCTGCCCTCGCGCGCCGATGATGATCGCTTCATGCGGCTCGTCCATGGTCAGCACGTGCAGGATGTTGCCGAACGGATCGAGTTGCGCACGCACCGGACGCGGCAGGTCGAGCTGCCAACTGAGTACATGCTGGCGCTCGCTGTCGTGGGGGGTCAGCCGCAGGTACTGGATGCTCGCCCGCACCTGATCTTCGTAGTGATAGGTGGTCTCGTGGCTAATGGAAAGTCTCATGCAGCCTCCAGGTAGGAACTGTGAATGGCGTTGCCCAACTGGCGCACCAGCGGGATGAATTCGGTCAGCCACGCGTGCAGGCCTTCCTCGAGAATTTCGTTGATGCCGGTGTAGCGCAGACGTGCGTCCATTTCCGCCGCCAGCCGTTGCGCCGGTCGACCGTTGGCGCCGGGCAATTGCGCGAGGATCTGGTCGATCTCCTCGGTGCACGCACGCAGCGACCGCGGCACATCGGCGCGCAGCAGCAGCAACTCGGCGACATGCCGGGCGCCGGGGGCATCGCGGTAGATTTCGGTGTAGGCCTCGAACGACGACAAGGCCCGCAGCAATGCACTCCACTGGTAATACGCGTGGGCGGTGCCGTCGCTGACCGCTTCGGCCTGATCCCCGGCCATTTCATAACGCGCATCGAGCAGGCGCAGCGTGTTGTCGGCGCGCTCGATAAACGTGCCCAGACGAATAAAGCGAAACGCATCGTTACGCATGATCGTGCCGTAGGACGCACCACGGAACAGGTGCGAACGCTCCTTGATCCACTCGCAGAAACGGCTCATGCCATAGCGGCTCAGGCCTTGTTCGGCGATCCCGCGAATTTCCAGCCAGGTGGCGTTGATGTTTTCCCACATGTCGGCGGTGATGCGCCCACGCACCGCATGGGCACTGGCCCGCGCTGCGCCGAGGCAACTGTAGATACTTGCCGGGTTGGCCGCATCGAGGGCGAAAAAGTGCAACAGGCGTTCGGCGTGCAGTTCGCCGTGACGCTCCAGGTAATCGTCGAGGGTGCCGGTGATCAACAGCGGCATGGCCAATTCGTGCAGACCATCGCCGCGACCGTCCTGCGGCATCAGCGACAACGAGTAACTGACGTCGAGCATCCGCGCGAGGTTTTCCGCCCGCTCCAGGTAACGCGACATCCAATACAGATCCGAGGCAGTTCTACTTAACATGGCAAGCTTCCTTCAATCCTCGACCACCCAGGTGTCCTTGGTTCCGCCGCCCTGGGAGGAATTCACCACCAGGGAGCCTTCGCGCAGGGCAACACGGGTCAAACCGCCGGGCACAACCCGGGTTTCGCGACCGGACAAGACAAATGGCCGCAGGTCGATATGGCGCGGCGCAATGCCGTTTTCGACAAAGGTCGGACAGGTCGACAGCGACAGCGTCGGTTGTGCGATGTAGGCGTGCGGCTTGGCCTTGATCCGCTCGCGGAACGCGTCGATTTCCGCGGTCGTTGATGCCGGCCCGACGAGCATTCCGTATCCACCGGAGCCCTGGGTTTCCTTGACCACCAGCTCCGGCAGATTGGCCAGTACGTGGGACAGTTCGGACGGGTTGCGGCATTGCCAGGTCGGCACGTTCTTCAGGATCGGTTCTTCGTCGAGATAAAAACGGATCATGTCAGTGACGAACGGATACACCGATTTATCGTCCGCCACCCCGGTACCGATGGCGTTGGCCAGCACGACATTGCCGGAGCGATAGGACGACAGCAGTCCCGGTACACCGAGCATCGAGTCGGGGTTGAACGCCAGCGGATCGAGGAACGCGTCGTCGAGGCGACGGTAGATCACGTCCACCGGTTTTGGCCCGTCGGTGGTGCGCATGAAGACTTTGTCGTCGCGCACGAACAGATCCGCGCCCTCCACCAGCTCGACGCCCATCTCCCGCGCCAGAAACGCATGCTCGAAGAACGCACTGTTGAAGCGCCCCGGCGTCAGCACCACCACGCTCGGGTCGTCGATGGGGCTGGAGCTTTTCAGGGTGTCGAGCAACAGATTCGGATAGTGGTCGATGGGCGCGATGCGCTGGGCGGCGAACAGCTCGGGGAACAGACGCATCATCATCTTGCGGTCTTCGAGCATGTAGCTCACGCCGCTCGGGGTCCGCAGGTTGTCTTCGAGCACGTAGTAAGTGCCGTCGCCATCGCGCACCAGATCGACGCCGGAAATGTGCGAGTAGATATCGCGGTGCAGATCCAGCCCTTGCATCGCCAACTGGTATTGCTCGTTGGCCAGCACTTGTTCGGCGGGAATGATCCCGGCCTTGATGATGCGCTGCTCGTGATAAAGGTCGGCGAGAAACATGTTCAGCGCCTTGACTCGCTGGATACACCCGCGCTCGACAATCCGCCATTCGCTGGCGGGAATGCTGCGCGGAATCGTGTCGAAAGGAATCAGGCGCTCGGTGCCCTGCTCGTCCCCGTAGAGCGTGAAGGTGATGCCGGCACGGTGGAACAGCAAGTCAGCCTCGCGTCGCCGTTGTGCCAGCAACTCGTCAGGCGTGTCGGCCAGCCAGCGCGCGAACTCCCGGTAATGCGGGCGAACCAGGCCGCCGGCATCGTACATTTCATCAAAATAGGTGCGGATCATGCCGTACTCCTTGTCACCCGGACCTACAGGCCTTCGCAAGGCCCGTGCCATCGGCATAAACGCTTTGATTTCAATCGGTTGGATAATGACGCCGCAGGCACCGCACCATTCCTGTGCGGCAAATGCCCCAACCTGATTGCCCCCGCTTCATTGCGACGCATTGCAGCGCCTATCACCAGCATAGTCAGAGTTGATTTCACTGCCCGGTGCCGGCTGCGGATAATCCGCGCATCCGCTGCACAATTTCCCTGGTGAAATGTTCAGCCCAACCAATCCGGACTGTGACCGCAGTCCCGCAGGCCTTAACCCTGACCGGTTTCCCCGGCTTATCGGTCTTCCCTTTCAGCCACCCTCTGCGGTGGCTTTTTTTTGCCCGCTTGAAATGTTTTGAAAGTAAAAGCAAAAGATCAAAGCCTTTGGCCGTTCCTGCGGGTGACTGTTGCAGGAGCTGCCGAAGGCTGTGATCTTTTGATCTCTGGAAACGACAACGGCCGACCCGAAGGTCAGCCGTTGCCCGATACCTGTAACCGGAGATCAGTTCAGACGATAGCGGTTGCGCACCTCCTGCTTGACGCCCCAGCCTTCGATGATGCCGCCCAGCGGCTCGACCACGGCAGAGAAACCCTGCTCGAAATCGCCAATGTCGTCATACGTTGCATACATCACTTTGCTCAATTCCAGCGACCAGGCGCCATCGTCGCGCGCACTGACCTGAGCATTGATGGATTCACCGCGAAACTTGCCTGCCGCCCTGCGCGCCCGCTCCTCGTCCGGGAAAATGGCGTAGAACTCGATGGGATGAAAACGGGAAAAATCGAACCCGCCTTCTTTCATGCGGCGCAGAACATTGCTGCTGATGTCTTCTTGATAGGCTGTGCTCATGAATCGTCCCCCTCAGATAGATGGATAGACTTTCCGTATTCCCGCCCCGGGCCTCTGGCCAAAGTACTGCGGCAACGTGGTTGCACGCGGGAAACAAGCATGTAGCTGACAAGACCAGACCTTAGCGATCCGTTCGCTGATCTCGCTTGCAGAGTAGCCCCAAGATAGAGCCGCTGCCAAGGCCTGGTGCTTCAGGTGACAAGAAGAATTTCAGATTGGCGTGATGCTACGGATTTCGATGCTGTTCTGGCTTTTCAGGCTTTTGACACCAGCATCGGCGGTACGCCCTTCCAGATCGTTCAGATCCAGTTCGGCGGCGACAGGAAGCAACCGCGCCTTGACCATTCGAGCGGCCTCGTCATCACTGGGGCATTCTGCCTGCTCGAACACCTCATCGACAATTTCACCATGATCGTCCACGAAAGTGACTTTCCACTTTTGCATCGGTGCCTCCTCGATCAAACCCGTAAATGGGCTTACTTCTATCTCGACTTTTCGCGAGATTGATCGTTCAAAAGGAATACATCTGCCGAACATGAAAAAAACATCACGTTGGGGGTTGGAAAACTTTTGGGCCGAGGGGACTTATCCCCTCGCCACAGACAATCCCTTCACTCAGTCAGTCGTTGCTTGGCTTGTTGATCGCCTGCAGCACGTACTGCGGCAAGGCGAACGCGCCGATGTGGATTTCCGGGTTGTAGTAACGAGTGACGATGCCGCTGCCAATGAAGCGCTGTTGCAGGGTTTCACGGCTCAACCTGCGGTAGGCCGGGTTGGTCGAGCCCCAGGCGAAGGTCATTGAACCGCCGATGTAGGTCGGCACGGCGGCCTGATAGAAATGCCAGTCCGGAAACAGGCTGCGCAGGCGACCGGCGGTGGTTTTCACTTCGTCGATCTGCATGAACGGCGTGCCGTTCTGGGTCACCAGGATGCCGCCCTCGTTCAGGCAACGGTGGCAGGCCTGGTAGAAATTCTCCGAGAACAGCACTTCGCCCGGACCAATCGGGTCGGTGGAGTCCGAGATGATCACGTCGAATTTTTCCGTGGTGGTGGCGACGAAACGCATACCGTCGTCGATCACCAGGTTCAGCCGTGGATCGTCGTAAGCGCCTTTGGAGTGGTCCGGCAGGAACGTTTTGCACATGTCGACCACGGTGCCGTCGATCTCGACCATGGTGATGTGCTCGACGCTGGCATGTCGGGTCACTTCGCGCAACATGCCGCCGTCGCCGCCGCCGATGATCAGCACGCGCCTGGCGGTGCCGTGGGCGAGGATCGGTACGTGGGTGAGCATTTCGTGGTAGATGAATTCGTCGGCTTCGGTGGTCTGGATCACGCCGTCCAGCGCCATCACCCGGCCCATGCGCGGGTTCTGGAAAATCACCAGGTGCTGATGTTCGGTGCGCACTTCGTGCAGGAGTTTTTCCATGCGAAAACGCTGGCCATAACCTTCATAGAGGGTTTCCAGGTATTCGCTGGTCTTGGTGACGGTCATGGTCAGGTGCTCCGAGGAATGCGCAGGCGCCCATCATGCTGACGATTGCCCGGGAAAGGCGCGCATTTTACGTTGCCAAAGATGACAGGTCGAACCTCGGCTGATCGGCAATCTGCATAACCTTGTGGGAGCTGGCTTGCCAGCGATGCAGTCAACACGGTCTCTGCGTGACACCGCTGCGATGCTATCGCTGGCCAGCCAGCTCCCACAGGTTCTGGGGTGATTTCAACGTTGTGGCTAGATCCGCACGTTGCCTCGTGGCCCGGCTATGGCCCAGATGATCAGGCCCAGCACCGGCAGGAGGATGATCAGCAGAACCCAGAGGATTTTCATCCCGGTCTCGGCGCCGCTTTTCAGCACGTTGATGATGGCCCAGATGTCGAGGGCAAGAATGATCAGGCCGATCAGACCGTTGAACGTGGAACCCATGGTGTCGCTCCAGAATAGTGGCATGCACTTTTAGGATAGACGGTCGCGCGCAGGGTTCCCTTTTATTGCGTTCAAACGTGAATGGCGACTTTCAAGGCTTCCAGTGACGGCGCGGCAGCAATGCCAACCTCGGCACACAACTCCAGCACCCGAGGCACGTCGTTGCCGTAGACCAGCACCACTTGCAGCTCGTCGTCGAGCAACTGGCTGAAGTTCATCAGCGTGTACCCGCCGTTCTCCTTGTTCAGGCTGCTCATCTGCACCTGGATGCGATTGAGTGCGGTCAACGCTTCGGTCTTGGCCAGTTGCTTGGGCTTGAGGCTGAAGTCCACACCCGGGCCGAACGACGCAACGATCTGCGCGAACAGGTCGACATAGGTGTCGGCCTGGAACAGCACGGTCTCCGGCAGGCTGCCGACCACTACCCACTCGCCTAGTGGAATCGGGAAAGTGTCGTCGTAGTTGATGTCCGGGTTGGCGGCCAGAAAAGCGTCGGCATCGGCGTAGGCCTGAGCGGCTTCGTCGGCGACGTTCAGGATCTCGTCCTCGCCCATGCAGCCGGAGCTGATTTTGCTGATGAGTTCAACGAGCGCGGCTTTCATGGAGGCGGATCCTGTGGAAGGAGAAATTTGAGGGCGCGAAGGATAGCGCATTCTTTAGCGTACCCGACACCTGTGACGAAGGAGCTCGCTCTCGCTGGGGTGCAGAGCAGCCGAAAAAACAGTGGGCTCACCCTGTTTGCCAGCGCTGCGCACCGGAGCGGGAGCAAGCGCCCTCGCCACCGAGTCTCGACTGTCCTCAGGCCAGCAGTTTTTCCAGCTGCGCCGTGGTGTCGACCGCGCCCATGGTCCGGGCGGCATCCAGGGCGGTGATGCCATTGGCATCCTTGGCTTTCGGATCGGCGCCTTTGCCGATCAGGTAATCAACGATTTCAACACGGTTGAACATCGCGGCCATCATCAGCGCAGTCCGGCCATCAAAGGACGAACCTTCAATCTCGGCACCCGCCTCGACCAACGCCTTGACCACCGCCAGATCGCCCTTGAACGCCGCACCGGCAATCGGGCTCTGGCCGTTGCCATTGCGCAGTTCCGGATCGGCCTTGTGTTTCAGCAGCACCTGCACCGCCTCGATATGGCCGTAGTAACTGGCCAGCATCAGCAAGGTGTCGCCCTTGCTGTTTTTCAGGTTCACCGGCAAACCCGCGCCGATCAGTCGATCAAGCATCAGCGCGTCACCTTCGCGCGCCTTGTTGAAAACCTGCTCGGTAAATTCGGCAGCTTCTTCTGGGGTCATCTGGCGGCTTTGGTCAGACATGGGCAACTCCACTTTCGGTCAATCAGAAAGGCGACAGTTTCCCGAGCGTGACGAAGCCTGTCACCCCCTTTTTCTCAAGATTACCTATAGCCAGAATCAATAGCGGTATTTGCCCTGATGAATTCCAGCCAACACTTCATCGGTGACCTGCACATAGGTATCGGTGCCGGGCAGCCAGGCAAAAACCGGATCATCGCCCGTCTGGCCGGGATCGAAGCCTTCATTTTTCAGGCGGGTTTTCTGGTACTTGAACGTGCCGGTGGTTTCCATTTTCACCTTCACCCGCAGGAACAACGGTACCGCGTAGGCCGGCATGCGCTGACGGGCAAACGTCAGTAACTCGGCGAAATCCAGGGTGGCGAGGGATTCTGCCGGGGTAATCGCAGCCATGCCGGCGCGACCGTTGGTGTTGCGGATTTCCACGCCATAGGCCACGGCCTCGGAAATGTGCGGATGTTGCAGCAGCAGGTTTTCCACTTCGGTGGTCGAGACGTTTTCACCTTTCCAGCGATAGGTGTCGCCCAGACGATCGACAAACTGTGCATGACCAAAACCGATATTGCGCAAAAGATCGCCGGTGTTGAAAAAACGATCACCCTTGCTGAAGACATCGTGCAGCACAACCCTGGCGGTCTTCTGCGGATCGGTGTAGCCATCCAGTGGCGCTTTTTCGTCGATGCGCGCCAACAGCAGGCCCTGCTCGCCCTTGCCGACCTTGCGCATGAAACCGTCGTCGCTGCGCAGCGGCTCGCCGCTGTCATGATCGTAGGCTACCAACTCCCAGGCCATCAGCGAGAAGCCGATGGTGTTGTCGAAGTTGAGGATGTTGGTGAAGCCGATATTGCCATCGCTCGCGGCGTACAGCTCGCAGATATGCTCAACGGCGAAACGTGTCTTGAACTCGGCCCACGCCCCGGGGCGCAAGCCGTTGCCGATCATCTTGCGCACGTCGTGGCGACTGTCATCGTCGCTGGGCGGTTGATCGACCAGATAACGGCACAACTCGCCGACGTAGCCAAGGGTGGTAGCCCGATAACGGCGCACATCGTTCCAGAACTGGCTGGCGCTGAATTTGCGCCGGATCGCGAAGCCCGAAGCGCCATTGATTGCCGAGCCCCAGCACACGCAGAGGCCGGTGGCGTGGTACAGCGGCAGTGTGCAATACACCACGTCGTCGGGCTGCATGTTGAGCGCGATCATGCCGAAACTGGCCGAACTGCGCATCCAGCGCCCGTGTTTGAACACTCCGGCCTTGGGCAAACCGGTGGTGCCGGAGGTGTAGATATAGAAACACGGGTCGTCGTAGAACACTTGCTGGCTGCTCGGCGGATTGACGCTGGAGGCGTCAGCACTGGCGCTGATCAGATTGACGTACCCTTCGGGCGCAATACCCGGATGGCTGTAGGTGTCCTGATCCGCGACAAACCAGGTGCGATGCGCGGCGATTGATACCTGTGCGCGTATGGCGGCGAACGCCGGCAGCAACTCCTCGCCGACGACAATCGCCACCGGCGTCACCAGATTCACGCTATGAATCAGCGTGTCGCGGGTTTGCGAGGTATTGAGCAACGCGCTGACGGCACCGACCTTGGCCAGGGCAAGAATGGTCACCAGCAATTCCGGGCGGTTGTCGATGAACACCGCCACCACGTCGCCCTTGCCAATGCCCTGCCCGCTCAGATAATCGGCGATGCGGTTGGCCCACTGGTTGACCTGGGTGTAGGTCAGCAGCACGTCGCCCTGCATTAACGCCGGGCCTTCGGGATTGCGCAGGGTCGCTTGTTCGAACGTCCAGCCCAGGCCACAGCTTTGGGTCGGGTCCGTGACGTTGGCCGCCTTCATGCCCTTGACCACCCGCGGGATGGCCTTGGCGATCATTGGCAGTTTGCGGAGCATCATGCTCCAGGTAATCGTGTCGCTTGGCGCGTGACGCATGGAAGCTCCCCGTTCGGCCTTTGGCGCTGGCCGGTATTTTTATTGTCGGGCAATCGCTTGCTCTGACCGCCGCATTCGAACGAGGGTCGAGGCTGAAAATACGTCAGCGCTTCTCGGGCTGTACACGCGGTTTTTGCAATGTTTTGTATCCGCAACCGCGAAAGAGACGGCCGTGATCCTGGTACACCCGATTGGTTCCATTGGATCGTGCAAGATCCCGCAAAATGCAGGATGCACGATGGCCATTCATGCAGATTGCACGACGCCAGGAAATTTTATTATTTATAAACTACTGATTTATAAAGGATTTTATTTTTATAAATACTGGCACAATCACTGCAACCTCGTCTGCATGCTTGCCATTCAAGTGCATACGGAGCTGAAAGACATGAGCCTGATCCAAGAAAAATTTTCCTCGCTGTTCTCCAACTTCGAAGTCGCCACCGCGCCACGTCCCGATGGCGGGATTCTGCTGACCCTGCGCAGCAACGACGGCAAAGTGTTCAAACGCGCACTCACCTATCAGCAAATGCATAACGCCGACCAACTGTCTTGGGCCATCAGTGCCATTCGCCGCGATCTGGCGGAACAGGCCAGCGAACTGCCGCAAATTGCCATGCTGCAGAGCCAGCAGCGTTTCGCCCTGCCGACGTATCACTCGCTGTAAACATTCAAACGCATTAAACAAAACAGGCCGGGCAGCTTTCACTGCCCGGCCTGTTTTTGTGCTCGATGCAAAAAACCTGTGGGAGCGCTGCGTGCTCAGAAGGCTTCCGGTTCGATGCCGGTGAAGCTGTCGACTGAGACGTGTCCTTCCAGCTCCCCTCCCTCGCGGGCCAGGCCGCAGGTCTGCAAACCGGCCGCTTGAGCAGCGTCGAGCTCCTGGACGATGTCAGACAGGAACAGAATCTCCCCCGGTTCAACGCCAATCGCCTGTTGAATATTCGTGTAGGACTGCGCCTCGCGCTTGGGCCCCGAGGTGGTGTCGAAGTAGCCACTGAACAGCGGCGTGAGGTCGCCCGCCTCCGAGCAGCCGAAAATCAGTTTCTGCGCCTGGACCGAGCCGGACGAATACACGAACAGTTGATAGCCCGCCGCGTGCCATCGTTGAAGTGCTTCAACGGCATCCGGGTAAACGTGGCCCTTCAACTGCCCGGCCTGATAACCCTGCGCCCAGACCATGCCCTGCAACGCTTTGAGTGGCGTGGCCTTGCGGTCTTCGGCGATCCAGCTCAAGAGAATTTCAATCACCCGTTCAACATCGGCCTCTGGCTCGTTGCTGTCACGGCGCACGGCGGTGATCTGCTCGGCGACATCGGCGCGCCCGGCGTTCTGCCGCACAAAGTCCGGCAGGTGCCGGGCCGCGTACGGAAACAGCACGTCGAACACAAAACTCACCGCACTGGTGGTGCCTTCGATGTCGGTAAGGATGGCTTTGATCGACATCGGTTCAATCCTCCAGGCGCGGGAAGCGCCCGGCGATGTCTTCACCAGTGAAATTCGCTACCCAGCCTTCCGGGTTGTTGAACAGGCGAATCGCCACGAAATGCGGGTGCTCGCCCATGTCGAACCAATGTCGGGTACCCGCCGGCACCGAGATCAGATCGTTCTTTTCGCACAGGACGGCGTAGACGTAATCGTCGATGTGCAACGTAAACAGTCCACGGCCAGCGACGAAAAAACGCACTTCGTCTTCGCCGTGGCGATGTTCTTCAAGGAACCTGGCGCGCAGTTCGGCTTTTTGCGGGTGATCGCTGTTGAGGCTGATCACGTCGACGGTGATGTAACCGCGCTCGGTCATCAGTTTGTCGATCTGTTCCCGATAGGCGCTGATCACTTCTTCCTCGGTCGCCCCCGGCTGGATTTTCGCCGCCGCTTGCCAGCGGTCGAAACGCACGCCCTGCTCGGCGAGCGTCGAGGCGATGTCTTCGAAATGGGTCAGCACCTTGTTCGGAAGGTCAGGGCTGGAAACGTGATAGACGGACAGGCTGCTCATGGGCAATTCCTCGGTATCGGCCTTGCCGTCCGGTTCTTGCAGACCGGTCGGGCAGTGCATTTCATCAGGCGAAGGGCTGCTTCTGGTGAAGTCAGCCTTGGCGGTTCATGACGCTGCGGGTTTTCAACTCGCATTCAAACAGGAATTCAAAGGCCTCGATCTGCCGCAGCGCGTCGCTCATCTGCGCGCCCCAGGTGTAGAGGCCGTGGCCGCGAATCAGGTAACCGACGCAATCGGGATGGGCGTCGAGCCAAGGCTGCACCTTGGCGGCGAGGCGCGCAATGTCCTGATCGTTGTCGAAAATCGGCACGCGCAGCCGGGATTCGTGGGTCGAAATGCCGCTGAAGGCTTTTTGCAGTTCGTAGTCTTCGAACTCGATGAAGTCTTGCGGCGTCAGGCGCGACAGCACGGTGGCGTTCACCGAGTGGGTGTGCAATACGGCGCCGATCTCCGCGCGCCAGCTGTAGAGCTGGGTGTGCAGCAAGGTTTCAGCGGACGGCTGTTTGCCCGGTTCCAGACTGTTGCCGGACAGATCGGTGGCCAGCACGTCGTCCAGCCCCAACTGGCCCTTGTGCTTGCCGGATACGGTCAGCAAGGCTTCGCTCGGCGACAGGCGCGTCGAATAATTGCTGCTGGTGGCTGGCGACCAGCCGCGACCATAAAGAAAACGCCCGGCATCGACGATTTGCCGGGCGAGCTGTTCACGCGTAAGGCTCATGACCTGTCCTCTTGCATTCGTATGGCAATGATAACGGCAGCAGCGAGCGCCGCGAGGCTGGCGATACTAAAGGTTAATGTCGCGCCGAGGACGTTCCAGCTGTAGCCGGAATACAACGCCCCCATTGCACCGCCGGTGCCGGCCAGCGCTGCATACAGCGCCTGGCCCTGCCCTTGCTGGCGCGCACCGAAGCTACGTTGCACGAACGCGATGGCAGCCGCATGAAAGCTGCCGAAGGTCGCCGCGTGCAACACCTGCGCGAACAACAGCACCCAGAGAAATTCGGCGAACGAACCCAGCAGCAACCAGCGCAGCGCCGCCAGCAGAAAACTCGCCATCAGCACCCGGCGCAGGGAAAACCGCGCGAGAATCCGGCTCATGAACATGAACATCGGCACTTCGGCGACCACGCCCACGGCCCAGAGCATGCCGATCACGCCACGGCTGTAACCGAGCCGTTCAAGGTGCAGGGTCAGAAAGGTGTAATAAGGCCCATGGCTCAACTGCATCAGCGCGACGCAGCCGTAGAACGCCAGCACGCCAGGATTGCGCAGTTGCTTGAGGAAGCCCTCCCCGCTCGGGCGATTGCCTTGCGGCGGTTGCGCGTTAGGCACCCACAGGCTGCTGAGGACGATGCCGGCCATGATCAGCACCAGCGCCGCCGGGTAGATGTCGAGGCTCAGCCACTCGAACAAGCGCCCCAGCGCGACCACGGTGATGATGAAACCGATTGAACCCCACAGACGAATCTGGCTGTAGCGAGACGTCTGCCCCTGCAAGTGCGCGAGGGTGATGACTTCGAATTGTGGCAACACCGCGTGCCAGAAGAACGCATGCAGCGCCATGACCATCGCCAGCCAGGCGTAGGTCTTGCTGACGAAAATCAGCGAAAACGTCAACAGCGTGCACACCGCGCCGAAGCGCACAATAGCCAGGCGTTTGCCGGTGTAATCGCCGAGCCAGCCCCAGATGTTCGGCGCCACACAGCGCATCAGCATCGGGATGGCGACCAGTTCGCCGATACGTGCAGCGCTGAAACCGAGATGATCGAAGTACAGCGCCAGGAACGGCGCTGTCGAACCGAGCAAGGCGAAATAGAACAGATAGAAACTGGACAGCCGCCAGTACGGGAGCGCCGCCACGCCGGTTATGCCGCAGCGGCTTTGAGATCACCCATCAAAGCTGACCCAGCACCGGGGTGCTCACGCGCACATCGGCGTTCTGCCCACGGTGGCGCAGCAAGTGGTCCATCAGCACGATGGCCATCATGGCTTCGGCAATCGGCGTGGCGCGGATACCGACGCACGGGTCGTGACGGCCCTTGGTGATCACGTCCACCGGGTTGCCGTGGATGTCGATCGAACGGCCCGGCGTGGTGATGCTCGAGGTCGGCTTCAACGCCAGATGCGCGACGATCGGCTGACCCGAGGAGATGCCGCCGAGGATGCCGCCAGCGTTATTGCTGAGGAAACCTTCCGGGGTCAGCTCATCGCGGTGCTCGGTGCCGCGCTGGGCGACACAGGCGAAACCGGCGCCGATTTCCACGCCCTTGACCGCGTTGATGCTCATCAGCGCGTGAGCCAGTTCGGCGTCGAGGCGGTCGAAAATCGGCTCGCCGAGGCCCGGCATCACGCCTTCGGCGACCACGGTGATCTTCGCCCCCACCGAGTCCTGATCGCGGCGCAACTGGTCCATGTAGGCTTCCAGCTCTGGCACCTTGTCCGGATCCGGGCTGAAGAACGCATTCTCTTCCACCGAATCCCAGGTCTTGAACGGGATTTCGATCGGGCCGAGCTGGCTCATGTAGCCGCGAATGACGATGCCCTGGGTGGCCAGAAACTTCTTCGCGATCGCACCCGCTGCCACGCGCATCGCAGTTTCGCGCGCCGAGCTGCGGCCCCCGCCACGGTAGTCGCGCTCGCCGTACTTGTGGTGGTAGGTGTAGTCAGCGTGAGCCGGGCGGAACAGATCCTTGATCGCCGAGTAGTCCTTGGACTTCTGGTCGGTGTTACGGATCAGCAGGCCGATCGAGCAACCGGTGGTGCGCCCTTCGAACACGCCGGAAAGGATTTCGACTTCGTCGGCTTCCTGACGCTGGGTGGTGTGGCGGCTGGTGCCAGGCTTGCGACGATCGAGGTCGCGCTGCAGGTCTTCCAGCGAAATCTCCAGGCCCGGCGGGCAGCCGTCGACAATGGCGACCAACGCCGGACCATGGCTTTCGCCCGCGGTGGTGACAGTGAACAACTTGCCGTAGGTATTGCCGGACATGCAGGACGCTCCGTGAAATCAAACCCAAATTCGTGATGCGCGCCAGTATACGCAGGCTAACCGAGTAGTTCATCCTCGAACCTTAGTGGTGCTGGCGAGTCCAACCGGCACCTTGGCGAATGATGGCGTGATGATGCTGCGAGTTTTGATCTTGAGTCTTACCCTGATTACGGGCTTTGCCCACGCGACGGTCCTACAGCGCCCGGTAACTTTGGATACAGGCACAGGCGAGCTTTTCGGTTCGCTGCTGCTGCCAAAGTCCGACACGCCAGTGCCGGTTGTCCTGATTATTTCTGGCTCGGGTCCTACGGATCGTGACGGAAACAACCCCGATGGCGGACGCAACGACAGTCTCAAGCGACTGGCGTGGGTGCTGGCCAAACACAACATTGCCAGCGTGCGTTACGACAAGCGTGGCGTGGCCGCCAGCCTGGCGGCCACGCCGGATGAGCGCAATCTGTCGGTTGAGGCCTACGTCAACGATGCCGTGGCCTGGAGCCAGAAGCTGAAAAGCGATCCGCGTTTTGGTCCGCTGATTCTGCTCGGTCACAGTGAAGGCGCCCTCATCGCCACCCTCGCCGCCCCGCGCGCCGACGCAGCTGCGCTGATTTCCCTGTCCGGCAGCGCCCGGCCGGTCGATCAGGTGATCCGCGAGCAGTTGGCCCGCAGCCTGCCGCCTCCGCTGATGCTGCGCAGCAATGAACTGCTCGACAGCCTCAAGGGCGGCCACACGGATACCAACGTGCCGGCGCCGCTGCAGCCGATTTTTCGGCCAAGCGTGCAGCCGTACCTGATTTCGCTGTTCCGGCAGGACCCGGCCAAGGCTTTTGCGCAGCTGAAGATGCCGGCACTGATCGTTCAGGGCAGCAACGACATGCAGGTCGGCGTGGGCGATGCCCAGGCGTTGAAAGTCGCCAAACCCGACGCCGAGCTGGCGGTGATCGACGGCATGAACCACGTGATGCGCATCGTCCCGGCGGATGTGAAGCGGCAATTGGCGTCCTACAAGGATCCGAATTTGCCACTGGCAGCGGAGCTGGGCGGCAAACTGATCGAATTTATTGACGGACTTCGCACCCGTTAAGGGATTTTTGCCCTCTAGTCCTGCAAAAAACGGCCGATAAGCCTTTGTCGCCAGCGTACTGGCTGGCGACAAGCAGCGCTTGGACAGGATCTCGCCGTTATGACTGATACCCCGACTTCACCCGACACCACCGCTGAAAAAGACACACCGCCAGCGGTTGAGCTGCCATGGGCGGACGTCAGCGTCGAGCACCACAAGATGCTCCGCCTGGCCCCGCTGCAGACTGACCGGCACACCGGCGGCCGGCCGTTGCGCTTTGTCGAATTCGGTTACGCCGAGCGCAACAGCAAAGAACACAGCCTGATGCGCATGGCAATCAAACTGCCAAGCCAGCGTGTGCGCAAAGAACAAAACCACCTCGACGTGTGGGTCAATCACACCACCAAGCGCGTGAGCTTCGGCCCGGACAGCGGCTTGCAGATCGAGCCGTTGAACCGCGGCATCGGCCGTTTCATGGCCGCGCAAGGCATCAATTGGGCGAAAAAACGCTGGCCCACCTACACCGTTGACGGCATGGACCTGAACAACAAGGACGCGCTGAACGAAGACACCCGCCTGCGTCGCGATCACTTCCTGCGCGTGCACGGTTTCGATGTGGCGTACGCCGACGCCCAGCATTTGAAAGGCAGCATCAAGGACGCGCAGGTTGGCGATTTGCTCGGTGACTGGAACAGCGAAAAGCTGCAGATCGTCGAGATTCTTGAAGCGGCGGCGATGTTGCAACAGGCCGAGCAGAACCTCGCCGAGCAGGAAGTGAAGCTGAAGAAGCAGGAAGAGAAAGTCAGCAAGTTCAAGCGTGAAGACGCTGGTCTGCGCTTCACCATTACTTGCCTGGTGGCGTTTGCGGTGTTTCAGGCGGGATTGTTGATCTGGATTGCTACACATCGGTAACAGATCGAGACCGAGGCGTTCCCATCGCGGGCAAGCCACGCTCCCACAGGTTTTGCGTCGTACCCGAATATGGCGGTACACACAAAAACCTGTGGGAGCGGGCTTGCCCGCGATGCTTTTAAGGCTTAAACGCGGGAGGCGAACAGCGCTTGATGGTCGCGGCACTGCTCCGCCGTCAGCATGAACACGCCATGCCCGCCACGCTCGAATTCGAGCCAGGCGAAGTCGACTTCCGGATACAGCGCTTCAACGTGCACCTGGCTGTTGCCCACCTCAACGATCAGCAAGCCCTTCTCGGTCAAGTGATCCGCCGCCTGCGCGAGCATCCGTCGCACCAGGTTCAGACCGTCGTCACCGCAGGCCAGGCCCAGCTCCGGTTCGTGCTGATATTCGTCCGGCATGTCAGCGAAATCTTCCGCGTCAACGTACGGCGGGTTAGACACGATCAAGTCGAAGCGCTGCCCCGGCAGACCGTCAAAACCATCGCCCTGCACGGTGTACACGCGCTCGTCGACGCCGTGACGCTCGATGTTCTGATTGGCCACTTCGAGCGCTTCGAACGACAGATCCGCCAGTACCACTTCCGCGTTCTGGAACTCGTAGGCGCAAGCAATGCCGATGCAGCCGGAGCCGGTGCACAGGTCGAGAATCCGCGCAGGTTCGTTGCCGATCCACGGCGCAAAACGGTTTTCGATCAGCTCGCCAATCGGCGAACGCGGGATCAACACGCGCTCGTCAACGATGAACGACATGCCACAGAACCACGCCTCACCGAGCAGGTAAGCCGTCGGGATGCGCTCCTCGATACGGCGCTTGAGCAGGCGTTGCAGGTTGACCAGTTCGTCGTCTTCCAGGGCGCAGTCGAGGTAGCTGTCGGCGATTTCCCATGGCAGGTGCAAAGCTCCCAGCACAAGCTGCCGGGCTTCATCCCAGGCATTGTCGGTGCCATGGCCAAAAAACAGATCCTCCCCATGGAAGCGGCTGACGGCCCAACGGATGTGGTCGCGCAGGGTACGAAGTCGGGAAGTGATCACGGGGCAGAACTCCAGAAAAAACGACTGGCGATTCTAGCAGCCAAAACGCGCCACGACGACGCAGGAAACACAGGTGGGCGATGGTAGGAGTTTTCTGATTTTTACATCAGCTATTGAACAGAACGTGTAACTTGACAACGCTGCAGGCCAGTAACGACGGTGCCTACGATGGTAGCGATTCACAGAACCGCTCAGCCAGAGGACAATGTCGCAAAAGCCCCACCCCAAGGAGCCCCAGAATGTCCGTTCCAAAAACGATGTTTCAACTCAGCGGCCGCGGTTACGCAGCGGCCACATTGAGCCATGCCACCGTGGTCATCATTGATGCCCAGAAAGAGTATCTCAGCGGCCCGCTGGCCCTGAGCGGCATGGACGCGGCCGTCGCGAACATCAAACAACTGGTCGCTGCGGCCCGTGCAGCCGGTCGGCCGATCGTGCACGTGCGTCATCTCGGCACCGTCGGTGGCCTGTTCGACCCGCAAGGCGAGCGCGGCGAATTCATCCCCGGTCTTGAGCCACAGGGTGACGAAACCATCATCGGCAAACTGTTGCCGAGCGCCTTCCACGGCACCGAACTGCTCGACCGCTTGCAGAACCTCGGCTCGCTGGACCTGATCGTCTGCGGTTTCATGAGCCACTCCAGCGTCAGCACCACCGTACGTGCGGCGAAGAACCTGGGGTTCCGCTGCACGCTGGTCGAAGACGCTTGCGCCACCCGCGACCTGCCGTTCAAGGGCCGTGTGCTCAGCGCCGCTGTGGTGCAGGAAGCGGAAATGGCGATCATGGCCGACAACTTCGCCACCCTCGCGCTGACTCAAGACCTGATCTGATCTGCGCTGATGAGCGGCTCACGGCGCCGCTCATCCACAAAAGCCTCGCATTTGCTTCAATTGCCTTAGCCTCAGGAACAACCCGGTCAACTCCCGGTCGAAGGGCCGATACCCATTGAGGAAGGTCGGAATGAAGTTATCCGATGGATTTGACGCACGCCGCTTGCGGCCCAAAGGCCAAAGCAACTGGCGTTTTCGATTTGGCGCAGCGATCGCCGCCATTCTGGCGACGTTCGGTGTGCTGCTGGCGATGGCCGGGGCCGCCAGCCTGCTGGGGCGCCCACCGGCCCTCGGCGACCTGAATGCCACGCCGACGGGTTCGGCGATCATCCTGGCGGTCGGCTTGTTGTTCCTGTATTTCGGCGTGGCGTTGTGGCGTCGTTGCCGGCGTCGCGCCCGGCAATCGCGGGAACTGAACATGTCCCCGCACCTGATGAAAAAACACGACTGATCAATGGCCTGGCTTTTTGCCGGGCCGTTTTGTTTCGACTTGGGTAAACTGGCCGCCCTTCGCGGAGGCTGACATGCAAGACGACGATTTTTCCCTGTTCAAAAGTGCGATCCAAGGCGTCAAGCCGATCAAGCACGACCGCGCCGACACCGGCAAACCCAAGGCTGACCGCGCCCAGATCGCCAAGCTGCGCCAGTCCGCCACCGTGCGCACCGACACCACTACCGTGGATGGCCTGTCCGATCAGTTCGTGATCGACGTCGGTCCTGAAGACGAGTTGATGTGGGCCCGCGACGGGGTGCAGGAAAGCCAGATGCGCAAGCTCAAGATCGGGCAGATCCCGTTCGAAGGCAGCCTCGACCTGCACGGCATGAACGTGGAAAAGGCCCGGGAAACCCTCTGGGCGTTTCTGGCAGAAGCGACAAAATTCGAAATCCGCTGCGTGCGCGTCACCCACGGCAAGGCTGTGCGGCTGGACGGCAAGCGACCGATGATCAAAAGCCACGTCAATACCTGGTTGCGTCAGCACGCGCAGGTCCTGGGTTTCTGCTCGTGCCAGGCCAGACATGGCGGTGCCGGCGCGGTATATGTGATGCTCAAACGCACCATGATGGAAGGCCGCGACGAATAATCCCGTCACACCGAACTTGCAGGGTTGTGTCCGCCACCGTACCCTTGCCCTTTGCGAAAATCCCCACAGGTAGTTTCATGTCCCTGGAACAGAATTACACCGCGATGTGTCGAGGTGTTCGGTATGTTATCAGGGGTAATAAAATCAAAGGGTTAGCTCCGAGAGCAACCTGATATTTCATACCAATACACGGTTACTGGTACGGAAATTGGTACAAGATCTGCGTCCACGAAACATCGAAAAAGCCCCCTCATCGTCAGTGACGATACGGGGGCTTTTTGTTTATCGAAGACAGATCAGTGCACCTTGTAGAAAGTTCGCTTTCGGCCAGAAGCAGTCGTACGCACAGGTATAGGTATATTTCAGGTCCCAGATTGCGGGAGCATCAACTGCCAACGGATTGGAGGGGGGCGTTTTACAAGTCGTCCCTACGACTAATCCACAATGAACAACTTCGCCCCGATCGTGGTGAATGAACGATGTCCCTCAGCATTATTGCCTACCTGATAGCTCATACCTGGCGTCAGTGAGAACTGACGACCATCTTCCAGTTCTGTATGCAACTGACCCTCCAGGCACAACAGTATGTGCCCCCTCCAACACCAGTGATCAGCCAAATATCCAGGGCTGTATTCGACCATCCGCACACGCGCTGATCCAAACTGGCAGGTACGCCAATAGGCTGTGCCTGTCTGACCGGCATGCGCCACCGGCTCTATCGTTGACCAATCGGTGATACCAAATGGGATTGCAGTGAGATCCATTTTTGCCTCATCGATATGCAATAAATGCAGACCGTATCATTCGGGCGATGCTGCCGACAGATACAGACGGCCCGCATTTATGGGATACAGAGAGGGGGAAACTGCCTTGGGATAAAAGGGAACGGATTTGATTTCTCGACCCAAAACTTCCGCTCTTGCCGATAGCGTACGCCCACCTAAGTCTGCTTACGGCCAAAAGCAGTCACTTGCGAACGATACTGAATGACGCAGACCCACCGGTCACCGGTCGATAGCTGAAGAGTAAAAGCTGCTAAACGCTACAGCAGTGACCTAGAAGATTGTGACAGGCGTTTCCAGAGGTTACTCTTGAAATAAACCTGTATAGCTAGCGAAAGGATTTGCAGACATGGCTCGTTTGGCTCACGATTTCAACTCAATACTCGGAACCATTGTTACCACTTTGCGAAAGTGCATCCAGGAAGGCACGTTTGATGCCAATGTGGTTTATTCGGCTACAAACAAACTTGCAGAGCATCGTTACAAGTACGACACCGAATTGTTCCCAGCACTCCCTTCTGACTATCCTTGGGCTATCCCGGAACTTTCGGCACCCGAGTCGCTGGCGGAGGCCTTGCTATGGAAGATGGGCAAATGGAACATATACAAGTCTTTTGCGGCTTACTACAGCAGCCCGTCGAGTTTGCCGAAGAGCACTGACTCTGTCTTTTACGCATTTGCTAAACATCTTCAGAACCCTGAAAACCCAATCTACGACCAACACGCACTGCGTGCGCTTTGGGCCATAGATGCCAAGCTAACACCGGATCAGGCGAACATCTGCTACAGCCTATTAGTCAAGAGAGACGGCACATGGAAGCCTATCATCAGTGGATCGAAAACGAAGGCTGGATACGATCTATACATTGAACGCATCACTGCGCTAGTGAAAGATGGTGTCACGCTAGGTGAATTGGACAGGCTACTCATGCCGCTCGGCCAAGCATTGAAAGGCAACATGGCAAATGTATCCGAATTTCGCAATCTGGTAGGCTTTCGCGACTGAGTTTTTGCCGAAAATAGCCAGAAAAAATAGCGCTGACTTATTGCACATCACTGTCTAGTGGACGCAATGAACAGTCGCCATATTCAATACATGAGATTAATTCATGAAATGCATTACATGCAATAAAGAAAAACAAGCACATGAGTTCTCGCTAGAGCATATATTCCCCCAAGGCTTAGGCGGAGCACAATGCTCCGAAGAGTTCAAAACCCGCCGTGTATGCCGAGACTGCAATTCGACAATGGGGCTTTTTGTGGACGCTCCGTTGATGAAAGGATTTTTGGGGCAAAACAACATGGCAGAGGCTGCCCTACACTATTTCGACCCAGACAACCTCAGAGTCATACCTCTTCGATATTTTGGGCATGTCAAGAATCTGCTTCTAGACGAGCAGTTCACGTGTGAGCTTTGGTTAGGAACAATTGGAGGGCTAGCTTATCATCGGCGGAAAAGCTCAGATCCAAAGTACGATTGCTACGCTGGAGGAAACCCAATTAACCTTAAAAAATCTGGAGGCGAGGTTTACGTATTTACTCAGCATCAAGATGAATTCTGGAATATGATGTTTCTTGTCTCTGTACGAGAAAAATTCAAGACTTCAAGATTGATATCTGGAAACGTGAGCCTGCCCGCCGATCCAGATTATTTTTCACCCCCTACAAACTATGAAAAAAAATTCCTAACTCAACTTCAGCCCAAGCAGGGAAAAGAACACGAAGTCAGTATCAAAATACAGCAGGGCTTTGAGCAAAGATTTCTGTGTAAATTTGCACTAACATACGGATACAATAGGCTCGGCGATGAATTTATTGATAGCGCTCATGCTTTAAATTTGCGCAATGCTTTGTGGGAAATTAATTCAGACAAAAGAAGATCTTTTGGTATCGCTTTTAGCGAACCAGTATCAGTGGACGATGACGAAGAATGGGGGCACCTTGCTTGGCCCGGCGTACACACAATTACCATACTGCCTGAGCCAGATAGATTACTAGCATTGATTTATTTGTTTGGTAGGCAACTCATGACAATAACCGTATCAGATGCACCTGGCTTGTGGCGGGAAAAGATAGCTGCTTCAGAAGTTCATGTAATCTGCCAGACTCTTGGTCATTATGCCGGGCCTTTTTCAGTAGATGATTTTGTGGCCCACCGATTTGACGGAAAAAAAATCCCTACCCTTTTGGAAATTGATTCGAAAGAGTTTGATATTGCAACACTCCCCACTTTCGACGATCTTCAAAGTTAAATATTAAAAATAGAAAGCTAGCAAAGCGATTCGGTAAATCAAACCGGAAACTGTGTTCCTTAAGCAGTTGTTTGCGACTACCAGCTTTTTTGAACCCCTACCGATTGAATTGCTCACGTAGGCACTTATTCTGGTTGCTCTTACCCGATTCTGCCATTCCTAGCGTGCGCTTCGGGTTGGAAGTGGTCGCTCACGAATGTCCGCTTTTGGCCGAAAGCAGACACTCATCAGCTGCAGTTAACTGTCCAGAGTTGATCCAGGCGCGTTGTATAGCTTTGGCTCATCATTTCCCGCCGCATACCCCAATCGGGATTGATCGGCACACTCGCAGCCCGAAGCGTCCCCCTCCCCCATCGTCCATTGATTTCATCCAACACCGCCATCACCCTTGTCGCCTCCGTCGGCTGAGAAATGGCGAACAAATCGTCCGTGTATTCACCCGGCTGAAATAGATTCAGTAGCATGACTTCCGCTTTGCTGTAACTGAAACCAGGACGGAATACTCGATCGAGTGCATCCACAGCAGCCGTGGTCAACAGCCGAACATCATCCGTTGGGTAAGGCAGATCCACCACGACCCCATTCGCGTATTTGGCCTCATCGGGATTGAACATTCCGGTGCGGATGCTGACCCGAATCTTCTTGCACAGCGACTTTTGTGCCCGGAGCTTTTCCGATGCCCGCATCATGTAGGTTGCGACTGCCTCCTTGATCGGCGGCAGCTCTTTCAGCCTTTTCCCGAACATCCGGCTGCTGCAGATCTCCTGCTTGGGTGGATCCGGCTCGTTCAGTTCTAGGCATGGCGTGCCGGCTAATTCCCGAGCAGTTTTCTCGATCACCACGCTGAAGTTTTTTCTCAATGTCCACGGATCCGCTTTGGCCAGATCCATGGCGGTATTGATGCCCATGGCGTCCAGGTGCATTTTCATGCGCCGCCCCACTCCCCACACCTCCGCCACGTCCGTGTTGCGCAGCACCCAATCTCGCTTGACCGGATCACAGATGTTCACGACGCCACCCGTTTGCGCCTGCAGGCGCTTGGCGGTGTGATTGGCCAACTTGGCCAAGGTTTTGGTGTGCGCAATGCCAACACCGACGGGAATACCGGTAAAACGCAGTACCTGGCTACGGATGTTGCGCCCGAGGCCATCCAAGCCACTGATGCCGGTGAGGTCGACGAACGCTTCGTCGATGCTGTACACCTCGACGGCTGGCACCAGCGATTCGATCAACATCATGACACGCTCGCTCATGTCGCCGTACAGCGCATAGTTCGAGGAGAAAGCGACGATGCCGTGCTGCTTCAGCTTGTGTTTGATTTGAAAGTACGGCTCGCCCATCTTCACGAACGGCTTGGCATCGTAGCTTCGAGCAATCACACAGCCGTCGTTGTTGGACAGCACTACGATCGGCACTCTCGCCAGATCCGGACGGAATACCCGTTCGCAACTGGCGTAGAAGCTGTTGCAATCAATCAGGCCGAATACCGGCGTTACTTTAGACATGGCTGCGTACACTGCCGATGATTACGCCCCAGATGGCTAGCTCATCACCTTCCAGCACATAGCGAGGCGGATACTTGGGGTTCTCAGACAAAAGGATCACGTCCTTTCCCCGAATGCACAGTCGCTTGCACAGCGGATCGTTGTTCAGCAGCGCCACCACGATGTGGCCATGGGCCGGCTCCAGCGAACGGTCTACAACCGCTAGGTCTCCGTCAAAGATGCCCGCGCCCTGCATGCTTTCCCCGGTGATTTTCACCAGGTAGACATGCGGGGCACGGATGTTGAGCACCTCATCTAGGGAGATGTGTGCCTCAATGTGATCAGCAGCCGGCGAAGGAAAACCAGCGGGTACCTGGAACAAACAAAAAGGCAGCTTCAGGCCGACCTCGGCAATTGGGCCTAAAATTGAACAGCTCATGACGCACGACCTCCAATACTGTACGAACATACAGTTAACTTTTTGAAAGCCTGGCGGTCAATTTCTGTAGGAATTATCAGATCGGCGGGCAGGCAGGCAATGTGCGGACGACTCTCGCAATACGATGGCATTCACGACTTTGTTGCCGCCTTGAGCATGCCCAATGCACTCGTCAACCACATCGGGGATCTGCCGCTCGAACGCTACAACGCAGCACCCACCACGCTGCTTGTGCTGTTTCACCAGGAAGAAGGACTTCCGCATGCGGACATGGTGCGCTGCAATTGAACAATATCCAATCGCCTGAAAAGAACCCTCCGAGCATGACGGCTTCGTGATCATCACCGCCGACAGTTTTGGTGGGATGGTGGATATCCATGACCGGCGGCCGGTAGCGCTTTCGCCTGAACTGGCGCGTGAATGGCTCGATCCAGCAATCCCCAAAGAGCTCGCCGAAGAGATGGTGCTGCACTAGGGTGTACCGACAGACGCATTGAGTGGTTCAGCAACGGTTCGCGGTGTTGTTCGGCCCTGGTGGGGATTCCTCGGAGTCAGTGAACGGCCAGGACAGCACCGCCGTCAGGTCGTCACACACTCACGCGCGAAACGCGAAACTGCTTGTAGCGGCGGCGCAGACCACGGGCCCTGCGTGCAGCAAACACCCCCAGCAGACCCAGCAAATACACTGGCCACAGCGTGATCAACACGACAGACACCCAGACGTCGAAGGCATCGCCACCCTTACGGAAAAACAGGCGCAGCACCCATGACATCAGCGGGTTACGCACAATCGGCTGGGCGTGATCATCCATCCAGTTCCATAACTGCCGCCATACTTCCGCCAGCAGCAACGCCACGCACCAACTTACGAAAAACACCACGCTCAACCGCACAATCCAGTCCATCGGTTCCATCGTTCCCATCGCTTACTTTTTCCACTCCGCACACACGGCCACAGGGGGGGACGTCCATGGGACGTAATCAGAGTGTCATTCTAATATCAAAACTCGCCAGCGACTACCGGGCTAGGATTTCTTTAGTACGAGGTAACGCCCTGCAACTTCTCCCGGCCGCTCGGAATCATCAGCCGCGCACTTCACGGCCCAACTGCTCCCATTCGGCACCGTTCATGCGGTTGCTGTTCAGTGATGGACATACAAACTCCAGACGTAAAAAAACCGCACTCAGGCGGCGATAGGATGCGGCTACTGCTTCTCGACGTTCACAACCTTGAGTGGCGGTTTCGCTGCTTTCTTTTTCTTGTCCTTACCCTTGGATTATCCAGCCTTGCCGGCATTGCATTCGACGGTGGTCGACCAGCCGGATTGGGTGAGCACCTGTTCAACCGAGTCCGCCAGATACTCACCGTCAAGCCCGACCTTGAAGCCCTAGGCGAGAATCGGTCGCTCGGCAAAGATACGGGGAACAACACCCAAACCACAACCGCTTTGCTCCGCAAGGAAATCAGCGTCGACACGCTTGAAACAAACAGTCTCTGCTGCGAAGCAGCAGGCATTATTGCTCCTTCCAGCAGCACCACCGATGCGCTTATACCCCACGAAAAGCTGCGCGAGGCAGCAACACCCAATGCAACGCTAATCGCTCAGAATCGTCCGCCCGGGCAGATTATTCAGGGGTATAAGCGTCCTTCATTGGAGGCCGCGTGAATGAGCTGGCTCTTTTCGCAGGCGCTGGTGGCAGAATACTCGGCGGCCACCTCCTCGGCGGGCGCACCGTCTGTGCCGTTGAGCGTGATGCCTAAGGCTGCCGCCGACTTACGCTCTAACGTAACCAGCCTGATCAAGCAAGACGTGCTGGATGAGCAGCGCTATGCCGAACTGTTCCCCAACTCCACCTATGCCAACTACTCGGCGACTCCCCGTTTCGGGGAGTACGCCCAGGAGTGGCTCAACAGTCGCGAGATCGTGGCCGGGACACGCAGGAACTACCTTGGCTCGCTCAATCTGTACTGGATGCCTTATCTGGCAATGCTGCCCATCGACAGCATCACGTCTGTGATGCTGCGTAAGGTGGTGGCCAATACCTAATGGCCGACCCCGGGTGTTAGCGTGCGGCGATCCAGCGTTTGACCACGGTGTTCGGTACCGCAGTGAAAGACGGCCTGATCATCCGTAACCCGGTAGAGTCCATCGAGCTGCCGGTAAAGACCAAAAAACCCAACGATCCGTTCACGGTAGGCGAGGCCAACCAAATCGTCGAACACCTATATAAGACGCTGACCCACCCGATGCGGATCTACGCGGCCGACTTCGAGTTCGCCTTCTACACCGGTATGCGCCCCAGCGAGATCGCGGCGCTGCGCTGGGAAGAGGTCGACAAGGAAAAGCGGCTGGTGAACGTGTGTCGGATCGTCGCGAACTACAAGATCGAGAAGCGCACAAAAAACTGGAACGTACGTCAGGTCGTGCTCAATAGCCGCGCGCTGCACGCCCTCGAGCAAGCCGAGCTGGAAGCACAGCAACGCGCCGGGCAGAGCCGCCGCAAACGCGCCGATTTGCCCTGCGTGTTCCCGCTAACCAAGAACCTCGAGTTCATTCAACAATCGAGTGTGACCGACAAACACGTCCAGGCTGCATTGACCGAATTGGGGATTCGCGCCCGCCGGCAATACAACTGCCGACACACATACGCTACCATGTGCCTCATGGCGGGTATGAACCCTGCGTTTATTGCCACTCAGCTCGGTCATAGCGTTCAGATGTTGCTATCGACTTACGCCCGATGGATCAACTCCAGCACTGACTGGGGTGAACTCGGTAAGCTCGAAAACAGCTTGATTGGTACAAAATTGGTACAGACAGAAACAGTACCCCTCTGAAACCCTTATGGAATCAGCCCCTGTGACACTGGAACAGAACTACACCGCGATTCTCGGCCAACTGGGCGAGGACGTGTCCCGCGAGGGCCTGCTCGACACGCCAAAGCGTGCCGCCAAAGCCATGCAGTACCTCTGCCGCGGTTATGAACAGACGCTCGAAGAGGTCACCAACGGTGCCCTGTTCAGCTCCGACAATAGCGAAATGGTGCTGGTCAAGGACATCGAGCTGTACTCGTTGTGCGAACACCACCTGCTGCCGTTCATCGGCAAGGCCCACGTCGCGTACATCCCGAGCGGCAAAGTGCTGGGCCTGTCGAAGGTCGCGCGAATCGTCGACATGTACGCCCGCCGCCTGCAGATCCAGGAAAACCTCAGCCGCCAGATCGCCGATGCGGTGATGCAAGTCACCGGCGCGCTGGGCGTTGCCGTGGTGATCGAGGCCAAGCACATGTGCATGATGATGCGCGGTGTCGAGAAGCAGAATTCGTCGATGATCACTTCGGTGATGCTCGGCGAGTTCCGTGAAAACGCGGCGACCCGCAGCGAGTTCCTCAGCCTGATCAAGTAATCGGCGACACAAAAAAACCGGCGTTGATCGCCGGTTTTTTTCGTCCGTGAAAAATCGGGTAAGCTGCGCGCCTTTCTCCTATTTACACCGTGAGGCTTTCAACGTGTTCGTAAAAGCGCTTCGTGTCGGCCTTGGCCAACTGATCATCTTCATCGACTTCATCACCCGTCCAGGCAAGAAACAGCGCCCGGCCGAAACTCAGGCCCAGGTCAACGTTGCTGCAAAAGGCCTGACCCTGTATCAGTTCCACGCCTGCCCGTTCTGCGTGAAGACCCGCCGCACCCTGCGTCGCCTGAATGTACCGGTGGCGCTGAAGGATGCGAAGAACAACGCGCAGGATCGCCAGACGCTGCTGGACCAAGGCGGCAAGATCAAGGTGCCGTGCCTGCGCATTGAAGAAAATGGGCAGACCACATGGATGTATGAATCCAAAGTGATCATTGATTATCTGGACAAGCGTTTCGCTGCAGTCTGATGGATTTGTGCCGGGGCTGATGGCCTGCTCGCGAAGAGGCCCGACCCGTCACCATAAAGTCCAGACAAAAATAAACCGGCCCTCAAGCCGGTTTATTTGTTTTTCACGCCGCTTTGTCTATCTGCGCCTGCCGCACCACCGCCGCCAACCGCTTCAGTCCTTCATCCAGCCGCGCCGGATCGATGTGGCTGAAATTCAGCCGCAGATGCCCAAGATTTTTATCGGGATCGGGAAAGAACGGTTCGCCCGGCATGAACGCCACGTCGTTGGCCAGCGCCTCGTTGAGCAAGGTGCGCGTATCCAGCGGTTGCTTGAGCGTCAGCCAGAAAAACAACCCGCCCTGCGGCATGTTCCAGTCCGCCAGGTCGGAAAAATGCGTTTCCAGCGCTGACTGAAAAGCATCGCGGCGCTGCCGATAGAAGCCGCGCAACTCACTCAAGTGCTGCTGATATTTCTCACTGCCAATCCACTGCAGCGCCTGCCATTGACCGATGCGATTGGTGTGCAGATCCGCCGATTGTTTGAGTTTGAGCAGGTGCGGGAACAGGTCCGGGCTGGCGATCAGGTAGCCGACGCGCAACCCCGGCAGCAGGGTTTTCGAGACGGTCCCGGTGTAGATCCAGCTGGCTTTTTGCAAACGTCCGGCAATCGGTTTGGCGCTGCCGCCATCGAAGGTCAGTTCACGATAGGGTTCGTCTTCAATCAGGGTCACGCCGAACTCATCGAGCAATGCCGCGACGGCGGCGCGTTTGGCTTCGCTGTAGCGCACGGCGGACGGGTTCTGGAAGGTCGGAATCAGATAGATGAATGCGGGCTGATGCTGTTCAAGGCGACTGCGCAACTGCACGAGATTCGGGCCATCGGATTCTTGCGCCACGGTCAGGCAATCGGCGCCGAATAACTGGAAGATCTGCAACGCCGCCAGGTAAGTCGGCGCTTCCAGCAGAATTTCGGTGCCTTTGTCGATGTAGAGCTTGGCGGCCAGATCCAGGGTTTGCTGGGAACCGCTGACCACCAGCACCTGACTCGCCTCACACGCCAGGCCGAGCGCCCTCGCCTCTGCCGCCAACGCCTCGCGCAACGCCGGCTCGCCTTCGCTCATGCCGTATTGGCCGAGCGACAGCGGCATGTCATCCCATTCGACCTTCGGCAGCATGGCTTCAGCCGGGAGGCCACCGGCGAACGACATCATTTCCGGACGCTGGGCGGCGGCGAGGATTTCGCGGATCAGAGAACTTTTAAGGCGCGAGACACGTTCGGAAAAAGCCATGGTGGTCACCGGTAGCAAGGCAGGGAAAAAATGAGTCAAACTGGTTGACTGAAATTACGACAGCTTGAGCGAGTACGTCAATATGCTTGACCTTAAAAATCCAGCTAGCCAGCAACAAGCGATGGAAGCGTTTTTCTTCGGCTATCAGGCCTTCACCGCCAAGGCCGATGAAATGCTCGAGCGTCGCGGCCTGTCGCGGGTGCATCAGCGCATCGTGTTTTTCATCGCGCGCTACCCGAATCTCAGTGTGAAGGAATTACTGGGATTGCTTGGAGTGAGTAAACAGGCGCTGAACATGCCGTTGCGTCAGTTGCAGGAAATGCATTTGGTGGACAGCGTGGCGTCCGAGACCGACAAGCGGAAACGTCTGCTGGCGTTGACCGCTGAAGGCGCCAGGTTCGAGCAGGCGTTGCGGCGTGAACAGGTGAAACTGCTCGAGCGGGTGTTTGCCGAGGCTGGGGAGGCGGCGGTGAATGGATGGTTGGCGGTGAATATGGCCCTCGGGAACACTCAGTCACATCTTGATTGACTGAACCGGCCGCATCGCTGGCAAGCCAGCTCCCACAAAGACAATGGCGTCCGCAGATAGGGAGAAACCCGCAAATCCTCTGGGAGCTGGCTTGCCAGCGATGGGGCACTTGAGGGCGATATATCCCTATCGCCTGATCTTTCGTAAACAAAACCAAAAACAATATTTGCTTTATTTGTACACAAAAGCATAATCCACAGCGTGCGAGTTCCTGACCGCATGGTCAACAAATTCGCGTATGCCTCAAAGGGCCGCTGCCACCCCTCATGGGTCCGGCCCTGGAAATAACAATAAAACTCTTGAGGAGTACTCGCTGTGGAAAGCCGCAAATCCGAAGCATCGACGTTGGAACTCTCACCGCCCTTACGCACCGGCGTGCTGGAGCGCATCTTCAAACTCAGCTTGCACGGCACCACGGTGAAGACCGAACTGATTGCCGGTCTGACAACCTTCATCACCATGGCTTACATCATCTTCGTCAACCCGAACATCATGGCCGATGCCGGGATTGATCACGGTGCCGCGTTCGTCGCCACCTGCATCGCCGCCGCGTTGGGCTGCCTGCTGATGGGCCTGTACGCCAACTGGCCGGTGGGTCTGGCCCCGGGCATGGGCCTCAATGCGTTCTTCACCTACACCGTGGTCGGCACCATGGGCTACAACTGGGAAACCGCGCTGGGTGCGGTGTTCGTCTCCGGGGTGCTGTTCATGATCCTGACCTTCTCGCGCATTCGCGAGTGGCTGCTCAACAGCATTCCAGTCAGCCTGCGCTTTGCGATGGGTGCCGGTGTCGGTCTGTTCCTCGGGCTGATCGGCCTGAAAACCGCAGGCATCGTCGTCGATAGCCCGGCCACTCTGATCAAGCTCGGCTCCCTGCGTGAACCCGGCCCGCTGCTGGCGGCGATCTGCTTCCTGATGATCGCGATCCTCAGCTACCACAAAGTCTTCGGCGCGATCCTCATCAGTATCATCACCGTGACCCTGGCCGGTTGGGGCTTGGGCATCGTGCACTACGAAGGAATCATGTCGACCCCGCCAAGCCTGGCGCCGACCTTCATGGCGATGAACGTTGCCGGCGTGTTCAACGTCAGCATGATCAGCGTGGTCCTGGCTTTCCTGTTTGTGCACATGTTCGACACCGCTGGCACCCTGATGGGCGTTGCCCAGCGCGCCAATCTGGTCAACGCTGACGGCCGCATCGAAAACCTCTCCCGCGCAATGAAAGCCGACAGTGCCTCCAGCGTGTTCGGCGCCGTGGTCGGTGTTCCTCCGGTGACAAGTTACGTGGAAAGCGCTGCCGGTGTAGCCGCTGGTGGTCGGACTGGTCTTACCGCCGTCACCGTAGGTGTGCTATTTATAGCGGCAATGTTTTTCGCACCGCTGGCCGGCATGATTCCCGCTTACGCCACCGCCGGCGCCTTGATCTACGTTGCGATGCTGATGATGGGTGGCATGGCCCACATCGAGTGGGACGAAGCCACCGATGCCATCCCGGCGATCGTCACCGCGATCATGATGCCGCTGACCTTCTCGGTCGCCGACGGCATCGCGCTGGGTTTCATCACCTACGTGGCGTTGAAGGCCGGTACCGGCAAGTACAAGGAGATTTCCGTCAGCCTGTGGGTGCTCTGCGCGATCTTCATCGCCAAGTTCATTTTCTTGTAAGCGTCACGCGGTTCACGTTTCAAATCAGCCTCACCCCACCGGGTGGGGCTTTTGCACATTCTTGAGTACAACAAAAAAGGAGCAAAGTGATGAGTCTGGAAACCTGGCTGCTGTTCAGCGGCGCTGCGCTGGTGGTGATCCTGATTCCGGGACCCCTGTCATTGCTGATGATCAGCAACAGTCTGAATTTCGGTTTGCGCCGTTCTTACCCGGCCTTTCTCGGCGGGGTCACCGCGTCGATCTTCCTGCTCAGCGCTTCGGCATTGGGCCTCGGCGCCCTGCTGCTGGCGTCGGAACAGCTGTTCAGTGCGCTGAAAATCGTTGGCGCCCTGTACCTGTTCTATCTCGCCTGGCAGAGCTGGCAGCAATCGCGCCAGCCCTCGGTCGGCGCCGAAGTGCCACAAGCGGCGCCTGTGCCGCGGTTTCGCGCATTGTTCGGGCGCGCATTCGTGCTCGGCGCAAGCAACCCGAAAGACATCCTGTTCTTCGCCGCCTTCCTGCCGCAGTTCCTCAGTGCCGAGCAACCGTTCCTGCCCCAGTTGCTGATCATGATCGCCACCTGGACCTTGCTGGATCTGCTTTGCAAACTGGCGTACGGCCTGGGTGCCCATGGCGCCGCGCGTTACCTGCGCAGCGGCAAAGGACAAAGCTGGTTCAACCGGATCAGCGCCGGACTGTTCGGCGGTGCCGGCACAGCCTCTTTGCTCAGCAGCCACTGACCGGTTGATATCCAGACAAGCCATCCCGACCGACGGGATGGCTTTTTTGTTTCTGCGACCCCCCTCCATCCGGGCACTTGAAACACCCCGGTCGCCGCCACGTGCGCAATACATCGCAACAACCCGCCGATGTACATCAGCTCGAAAATCCCGCCACCATAACCTCGCTTCATTCACACCCATTTGCCAGAACAAGGATGTTCACAATGGCCGCTCTTATCCAGGATGCCTCGATACAAGTTGACGCTGTGGTCGTCACCGACATGGGCTTTCACGCCAACGCACGCACAGCTTCGACCCTCGACCTGAACCGTGTCCCCCAGTCGCAGGCAGGTACAAAGAACAAAAACCGCATCAGGCAATTGCATGTGGTCGACGATTTATTCGGTCCGCTGCACATCGGCTCAGCCTCAGTCACGCGCGCGTATCTTCACGCCCTGGGTGCGACGATTGACGGGCTGCCACTGAATGGCAGAAACACCCTCTTTCGAATTCCCGGACGCGCCTTCATCAACGCGTTGCAATTCAGTCCAGCCAAAATCGAAGCGCAGATAAAGTCCGCCACGGCGCTGAACAGTGACCGACTGTCGACCCTGCTGTTCGAGATCGCCAGCCAGCGCCCGCTCAGTGCACCGCTCATGATCAGGGAAGGCCGCGCCACCCGTCTCGATCGGGAGGGCCATTACCGCAAGCTCGCAAAACTTCTGGATTGCGCACAAAAACTGGACCTCAGCCACGCCCGCTTACCCCGGCACACGCCACGCTGGGTGGCGCGGGCCAAGACCTTTGGCGCCTTGGGTTCCAGTGTCGGCGTTCAGTCGTTCGGCATTTTCATGGGGCTGCGCGGTTTGGTCTCGGCGATAAAACTCAATGATCGCGCCGAGATCGCAATCAACACGGCCGGTCTGCTTTCAGAGGCTGGCTCCATCGCCGCCGACATCACCATCACCCAGATCGCGACGCAAATGATGAAGGCCGGACAAGCCGGTTACCGCGACTTCGCCAGAACCCGATTCGCCCTCCGGCTGAGCCGCTCCGGTGGTCTGATCGGCGGCGCGCTGACCCTGCCGTTCGATATCTACACGGCGGTCAGGGCGTTCAATTCGGCCAGCAACGCAACCGGGAAAGCGGCCATGGATCACTATGTGGAAGCCGGATTGAGCATCACCAGCGCTGCCATGACCGTGATCCTCGGTGCTGCGGCGATGGCCGGTTTTTCGTTTGCCGGTCCCGTGGGCCTCGCCGCCGGCCTGATGCTGGCGGTCGGCTCGCAGATTTATGGGGCGGTACGGCTGGTGGATGACATTGATGACTACATCGAACTCAGCGACGAGGAGCGTTGGCGTACCGGCTGGTTCACCTTCTGCTTCATGAGTCCCGACGCAGAGGTCCAGGATCGCTACACCCTCGCCAAAGCGCGGGTCGAACACGCCAGGCAACTGAAGGCCACGGCCAGAAGACTGCTCGATGGCGAACTCAAGGACAGTACCGAAGCCATCGTCAACGGTGCCTGGGACGTGGAGTTGAAACCGACCCGGGTGTGGACGCGTAACTGGTGGACCAAACAGGACGCCTGGGAAACCGTCAACGTTCCACAGATCAAGGACGGAGACGACACCCTCGACGCTCGCGCAGGCGTCACCGACAAGACGCCCGGCGCCGAACTGGGTACGGCGGGACAGCACAAGGGTGTCCTGTGGTTCATCGGTGACGGCCGGGATTCGATACAGGGCGTCGAAAAGAAGTCGAACGCCTTCCATTACAAGGCGGGTGTCAAAGACCTCACAGGCGGTGAAAAGGATGACCGCTTTGTCTTCGAGGGCGCCGCCAATCAGCTCAAGGACACCAGCGCGATAACCGCACCTTCGATACTGAAGGGCGGTGCAGGTGAAGACACGTTGTCACTGGGCGGCGCTCACCCGATACGCGCCAGAGGCGAAGCCGGCTACAGCGTCCATTTATCGGCGGGGACATTGCACACGATGAACCCGGACCCCGCTGACCCAGGCCGCAGAAAACGCGTTTTGCACAGTCGCCTGGACAGTATCGAAAACGTGGATACCGTGCCGTTCGGCGCAAGCCACGTCATCGGCTCCGACCAACGCAACATCATCAAGGCCCGCGGCAAGGATTCGATCAACGCAGGTGCCGGAAACGATCAGATCCATCTGTTGCACAAAGAGGTCGCGGCAAACGGCGGCGCTGGCACGGATGAGTATTTCATCGCCCATGAGGCGGCTCGCGTGTGCATCACGGAAGACGGGGAGGAGGAAAGTTTCATCGTCCTTAACTGGCGAATGGACCTGATCAAAAGCTGGTTCATCAAACGCAGTACGCTGGTGATCACCTCTGGCTTCGATTTTCATGATCAGGCCAAAAGCGTGGTCTTCATTCACGACGTCTACCGGAAAGTCGATAAGCAGTGGCGCTTGAAGAACAACAAACTGATCTTCATCACCCGAGATGGCTACCATCTGACCCCTGAGCTGCCGGAGACCGCCAGCGACGACACGTTCGTCGAAATCGAAATGGTCATTACCAAACCGGGCCAACCCGAGCGGCCGATTATTCTCTATGACGCCGAATGCATCATTCAACACCAGAACGACGCACGCTATTACCTCCCCAGAGTGCAGCAACACATTGCTTTCTATTCGGTAGAGCGCGCCAATGCGGTGACAAAACTCTATCTGGATTACTCCAGCAGCGAATTGACCAAAGCCGAAGCGAACTTCCTTGCAACACTCTCGGAAAAAGAGGTTCCTGACGTGATTGTCGGGTGCGACCTGACCTACCACTTCGGTCAGAACACACTGACCTTGAAGAGGTTCTCCCATGCTCGTGGTGGTCAGGACCCCATGAATGTCATCAAGATTCTGCGCACCATGGCCATTCGCAACCAGGCCAGATACGTGCTGATTTTCAACGACGGTGTCGCCCTCAACCCCCAACTCACCCCGGAAACCGACGCGGCACCGGTCAATGCGCACTATAAAGTGCATGCCCACACGCACTGGACTACGCCCATGTCGTTGCCGCTGGAGTGGCGATCCGCGCGGTTTGCCTTTGAATTGCCCGCCAACGAAGCCCATCACCTCGGCGCAAGAGACGCTTGCGCCAAACTCACCTCTTACCCTGAACAAACGGCCATGGAGCATCTGGTGGGACAAGGTTCTACCTACCTTGTCCACCTTGCCGCCGATACCACCCTCAAAATCAAAACCCCTGGCGCCCTGGCCAGCGCTCCTGTCAGGCTCCCCTTCGCTTCCACCTGGGAGTTCGATGCAACCGCCTTGGGAAATGCCCGGATAACCCTGCAAGACAATCAGCTGCGGATAGGCACGTGTACGGTTCATCTGCCGGAATATGAAAGCGATGACCTGATTGATCAGGTGCGGGTCATATCAGCCAATGGCCTCGTTCACACGATCGACCTTTCCTTCGACAGGGTGTATGTCGAGGGGCTCGATGCAAGATTCTTTGCAGTCCCGGATTCGGCAGTGCCCTTGCCCGAAGGGTTAAGCGCGGTGGCCGACAAACAACTCAAGGTCAGAAACATCGCGCCGCTCGATAACAGCGCCGGAACGCTGACCTACAGCTTCCCCTTGCAGGGCTGGTTGCTCGACTCCGCCCCTATCGAATACTCACAGTTAAAAATCACCCACCGCTGCAGCCATCAACTGCCCGCCAGGCCCGTGTCCCCCATCAATGTGCCCGCGGCATAACGCGTCCACCTCGCCGGTACGCCGGCGAGGTCCCGGAACCTGCGTAACCCCTCGCATCATTTGAATTCCGCGCAAGACACATATACCGCACGGCACCTCGCCTTTCTGCCGAACATCAACATTGCGCAAGCCACACAGGGCTACCGCGCTTTTTACAACTGCACATGATCAGAGAAAAAATGAATGGCCAAACCACCAAAATCCATTGCCGGTGTGCGCCCGCACGATGCGCCCCCGCTGCAGCGGACGGCGCTCGAACCTTCCTCGAGCCGTCATCTAAACGCCGCAGGCTCCGACGCGATGATGCCGGGTCGCGATCCACTGCCGGGGCCCTCTTCCAGTGCGTCGGCGAGTCATATCGCGCCTTCGTCTTCGGTCACTGTCAGCACAATGCCTGACCCGATCGCTGCCATGCTGGAAAGCAACCTCAGAGCCATTTCCTTGCCGGCGGAGCAGGCTGACCGGTTGCGACCTTCTGCAACCGTTGACGGGCTCTACTCAGACCCGCTGGGGCAACGCTATGCTCGCCTGGAAGACGGCGTTTATTACCGGGCTGAATTGAAGGCCAATGGCGATGTCGAGATCCCCTGGCCCTCTGCGCCGGGCGTGTCGGCGCCGCTGTTGCGAAAGATCGAGGGGCAGCCACGCTGGCGCCTGGAAGCGGACTGGTACTCGCACCCGCCCGTCACTGCAACCTGGATCGCGTCTATCCCTGACTCCGCCCAGGCACATCCCCCGGTGTTCCTCGCTCCCCAGTTGAGCGCGCAGCTGACCAGTGCGCACGACACACTGGCCGGCGTGCGCTACGACAAACGCAAGAAAACCTATGTCGATATGGCGGAAGGAACGGTCATGGTCGCCAGGAACAGTGAAGGACACTTCCAGCAGACCTTCGCCAGCGAGCTGACACCTTCCGGATTCCTCGTGGAGCCAGTCCCCGGGACGACGCTTTGGCGACGCAAACCGCAAGGTGTTGCAGGCCGCCAAGAGCCCTCGTCGACAACAACCCGTCGCCTCAGCCGTGTCCCGGATGAACGTCAGTCAGGCACGGGCAAACGCCAGCGACGGGTTGAAACAGACGATATCCACCTTGCGTCTACGCCCCTTGCCAACGCTGACTGGCATTCGTGGGGACATGCCACAAAACCGCAATTGGGCGATTCCATCGAAATCGACGGCAGCCACTATGCGATTGTCGACCAGAACGGCCACCGCAGTGACGCGCGGGTGTTTATCAAGCATCCGCAATTTTCCGCCAGCGATTTCAACGCCTTCGAACAGACACTGGGCAACACACCGCACCTGCAACCTCGGAGCGCAGTGAAACACAAAGGCCCCGGGGCAGACGGTCCGATCGACACCTGGCGCGTCGACGACGGCCTGCCGTTCAGACAAACCCTGGCCCGATACGTCAGCGATACGTTTCCCTATATCTGCGACCACTCGGCCAGCAGGATCGCCCATGCCATGTTCAATCGAGCCAATCACGCCGAAGCGCTCAATGGTTACGGGCTTAACGATCTGTCTGAAACCTTCCGGCATTGGGCGCAGAGGTCGACAAACCTGTCCGAGCAAAAGGCCAGCCGCCCGGATCTGGTCGATCCGTTGATGTTACTGCCCGCGCTTGCCAGAACCGGCGAGCGCTACATCCCCAAACCCTCCGTCTCCGGCGAGGGGCTTCAGCGGATCGACTTCGATCTCCAGCGCATTCCCCCGCAATGGCGCACCATCGGTGACTCGTATCACATCAGCGAACTGCGGGCGCTGTTCGAGCAGGTGCTGAGGCATCAGGGCTACCACGTCTCCCCTTCATTCCGGGCGGCACCGGCGCAACGGGATGCGCTGATAATTCAGCGTCAAGGCGTCGATCAGGTATTCATCATGCTGTTCCCGACCTTGATGCAGGGCCATTACCTGGAGTTCGCCAGCAGGACCTGGCTGCGCACCCGAGCCTTGACGAACAAACATGATCCCGCCGACAAGACACTGCTGAACAAGGCGCTCGCCGAAAACAACGTTATCTTCCTGATGGGCGACCTGGAACGGGAGCCGCATGGCCAATCGCGTCTTTTTATTTTCCGTCAGCAATAACCGTGCTGCCAGGCTGGAACCAGCGGCCTGGCGAGCCGCACAGCCCACTCATGCAGACGAAAAAAAGCCCGCAGTGTGAGCGGGCGAAAGACCAAAGAAGCTATATGCGCAGTCGCTTCCCGGTGGGGGCAGCTGCTTGGGGGTCAGCTGCCCCGGTATGTGGAATAGCTGTATGGCGAAATCAGCAATGGCACGTGGTAGTGATCCTGTTCGGCAGAAATGCCGAAACGCAGCACCACCACGTCCAGAAACGCCGGCTCCGGCAACTGCACGCCACGGGCGCGGTAGTAATCACCGGCGTGGAACTGCACCTGATAGACCCCGGTGCGGTAGTCATCGCCTTGCAGCAGCGGCGCATCGACCCGGCCATCGCTGTTGGTAATCGCACTGGCGACCAATTCCAGATGCGAACCTTCAACGCGGTATAGCTCGACCTTGATCGAACTGCCCGGGCAACCGTGTGCAGCGTCCAAAACGTGTGTTGTCAAACGTCCCATTGATTCTGCGCGCCTGCCTGCGTGGAAGCAGTCAGACTTCGCGCCTCCCGAAGTCAGTTGAAAAGGAGACCGCACCGATTCGGAGCACGAAACGCTGCGGCGAGCGATTGATTAAGACACTTTTAATAAAAATTGTACACAATAAAAACGACATTTTTCACTTCACCCCCGCCATTCGGGCGTTTACCTCTTATTGGCTGCTTAAGCGCCTGTCTATTGAACCTGCGATCCATTAGCTGACTGATCAGGCAGGTTTCTTGCAGGCTCACGCCCTTAACAGCAAAAGATGACAGTCGGTGAAAAATGCGAAAATTCAGGCTTACAAATTGCGAATAAAGTTGTATACAATCAGCCCATCGCTGTGACGCCAGCCTGCTTACTCACCGCCAGGCCGCCACACCCTCTGTCAACGAACAAGAAGGAAGACTGCAGTGAGCGCTGACTACCCACGCGACCTGATCGGTTACGGCAGTAACCCTCCTCACCCCCACTGGCCGGGCAATGCCCGCATCGCCCTGTCGTTCGTGCTCAATTACGAAGAAGGCGGCGAGCGCAACATCCTGCACGGCGACAAAGAATCCGAAGCGTTCCTCTCCGAGATGGTTGCCGCCCAGCCGCTGCAGGGCGCGCGCAACATGAGCATGGAATCGCTTTACGAGTATGGCAGCCGCGCCGGTGTCTGGCGGATCCTCAAACTGTTCAAGGAATTCGACATTCCGCTGACCATCTTCGCCGTGGCCATGGCCGCCCAGCGTCACCCGGACGTGATCCGTGCGATGGTCGAAGCCGGTCACGAGATCTGCAGCCACGGCTACCGCTGGATCGACTACCAGTACATGGACGAGGCGCAGGAACGCGAGCACATGCTCGAAGCAATCCGTATCCTCACCGAACTCACCGGCGAGCGCCCACTGGGCTGGTACACCGGTCGCACCGGCCCGAACACCCGTCGCCTGGTGATGGAAGAAGGCGGTTTCCTCTACGACTGCGACACCTACGACGACGACCTGCCCTACTGGGAACCGAACAACCCGACCGGCAAGCCGCACCTGGTGATCCCGTACACCCTCGACACCAACGACATGCGCTTCACCCAGGTGCAGGGTTTCAACAAGGGCGACGATTTCTTCGAATACCTCAAAGACGCATTCGACGTGCTCTACGCCGAGGGCGCTGAAGCGCCGAAGATGCTTTCGATCGGTCTGCACTGCCGCCTGATCGGTCGTCCGGCGCGCCTGGCGTCGCTCAAGCGCTTCATCGAATACGCCAAAAGTCATGAACAGGTGTGGTTCAGCCGTCGCGTCGACATCGCACGCCACTGGCACGCAACCCACCCGTACCAAGGGGCCGCCAAATGAGCCGCTTTCAAACCCTGCAACCGTCGAGCCTGAGCCGCGACGCCTTCGTCAACGCCTTCGCCGACATCTACGAACATTCGCCATGGGTGGCCGAGAAGGCCTACGACCTGGGCGCGGACGCTTCGATCGACGAGATCGAAACCCTGCACCAGCGCATGAGCGACATCCTGTTGAGCGCCGATCACGCCAGCCAGCTTGCGCTGATCAACGCTCACCCGGACCTGGCCGGCAAAGCTGCCGTCCAGGGCCAGCTTACCGCGGCCAGTACTGAAGAACAGTCTGGCGCGGGGATTCACCAATGCACGGCCGAAGAGTTCCAGCGCTTCACCGAGCTGAACGACGCCTACAAGGCCAAGTTCAAGTTTCCCTTCATCATGGCGGTAAAAGGCAGCAACCGGCATCAGATCCTCGCGGCGTTCGAAACGCGCATTCACAACTCGGTCGACACCGAGTTCAAATGCGCGCTGGCGGAGATCAACAAGATTGCCCTGTTCCGTTTACTGACCCTATAGCGAGCCTGACCCGAGTACATCAAACGCGGAGAGTACCCAGGGTCTTGCAAGCATCCCCAGCCACTTATTTAAAGGCAGACAAGAAGAATGAAAGCTTACGCCGTACCTTTCGAGAAGTTCGTCAACCTGGCCGATGCCCGTCTGGGCACCAAAATCATCTCGGTCACCGATGACTGGTTCGCAGACGCCAATCGTCTGTTTCAGCCGACCCCGGCCGTGTGGAAGGAGGGTGTGTTCGACGACAACGGCAAGTGGATGGACGGCTGGGAATCGCGCCGCAAGCGCTTCGAAGGCTTCGACAGCGCCGTAATCCGTCTGGGCGTACCGGGCTCGATCAAAGGCGTGGACATCGACACTTCATTCTTCACCGGCAACTTTCCGCCGTCGGCCTCGCTGGAAGCGTGCTTCCTGGCCTCGGGCGAGCCGGACGAAAACACCCAGTGGACTGAAGTGCTGTCGGCCGTCGAGCTGCAGGGCAACAGCCACCACTACCACGAAATCAGCAACGACAAAGCCTTCAGCCACCTGCGCTTCAACATCTACCCGGATGGCGGTGTGGCCCGTCTGCGCGTGTACGGCATTCCGTTCCGCGACTGGTCGGCGGTTGGCGACAACGAGCAGGTTGACCTGGCTGCAGCCCTGAACGGTGGCCGCGCCCTCGCCTGCTCCGACGAACACTTCGGCCGCATGAGCAACATCCTCAACCCGGGCCGCGGCATCAACATGGGCGACGGCTGGGAAACCGCACGTCGTCGTACTCCGGGCAATGACTGGGTGATCGTCGCACTGGGCCACCCGGGCGAGATCGAAAAAATCATCGTCGACACCCTTCACTTCAAGGGCAACTACCCGGACACCTGCTCGATCCAGGGCGCGTTCGTGAAAGGCGGTACTGACAGCCAGATCGAAACCCAGTCGCTGTTCTGGCGTGAACTGCTGCCGAGCCAGAAGCTGGAAATGCACGCCGAACACACCTTCGTCGAGCAGATCAAGGCACTGGGTCCGATCACCCACATCCGCCTGAACGTGTTCCCGGATGGTGGTGTGAGTCGCCTGCGTGTATTGGGCAAGGTCGCTAAATAAGCAGTGAGGCCATTCGCGAGCAAGCTCGCTCCCACATTTGGAATGCATTCCCCTGTGGGAGCGAGCTTGCTCGCGAAGGCGTCGGTACAGTCAACACAGAATTTTGGATAAGAAGAACAGCATGCGCACACTGACGATTGAACCGCTGACCAAAGAAGCCTTCGCCCCCTTCGGTGACGTGATCGAAACCGACGGCAGCGATCACTTCATGATCAACAACGGTTCGACCATGCGCTTCCATAAACTGGCGACGGTCGAAACCGCTACGCCTGAGGACAACGCGATCATCAGCATTTTCCGCGCCGACGCGCAGGACATGCCGCTGACCGTTTGCATGCTGGAACGCCATCCGCTGGGCAGCCAGGCTTTCATTCCGCTGCTCGGCAACCCCTTTCTGATCGTGGTCGCGCCAGTTGGCGATGAACCTGTATCAGGCTTGGTCCGCGCCTTCGTCACCAACGGCAGGCAGGGCATTAATTACCATCGCGGCGTCTGGCACCACCCGGTGCTGACGATCGAAAAGCGGGATGACTTCCTGGTGGTTGATCGCAGTGGCACAGGCAACAACTGCGATGAGCATTTTTTCAAAGAGGATGAGCGTTTGATCCTCGCCCCCCACCAATAAGAGAAGGTCTGATCACCCGACAACAAGGGTGACAGGCGAGAGGTAAAGACTGTGGAAGCACATCTGTTGGAATGGCTGAACCTGAGCGTGCGCTGGGTTCACATGATCACTGGCGTGGCCTGGATCGGCGCGTCGTTCTACTTCGTCTGGCTGGAGAACAACCTCAACCGCGTCAACCCGAAAACCGGTCTGGCCGGTGACCTGTGGGCGATCCACGGTGGCGGTATCTATCACCTGGAAAAATACAAACTGGCCCCACCGTCGATGCCGGAGAACCTGCACTGGTTCAAATGGGAAGCCTACTTCACCTGGATGTCGGGGATCGCGCTGCTGTGCGTGGTGTTCTACTCCAACCCGACGCTCTACCTGCTGGCTCCGGGCAGCACACTGAGCGGCCCTGAAGGCGTGGCCATCGGTATCGGCTCGCTGTTCCTCGGCTGGTTCATCTACTCCTTCCTGTGCGACTCGGCACTGGGCAAACGCCCTGCTCTGCTCGGCTTCATTCTGTTCGTGCTGATCATCGGCGCGGCGTATGGCTTCAGCAAAGTGTTCAGCGGTCGTGGTGCGTACCTGCACGTCGGCGCGATCATCGGCACCATCATGGTCGGTAACGTGTTCCGCATCATCATGCCGGCGCAACGTGCACTGGTTGCCGCGATTGCCGAGAACCGCACGCCGGATCCGGCGCTGCCAGCCAAGGGTCTGTTGCGTTCGCGTCACAACAACTACTTCACCCTGCCGGTGCTGTTCATCATGATCAGCAACCACTTCCCGAGCACTTACGGCAGCCAGTACAACTGGTTGATCCTCGCCGGGATCGCGGTGTTGGCGGTGTTGGTACGTCACTACTTCAACACTCGTCATGACAGCCACAAGTTTGCCTGGACCTTGCCTGTGGCAGCGGTGGGCATGATCAGTCTGGCGTACGTCACCGGCCCGATGCCAATGTCGACCGCGCCGGAAGTGGCCAAGGCACCAGCCAAAATCGAGTACCAACCGCTGCCGGAAACGGCACTGGGCGGCGGCGCCAAACCGGCTGAAGCGGCGGCACCTGCTGCACCCGCAGCCCCTGCCGCACCGGCGCAAGCCTCCAACGCGGGTCCGGCCTTCGACAAAGTGCACAACGTGATTCAAGAACGTTGCGCGGTCTGCCATTCGGCCAAACCGACCAGCCCGTTGTTCAGCGCGGCGCCCGCCGGGGTGATGTTCGACACCCCCGAGCAGATCCGCCAGAACGCGGCACGCATCCAGGCGCAAGCCATCACCACGCAGATCATGCCACTGGGCAACATCACGCAGATGACCCAGCAGGAACGTGACCTGATCGGTGCATGGATCGCCCAGGGAGCGCAGACCAACTAAGCAGTAAAAGCATCGCTGGCAAGCCGGCTCCCACAGGGTTTTGCACTGCCTGTGTGGGAGCTGGCTTGCCAGCGAGTGGCCGCAACGCGGTTGACCTGATGCAAAGAAACAGCTGTGAGCAACCCGGCAGCTGTTCAATCACAAGAATAAAAAGATCCGAGGTGTTGCATGTCCGAGCTGTCCAAAGCGCGCATCCCCGACGCACCCGCCATTCAGCGTTTGCCCCTTTTGCAACTGATCCTGGTCGGTTTGCAACATGTTCTGCTGATGTACGGTGGTGCCATCGCGGTGCCGCTGATCATCGGACAGGCCGCTGGCCTGAGTCGTGAAGAAATTGCCTTCCTGATCAATGCCGACCTGCTGGTCGCCGGTGTCGCCACCATCGTGCAGTCCTTGGGTATCGGCCCGATGGGCATTCGCATGCCGGTAATGATGGGCGCCAGTTTTGCCGCCGTCGGCAGCATGGTCGCCATGGCCGGCATGCCCGGTATTGGCCTGCAAGGCATCTTCGGTGCAACGATCGCCGCCGGTTTCTTCGGCATGCTCATTGCGCCTTTCATGTCCAAGGTCGTGCGCTTCTTCCCGCCGCTGGTGACCGGCACGGTCATCACCTCGATCGGTTTGTCGCTGTTCCCCGTGGCCGTGAACTGGGCCGGAGGCGGTGCCGCCGCTGCGCAATTCGGTTCACCGATTTACCTGGCCATCGCCGCACTGGTGCTGGCGACCATTCTGCTGATCCACCGTTTCATGCGCGGTTTCTGGGTCAACATTTCCGTGCTGATCGGCATGTGCATCGGCTACGTGCTGTGCGGCGCGCTCGGCATGGTCGATCTGAGCGGCATGGCCAACGCGCCATGGATTCAGTTCGTCACCCCGCTGCATTTCGGCATGCCGAAATTCGAACTCGCGCCAATCCTGTCGATGTGCCTGGTGGTGGTGATCATCTTCGTCGAGTCCACCGGGATGTTTCTGGCGCTGGGCAAGATCACCGGCCAGGAAGTCTGCCCACGGATGCTGCGTCGCGGCCTGCTGTGCGATGCCGGCGCCTCGTTCGTCGCCGGTTTCTTCAACACCTTCACCCACTCCTCGTTCGCGCAGAACATCGGCCTGGTGCAGATGACCGGCGTGCGCTGCCGCTCGGTGACCATCGTTGCCGGCGGCCTGCTGATCGTGTTGAGCCTGCTGCCGAAAGCCGCGTTCCTCGTCGCGTCGATTCCGCCGGCGGTGTTGGGCGGCGCGGCGATCGCGATGTTCGGCATGGTGGCCGCGACCGGAATCAAGATCCTCCAGGAAGCCGACATCGGCGACCGTCGCAACCAACTGCTGGTGGCGGTGAGCATCGGCATGGGCCTGATCCCGGTGGTGCGTCCGGAGTTCTTCGCCCACCTGCCAATGTGGATGAGCCCGATCACCCACAGCGGCATCGCCATGGCCACGCTCAGTGCGCTGACGCTGAACCTGCTGTTCAACATTCTCGGCGGCAAAGAGCGCGCGGCGATCAACGACTGCCACGCACACCAGCACTAACGAAATAACCCTGTGGGAGCGAGCTTGCTCGCGAAAGCGGTGCGTCATTCAACAGTGATGGCGACTGACACGCCCTCTTCGCGAGCAAGCTCGCTCCCACAGGGGGCAAGCAACAGCTCTGCGCCTCAAACAATAAAAACAAGAGGGAGCACCAGATGATTCGCACGCAAACCAACGTTCTGTTGAGTGGCGGCCTGCTGGCCGCGAGTCAGGCCATGGCCGGCGATTTACTGCTGTGGCAAACCAACAGCCTGAGCTATCTGTATGGCAAGAACTTCGCGATCAACCCGTCGATCCAGCAGACGGTGACGTTCGAACATGCTGACAAGTGGAAGTACGGCGACAACTTCCTGTTCGTCGACAAAATCTTCTACAACGGCCAGGAAGACCGCAACAAAGGCCCGCATACCTTCTACGGCGAATTCACCCCGCGTTTCTCGTTCGGCAAGATCTTCGACCGCAAGCTCGAATTCGGCCCGATCAAGGACGTGCTGCTGGCGATGACCTACGAGTACGGCGAAGGCGAGAGCGAGGCCTACCTGATCGGCCCCGGTTTCGACCTCAAGGTGCCGGGCTTCAACTACGTGACCCTGAACATCTTCCGCCGCCAGACCGAAGGCCCGCGCCCCGGCGACGGCGTCTGGCAGATCACCCCCGGCTGGTCCTACAGCTTTCCCCTGGGCAATTCCGATGTGCTGATCGACGGCTATCTGGACTGGGTGGTCGACAACGACGAGAACTCGCGCGGCACCTACCACGCCAACCTGCACATCAATCCGCAGATCAAGTACGACCTGGGCAAGGCCTTGGGCTGGAGTCAGAAGCAGCTGTATGTCGGTACCGAATACAGCTATTGGAAGAATAAATACGGCATTGAAAGCAGCCACAACTTCGACACCAACCAGAACACCGCCAGCCTGCTGGTGAAGGTGCACTTTTAAGATGGCCCGCAACCGTGCCCCATACCTGTCGTCGGTGCTCTGTTGCGGGGCACTTGAGAGCTGGCCGAGGAGTCAGTATTCTCCGCGGCCTCTTGAATTCGGTCTAAAAAAAAGCCCGGATTTAATTCCTGACCAGCGGGCCAACTTATCCCGGCCCCGGTCAGTACCGAGGCATCCCGAAAACACGCTCAATCGACTGTTTTTCAGCAGCCGATCGGGCGTTTTTTTGCTTTTCGAACGCCTTGGCTCAGCTCTTGCTAACAGCATCAAAGCTGACCGGTCGGATGACTTTTACATCAATGAAAAAAGGTGCCACACCAGAGCGCCGATCTTAAAAAAAATAAACGTAGAACCTACTTTGGGAGCAACCGAATGAAACGTATGTGCACCAGCCTGATGCTCGCGGGATCGATGTTGGCCGGCGGCCAGGCCATGGCCGACGGCCTGCTGCAATGGCAGAACAACAGCCTGACCTACCTCTACGGCAAAGACTTCAAGGTCAACCCGGCGATCCAGCAGACCGTTACCTTCGAGCACGCCGATGGCTGGAAGTATGGGGACAACTTCCTGTTCGTCGACAAGATCTTCTACAACGGCAAGCCGGACGGCGGCGTCGGCAACAACACGTACTACGGCGAGTTCAGCCCGCGCCTGTCGCTCGGCAAGATCCTCGACCAGAAGATCGAGTTCGGCCCGATCAAGGACGTGTTGCTGGCGATGACCTATGAGTTCGGTGAGGGCGATGTCGAGTCTTACCTGATCGGCCCAGGCTTCGACCTGGCGATCCCGGGTTTCGACTACTTCCAGTTGAACTTCTACCAGCGTCACACCGAAGGTTCGCGCCCGGGTGACAACGTCTGGCAGATTACGCCGGTGTGGTCCTACACCATCCCGGTCGGCGACTCGAATATTCTGATCGATGGTTTCATGGACTGGGTGGTCGACAACGACGTCAACAGCAAGGGCGAATACCACGCCAACCTGCACTTCAACCCACAGATCAAATACGACCTGGGCAAGGCGCTGAATTTCGGCGAGAAGCAGCTCTACGTCGGTGTTGAATACGACTACTGGAAAGACAAGTACGGGATCGACGACACCCGTGCATTCACCACCAATCAGAACGTGACCAGCTTCCTGGTGAAGTTCCACTTCTGATGCAGGTGTAGTTGGCGTCTGTGAGGACGCCATCGCTGGCAAGCCAGCTCCCACAGAGTTTTGTGTCGCACACAATTATTGTGTTCACCCAGAAACCTGTGGGAGCTGGCTTGCCAGCGATTTGCTTCACACAAATCTCAGACTGAAACCACCGACCGGGATATCCCCAAAAACCGGCACAACTCCTCACGCTTGGCCAACGCATCCCTTCGCCCCAGATCAATCAGCTCGCTGCAATACCCCGCCTCGAACAGCAGATAACTCAACACCCCTGCCCCACTGGTCTTGGTCGCCCCCGGTCCGCGCAAGAACAGGCGCAACGCCGCCGGCAATTCCTGACGATGCCGCGCCGCGATCTCATCAATCGGCTGACTCGGCGAAATCACCAGCACCTCCACCGGCGCCACGCCCAGCGTACGGGTCGGCGTGCCTTCGGGCATCAAATGGCTGAACTGGTTGAGACGCTGCAGCAGTTCGATATCGCTCTCCAGACTGTCAATAAACGTGCTGTTGAGCATGTGCCCGCCGATCTGTGCCAGCGTCGGCTGTTGCCCGGTGTAGGCGCGCTCCAGCGGCTGCTGCGGATCGAAACCGCGCGGGTTGCCACTGACGCCCACCACCAGCACCCGGCTCGCGCCCAGATGCAGTGCCGGGCTGATCGGCGCGGACTGGCGCACCGCGCCATCACCAAAATATTCATCGCCGAGTTTGACCGGCGCGAACAACAACGGAATCGCCGAACTGGCAAGCAGATGCTCCACCGTCAGTTGGGTCGGCACGCCAATACGCCGATGCCGCAGCCAGGCGTCGATCTTGCCGCCGCCCTGATAGAACGTCACGGCTTGCCCCGACTCGTAGCCGAACGCCGTCACCGCCACCGCATGCAACTGCTTGCGCGCGATGGATTCGGCGATACCGGGCATGTGCAGTTTTTCTTCGAGTAAATCGCGCAAGGGCGAACTGTTGAGCAGCGCCACCGGCAATTGTCGACCGAGGCCGAGCAGGCTGTGGCTGACAAAACGACTGGCCTGATGAATGACGCCGGGCCAGTCACTGCGCAGCACACGATGACTGCGAAAGCCTTGCCAGAACAAAGTGAGGCGTTCGATGGCGGCGCGAAAGTCAGTGGCACCGCTGGCCAGACTGACGGCGTTGATCGCCCCGGCCGAGGTGCCGACGATCACCGGAAACGGATTGTCCGCGCCCGACGGCAGCAACTCGGCAATCGCTGCCAGCACGCCCACCTGATACGCCGCCCGAGCCCCGCCGCCGGAAAGAATCAAACCTGTAACCGGTTCAGCTGGGCTCATCGCAACACTCCGGGGTGCTTGAAGGGATGGGGGCAATCAACCGCGTTTGGCGTACAGCTTCGGCTCGCCGGGCGGGCGGCTCTTGAAGCGGCGATGTGCCCACAGGTATTGCTCGGGACAGGCTCGCAGGGCACTTTCCACCCACTGGTTGATGCGGATGCAATCGGCTTCTTCGGTCTCGCCGGGAAAGTCTTCCAGCGGCGGATGAATCACCAAGCGGTAACCGCTGCCATCGGCCAGACGTTCCTGAGTGAACGGCACGACCAGCGCCTTGCCCAGACGGGCAAATTTCGTCGTCGCAGTAACGGTCGCCGCCTGAATGCCGAACAGCGGCACGAAGATGCTTTGCTTGGCGCCGTAGTCCTGGTCCGGTGCGTACCAGATTGCCCGTCCCGAGCGCAGCAGCTTGAGCATGCCACGCACATCGTCGCGCTCCACGGCCAGCGAATCGAGATTGTGCCGCTCGCGACCACGACGCTGAACGAAGTCGAACAATGGATTCTTGTGTTCGCGGTACATGCCGTCGATGGTGTGTTGCTGGCCGAGCAGCGCAGCACCGATTTCCAGCGTGGTGAAGTGCGCCGCCATCAGGATCACGCCCTTGCCTTCGCGCTGGGCCTTCTGCAGATGCTCAAGGCCTTCAACGTGGGCCAGTTTGGCCAGGCGCTCGCGCGACCACCACCAGCTCATCGCCATTTCAAAAAAAGCGATGCCGGTGGATGCGAAGTTTTCCTTGAGCAGGCGTTTGCGCTCGGCGGCGGATTTTTCCGGGAAGCACAGCTCAAGATTGCGCTTGGCGATGCGCCGCCGGTCGCCGGCCACGCGATACATCAAGGCGCCCAAAACTCGACCGATGGTCAGCAACACCGGATAAGGCAGCTGCACGATCAGCCACAAAAGCCCCAGACCGCACCAGAGCGGCCAGAAGCGTGGAGAAAGAAATGTTTTTCGAAAACGCGGGCGATCCATTAAAGCTTCCGTAAATACAGTGGCCGCGCATTCTACATCGTTCGACCCGGCTTGCGGCCTGCGGGCGTTCTCGTTATAAGTCTCGGCACTTTTAGTGACAAGCCGTTGTATGCCGACATGAGCCAAACCGAACCGTTAGACCAAGATCCCGTATTCCAGCTCAAGGGCAGCATGCTGGCCATTACTGTGCTGGAACTGGCCCGTAACGACCTCGAAAGCCTCGATCGGCAATTGGCCGCCAAAGTCGCCCAGGCGCCGAATTTCTTCAGCAATGCGCCGCTGGTTCTGGCGCTGGACAAACTGCCGCCGAGCGAAGGCGCGGTCGATCTGCCGGGGCTGATGCGCGTTTGCCGTCAGCACGGCCTGCGCACCCTGGCGATCCGCGCCAGCCGTATCGAAGACATTGCCGCGGCCATCGCCATCGACATCCCCGTACTGCCGCCGTCCGGTGCCCGTGAACGGCCGCTGGAAACCCCGGAAGCGGAAGTCAAAAAGAAGCCGGAAAAACCGCCAGAGCCGACCATCAAACCGACCCGCGTCATCACCACGCCAGTACGTGGTGGCCAACAGATATACGCCCAGGGTGGCGATCTGGTGGTGGTGTCGTCGGTCAGTCCGGGGGCGGAACTTCTCGCCGATGGCAACATCCATGTATACGGCCCGATGCGTGGCCGTGCGCTGGCCGGCGTCAAGGGCGATACCAAGGCACGGATTTTCTGTCAGCAATTGAGCGCTGAACTGATCTCCATCGCAGGCCATTACAAGGTTTCCGAGGATTTGCGTCGTGATCCGATGTGGGGCTCGGGCGTACAGGTCAGCCTGTCGGGCGACGTGTTGAACATCATTCGGCTTTAACGGATACTGCCGCATTTTCCAAGCATCTCTAAAACGTAGCGAAAACGGCTCAAACGAAGTAGGAAAAAGGCCAAAAGCCGAATTCCAGCCAAGGCTGTCCGACTGCAGTAGTTTTCAAGAGATGTTTTTCAGGGGCTAAAAAGTCCTTCTTCCTTAGGGGTGAAACACCTTGGCCAAGATTCTCGTGGTTACATCCGGCAAGGGTGGTGTGGGTAAGACCACCACCAGCGCCGCTATCGGTACCGGCCTCGCTCTGCGCGGCCACAAAACAGTGATCGTCGACTTCGACGTGGGCCTGCGTAACCTTGACCTGATCATGGGTTGCGAACGCCGCGTGGTGTATGACTTCGTCAACGTGGTCAACGGCGAAGCCAACCTGCAACAGGCGCTGATCAAAGACAAGCGTCTGGAAAATCTTTACGTGCTGGCCGCCAGCCAGACCCGCGACAAAGACGCGCTGACCGTCGAAGGCGTGGAAAAAGTCCTGATGGAGCTCAAGGAGCAATTCGAGTTCGTCGTCTGCGACTCCCCGGCGGGCATCGAGAAAGGCGCACACCTGGCCATGTACTTCGCTGACGAAGCGATCGTCGTGACCAACCCGGAAGTGTCCTCGGTACGTGACTCGGACCGCATGCTCGGCCTGCTGGCGAGCAAATCGCGCCGCGCCGAACGTGGCGAAGACCCGATCAAGGAACACCTGCTGATCACCCGCTACCACCCGGAGCGTGTTGAAAAAGGCGAGATGCTGGGCGTTGAAGACGTCAAGGAAATCCTCTCGGTAACCCTGCTCGGCGTGATCCCGGAGTCCCAAGCGGTGCTCAAGGCATCCAACCAGGGCGTACCGGTGATCCTCGACGACCAGAGCGATGCTGGCCAGGCTTATAGCGATACCGTCGACCGCCTGCTGGGCAAAGACAAAGCACACCGGTTCCTCGATGTCGAGAAGAAGGGATTCTTCGAGCGCCTGTTTGGAGGTAGGTAATGAACCTTTTTGACTTCTTTCGTGCCAACAAAAAGCCAAGTACCGCCTCGGTAGCGAAAGAGCGTCTACAGATCATCGTGGCGCATGAGCGCGGCCAGCGCAGCACGCCGGATTACCTGCCAGCCTTGCAGAAGGAACTGGTCGACGTGATCCGCAAGTACGTCAACATCGGCAACGACGACGTACATGTTGCACTGGAAAGCCAGGGCAGTTGCTCGATTCTGGAACTCAACATCACCCTGCCTGATCGCTGAGTCGATCCGGCAGGAACGACGGCGGTTCAGGGCCATTCCCATGCGGGAATGGCCCTGAACCGCCGTTGGCATTTGTTACGAGGCTGTTTTAATGCCGCTGTCCAACATCCGCATCATCCATCAGGACGCCGCCGTACTGGTGGTCGACAAACCGACCTTGCTGCTCTCGGTGCCCGGCCGCGCCGACGACAACAAGGACTGCCTGATTACCCGCCTGCAGGAAAACGGCTACCCGGAAGCGCGCATCGTCCATCGCCTGGACTGGGAAACTTCCGGCATCATTCTGCTGGCGCGTGACGCCGACACGCATCGCGAACTGTCGCGGCAGTTTCACGACCGCGAAACCGAAAAGGCCTACACCGCCCTGGCCTGGGGTCAACCGGAACTCGACAGCGGCAGCATCGACCTGCCATTGCGCTACGACCCACCGACCAAACCGCGTCATGTGGTTGATCACGAGTTCGGCAAACACGCGCTGACCTTCTGGCGCGTGCTGGAACGCTGCGGCGACTGGTGTCGCGTCGAGCTGACGCCGATCACTGGGCGTTCGCATCAATTGCGCGTGCACATGCTGTCGATCGGGCACCCGTTGCTCGGTGATGGCCTCTACGCCCACGAGCAGGCGCTGGCGGCATGGCCACGGCTGTGCCTGCACGCGAGCATGCTCAGCTTCACCCATCCGCAAACCGGCGAACGCCTGCGTTTCGAGTGCCCGGCGCCGTTCTGACCAACACCGCAGCCCCCTTGTAGGAGTGAGCCTGCTCACTCCTACAAGGATCCGGTGCAGATTCAATTCCCTGGCCGATGCGTTAAACTCCCGCCCATTGCTGTCTGGAGCTTCTTATGCGCGAAGAGTTGAACCAAGGTCTGATCGACTTCCTCAAGGCCTCCCCTACCCCGTTCCACGCCACCGCCAGCCTTGTTCAGCGTCTGGAGGCCGCCGGTTACGTGCGCCTCGACGAGCGTGAGCCGTGGAACACCGAGGCCAACGGCCGCTATTACGTCACCCGTAACGACTCCTCGATCGTCGCGATCAAAATGGGCCGCAACTCGCCGCTGTATGACGGTATCCGTCTGGTCGGCGCCCACACCGACAGCCCGTGCCTGCGGGTCAAGCCGCAACCGGAACTGCAACGTCAGGGCTTCTGGCAACTGGGCGTCGAAGTCTACGGCGGCGCACTGCTGGCACCATGGTTCGACCGCGACCTGTCGCTGGCCGGCCGCGTGACCTTCCGCCGCGACGGCAAGGTCGAGAGCCAGTTGATCGACTTCAAGGCACCGATCGCGATCATTCCCAATCTGGCCATTCACCTCAACCGTGAAGCCAACCAGGGCTGGGCGATCAACGCACAGACCGAACTGCCGCCGATCCTCGCGCAGTTCGCCGGTGACGAGCGTGTGGATTTCCGCGCCGTGCTGACTGATCAACTGGCCCGCGAACACGGCCTCAACGCCGACGTGGTGCTCGATTACGAGCTGAGCTTCTACGACACGCAAAGTGCCGCGGTGATCGGCCTGAACGGTGACTTCATCGCCGGTGCCCGTCTGGATAACCTGCTGTCCTGCTACGCCGGCCTGCAGGCCCTGCTGACCGCCGACACCGAAGAAACCTGCGTGCTGGTGTGCAACGACCACGAAGAAGTCGGTTCCTGCTCGGCCTGTGGCGCCGACGGCCCGATGCTCGAGCAAACCCTGCGCCGTCTGCTGCCGGAAGGTGACGAGTTCGTCCGCACCATCCAGAAATCCCTGCTGGTGTCGGCGGACAATGCCCACGGCGTGCACCCGAACTACTCGGAAAAGCATGACGCCAATCACGGCCCGAAACTCAACGCCGGTCCGGTGATCAAGGTCAACAGTAACCAGCGCTACGCCACCAACAGCGAAACCGCCGGTTTCTTCCGCCACCTGTGCATGGCCGAAGAAGTCCCGGTGCAGAGCTTCGTCGTGCGCAGCGACATGGGCTGCGGCTCGACCATCGGCCCGATCACCGCCAGCCACCTGGGCGTGCGCACGGTCGACATCGGCCTGCCGACCTTCGCCATGCACTCGATCCGCGAACTGTGCGGCAGCCATGACCTGGCGCACCTGGTCAAAGTCCTGAGCGCGTTCTACGCCTCCCGCGACTTGCCGTAAGCCCCTGCTGTGTGGCGAGGGAGCTTGCTCCCTCGCCACACGATCAGCGCAAAACCGGCTCTATTCTGATACACATCAGCCCGGTGCAGCGAAAACCGACCTAGACTTGAATCATTCCTTTCGACAAGGCAGTCACCATGATCTCGATGTCTTCATTCCACGCCATGCTCGTGCCCATCCTCACCGGGATGATCATGCTGGCCATCGGCTTCAACTTCCGCGACAAGAATGCTGGCGTCTTTGCCATGTGGGTCGGCATGCTGACGATCCTCGCCACCGTGGTCTACAAGATCCTCGCCAAACTCAACGAATAAATCCGCGCCCGGCTCGCATTGATAATGACGGGCTCGTACACTCCAGCGAATCCGCCCCTTGCGAGGTTGACCGCCTAGTGTTTGCTCGTCTTTTTGCTTTGCCCTGCCTGTTCCTCGTTTGCCTGATGACGCTGCTGCCGCTGGCGCCGGCCCATGCGGTCGGCCTGCCCGGTCTGCTCAACACCAGCAAAGCCCAGCCCGAAGCGCAGGAACCCCTCGGCCAGTCCCTCGACGAAGTCATCAAGTCGCTGGAAAACGACAAGCAACGCGCGCAACTGCTGACCGATCTGAAGAAGCTGCGCGACGCCACCAAAAAAGCCCAGGCCAGCCCCGAAGAAGGCGTGCTGGGCCTGATCGGCGGCACCCTGGCCAGTTTCGAAAAACAGTTCACCGGTGCCGACAGCCCACTGACTCGCTGGGGTAACGAGTTCGACCTGGCCAAGGACGAACTCGACAACCTGATGTTGCCGGCCAGTGAATGGCTGCCGATCATCTTCGCCTTCGCCGTGATCCTGATGGTCTGGAGCCTGCTCGCCGCTGCGCTGATCTGGCTCGGTCACCGGGTGCGCATGCGCTTTGGTCTGACCGAAGAACTGCCCCAGCACCCCAGGGCTCTCGACATGCTGCGCTTTGCCCTGCGCAAGCTCGGGCCGTGGCTGATTGCACTGGTCATCACCGTCTACATGAGCTACGCGCTGCCATCTTCATTGGGCAAAAGCCTGGCGATGGTGCTGGCCTATGCCCTGGTGGTCGGCACCTGTTTCTCGGCGATCTGCGTGATCGCGTTTTCGCTGCTCGACGGCCCGCACCGGCACCGGGCGCTGTACATCCTGCGCCATCAGGCCTTCCGCCCGCTGTGGCTGATCGGCAGCTTCGCCGCGTTTGGTGAAGCGCTGAACGACCCGCGCCTGGTGGACAGCCTCGGCGTGCACCTGGCGCACACCACCGCGACCATTACCAATGTCCTCGCGGCGCTGTTCACCGGCCTGTTCATCCTGCGTTTCCGTCGGCCGATCGCGCACCTGATTCGCAACCAGCCGTTGTCACGGCGCCTGACCCGCCGGGCGCTGAGCGACACCATCGAAATCCTCGGCACCTTCTGGTATGTGCCGGCGCTGGTGCTGGTCGGCATCTCGCTGTTCGCCACCTTCGTCTCCGCCGGCGACACCAGCACCGCCTTGCGCCAGTCGCTGATCTGCACCGTGCTGCTGGTCATGTGCATGGTGATCAACGGCCTCGTGCGCCGGCATTCACTGAAACCGCAGCGCGGGCCGAAACGCCATGCGCTTTACTCGGAACGCCTGAAAAGCTTCTTCTACACCCTGGCGCATCTGTTGGTGTGGCTGGCCTTCATCGAACTTGGCCTGCGCGTCTGGGGCAAATCGCTGATCGGCTTCACCGAGGGCGAAGGGCATGACGTCAGCGTCAAATTGTTCAGTCTGATCGGCACGCTGATTTTCTCCTGGCTGATCTGGATCCTCGCCGACACCGCCGTGCACCACGCCCTCACCCGCTCGCGCAAAGGCCTGGCGAATGCCCGCGCACAGACGATGATGCCGCTGATCCGCAACGTGCTGTTCGTGGCGATTTTCATCATTGCGCTGATCGTCGCCTTGGCGAACATGGGCATGAACGTCACGCCGCTGCTGGCCGGTGCCGGTGTGATCGGTCTGGCCATCGGCTTCGGTGCACAGTCGCTGGTCGCCGACCTGATCACCGGTCTGTTCATCATCATTGAAGACTCGCTGGCGATCGACGACTACGTCGACGTCGGCGGCCACCTCGGCACCGTCGAAGGCCTGACCATCCGCACCGTGCGCCTGCGCGACATCGACGGCATCGTCCACACCATCCCGTTCAGCGAAATCAAAAGCATCAAGAACTACTCCCGGGAATTCGGCTACGCGATTTTCCGCGTGGCGGTGCCGTACAACATGGAAATCGACGACGCGATCAAACTGATGCGCGAAGTCGGCCAGAAAATGCGCACCGATCCCCTGCAGCGGCGCAACATCTGGTCGCCACTGGAAATCCAGGGCGTGGAAAGCTTCGAGTCCGGCAGCGCGATCCTGCGCGCCCGCTTCAAGACCGCGCCGATCAAACAATGGGAAGTTTCCCGGGCGTTCAACCTGTCACTCAAACGCCACCTCGACGAGGCCGGCCTGGACCTGGCAACGCCGCGCATGAGCGTGCAAGTGATCACCGCCGGCGGTGGCCAGCCCAAGGAATAGCACTTGGGCGCGAGGTGCGGGTCACAGGCATGGAAGCCAGAACAACAATAACCAAGGAGAAACCCGATGCAGCTCACCCGCCTGACCCAAGCCCTTCTACTCAGCCTTGTCGCCGGCCACGCCGCTGCCGCCACCCTGGACAGCAGCCGCGAACACATAGCCGCGCAGGCCAAGGCCCTTGAACCGGAACTGCTGGAAACCCGCCGCGACCTCCACGCCCACCCGGAACTCGGCAACAGCGAAAAACGCACCTCGGAGCTGGTCGCCAAACAGCTCAAGGCGCTGGGCCTGGAAGTCAAAACCAACGTCGCCCGCACCGGCGTGGTCGCCGTCCTCAAAGGCGCCCTGCCCGGCCCGACCGTGGCCCTGCGCGCCGATATGGACGCACTGCCGGTCAAGGAAGTCGCCAACCTGCCGTTCGCCTCGCAAGCCAAAGGCACCTATCTGGACAAAGAAGTCGACGTGATGCACGCCTGCGGCCACGACGCCCACACTGCGATCCTGCTGAGTACAGCGAAAATTCTTACAGGCATGCGCGACACCTTGCCCGGCACCGTGGTGTTCTATTTCCAGCCCGCCGAAGAGGGCCCGAGCGACTTCATCCCCGACGGCAAAAACACCTGGGGCGCGAAAATGATGGTCGAGGAAGGCGTGATGAAATCACCGAAACCCGACGCCGTGTTCGGCCTGCACGTCTGGGCCGGCGTCCCCGCCGGCCAGATCGCCTACCGCCCGGGCGCCACCCTCGCCAGCTCCGACGACCTGCGCATCAAAATCCTCGGCAAACAAACCCACGCCGGCCGCCCCTGGGACGGCATCGACCCGATCACCGTCGGCGCGCAAACCATCGTCGGCCTGCAAACCGTGGTCAGCCGCCGCACCGACATCTCGTCCTATCCGTCAGTCGTGAGCATCGGCACCATCAACGGCGGCACCCGCTACAACATCATTCCCGAATCCGTCGACATGAGCGGCACCATTCGCTCGTACGACTACGGCATCCGCCAGAAACTGCACGCAGACGTGCGCCAGACCATCGAAAAAATCGCCGAAAGCGGCGGCGCGAAAGCCGACGTGACCATCATCGAAAAATATGACCCCACGATTAACAACCCGGCACTGACGGAGAAAATGCTGCCGACGTTGAAATGGGCAGCCAAGGATGACGTGGTGAATGCACCGCTGGTGGGGGGCGCGGAAGACTTCTCGTTCTTTGCCAAGGAAGTGCCGGGGCTGTTCGTGTTTCTCGGGGTGACACCGCGGGATCAGGACATGAGCAAAGCCGCGCCGAATCACAATCCGGGGTTCTTTGTGGATGAGTCGGCGCTGGTGGTGGGCGTGAGGACGATGGCGTCGTTGGCGACGGATTATTTGTATGCCAATGCGGGGGCAGGCAAGTAGGTTTGAGGTGACTGTGGGGGCGCTTTCGCGAGCAGGCTCGCTCCCACATTTGGACCGTGTGCAGCCTGCCAGAAATTGGTCGGCTGTCAGGCCGCCATCGCTGGCAAGCCAGCTCCCACAGGGATTGAGTTCACCGTTAGATATTCGTATCGCTTCGGCTTCTCACCACTCAACACAATGAGCGTTAGCTCGAGTACCGCTTTTGATCTTGATCCACGGGCGACATCGGAAGGCTGAGTGGAGGGATTGATCCGGGGGGTGGGAGCGCAGCGACCGTTTGGCGCAGCCAAACACAGCGAGTGGAGGTGCAGCGAAGCAAACCGTAGGCGCTGCGCCCGGATCGTTCCCGGAGCGAAGGAACCCCGAGCTTTAGCGAGCGGGCCGGACGTAGGAGCAAGCCTTTTTGGTTACTTTTTCGGCGTCTGGAAAAAGTGACCCGCCGTAAGGGCGGAACCCTAATCAGCAACACCCGAAGCAACGGATATGCCCCCAAAACGATCAAACCACATCAACCGATACGTGAATCGCATCATGCCGCCAAAACTCCAGATCACAATCAATCAACCGCTCATGCTGATCATAATTGACCCGAGCAATCCTCAACCCCGGGCTCCCGACAGAAACACGCAACGCCGCCGCTGCATCCACCGACAATGAAGTCGGCACAATCTCGAACCGCACCCGCCCATAGTGCAAATCGTAATGCCGCGCATACAACTCGGTGATCGACTGATTCAAATCAAACCCCAGAATCCCCGGGAAAAACTGCGGATTCAGATAGTGCTCCACATACAACACCAGCCGCCCGTCAATCCGCCGTGACCGGCAAATCTGAATCACGCTGGACAGCGCCGGCAACTGCAACCACTCACACACCGCCGCCGACGCCGGTTGCAGGCGCGCCGAAATCACCTCGGTCGACGGCACCCGCCCCTGCGCACTGACCATCGCGTGAAAGTGACTGCGCTGCATCAGGTTGTACGCCAGGCGCGGCGGCGAAACGAACCAGCCACGCCGCTCCTCACGATAAATCTGCCCTTGCGCCTCCAGTTGCAACAACGCCTCGCGCACCGTAATCCGCGTCGTACCAAACAACTCACTGAGCTTGCGCTCGGCCGGCAACTTGCTGCCGGGCGCGAGAAGTCCGTGGTCGAGTTGCTCCTGCAACACCTGACCAATGGCTGTCACCGCTTTTGTTGCCTCATCGCGCATCAACGTTACCTATCTGGACTAGACCAGCACTGTTTCGGGGCAAAACCTGGCGGCCAATGAACCGTTTCCGCGTGTGGAAAGCCTAGGCAGTGCAGATGACCGAAAGATGACAAAGCTGCCGAACGGTCGTACTCACGGCTTGCAATACATCGGCCAAGTCCCTTGCCGGCCGGGCCTTTGAGCCTGGTCTACGCTTACGGGGCAGTCACCGATCAAGCGCAATTAAAACGCCTGAAGCAGGGCCGCCGACATCAAAGTGTCATCCAGCCCCCTTAAATTGGCTCAGGTATTGCTGACCTAGACCAACACAAACCGCAATCGCAGCGTTGAACACGACCAAGGAGCTTCGGAATGAAACAGCTTTTCCTGGCAACACTGTTAGGCTCGACCATTGCAATGTGCACCGCCGCCATGGCGGCCGACACCGACCTCAAAACCCTCGAAGCCGCTGCGAAAGCGGAAGGCGCCGTCAACAGCGTCGGCATGCCCGATGACTGGGCCAACTGGAAAGGCACCTGGGAAGACCTGGCCAAGACCTACGGCCTGAAACACATCGACACCGACATGAGCTCGGCCCAGGAAATCGCCAAGTTCGCCGCTGAAAAGGACAACGCCACCGCCGACATCGGCGACGTCGGTGCCGCCTTCGGCCCGATCGCGGTCAAGCAAGGCGTGGTGCAACCGTACAAGCCAAGCACCTGGGAGCAGATTCCGGCATGGGCCAAGGACAAGGACGGCAACTGGGCGCTGGCCTACACCGGCACCATCGCCTTCATCGTCAACAAAAAGCTGCTGCACGGCTCCGAAGTACCGACCAAATGGGCTGACCTCAAGGGCGGCAAATACAAGGTTTCGATCGGTGACGTGAGCACCGCCGCGCAAGCCGCCAACGGTGTACTGGCCGCGGCCCTGGCCAACGGCGGCGACGAGAAGAACCTCCAGCCGGCCCTGCTGCTGTTTGCAGACATCGCCAAGCAGGGTCGCCTGTCGATGGCCAACCCGACCATCGCCACCATGGAAAAAGGCGAGATCGAAGTCGGTGTGGTCTGGGACTTCAACGGCCTGAGCTACAAGGCCAAGATGGCCAACCCGGATGACTACGTGGTGCTGATCCCGTCCGACGGCTCGGTGATCTCCGGCTACACCACCATCATCAACAAGTACGCGAAAAACCCGAACGCCGCCAAGCTGACCCGCGAATACATCTTCAGCGACGCCGGCCAGACCAACCTGGCGCGCGGCAACGCCCGTCCGATCCGCGCCGAGCACCTGCAACTGCCGGAAGACGTGAAAGCCAAGCTGCTGCCGAACGAGCAGTACAAGAAGGTCACGCCGATCAAGGACGCCGACGCGTGGGAAAAAACCTCCAAGGCCCTGCCGCAGAAGTGGAACGAAGAAGTCATCGTCGAGATGAAGTGATGGCTTGACCCACTGTTTGATCCGACAAAGATTCCTGTGGGAGCGAGCTTGCTCGCGAATGCGGTTATTCATTCAGCATTGATGATGGCTGACATGACGCCTTCGCGAGCAAGCTCGCTCCCACAAGGGATTGAGTTGATTCCGGAATATTTGAATTTCGCGGAGTTGTTGCCCCTATGAAACACAACGTCATCCTTGTCGTGCTCGACGGCCTCAACTACGAGGTCGCACGTCACGCCATGGGGCATCTGCAGGCTTATGTTGGCGCAGGACGCGCCGCGCTCTACCAGTTGGAGTGCGAGCTGCCGGCCCTGTCCCGACCGCTTTACGAATGCATCCTCACCGGCGTACCGCCAATCGACAGCGGTATTGTCCACAACGATGTCTCGCGCCTGTCCAACCAGCGCAGCATCTACCACTACGCCCGCGACGCCGGCCTGAAGACCGCCGCTGCGGCCTATCACTGGGTCAGCGAGCTGTACAACCGCTCGCCATTCGTGGCCGCCCGCGACCGTCACACCGACGATCCGGCGCTGCCGATCCAGCACGGACATTTCTACTGGAATGACCACTATCCGGATTCACACCTGTTCGCCGACGCGGAAAACCTGCGCCTGCGCCATGCGCCGAACTTCCTGCTGATCCACCCGATGAACATCGACGATGCCGGCCACAAGCACGGCCTCGACACCCCGCAATACCGCAACAGCGCCCGCTTCGCCGACATCATCCTGGCCGACTACCTGCAAGGCTGGCTCGATGCCGGCTATCAAGTGCTGGTGACTGCCGACCACGGCATGAACAACGACCGCTCGCACAACGGCCTGCTGCCGGAAGAACGCCAAGTGCCGCTGTTCGTCCTTGGTAACGCCTTCAGCCTCAACACTGACGCCGCACCGAAACAGATCGACATTTGCGGCACGGTCTGCGAACTGCTCGGCGTGCCCCACGACAAACCTGTGTGCCGGGAGCTGCTCAAGTGAATGCCATGACTCGCGGCAAATGGCTCGCGGCCCTGTGCCTGGTGCCCTTCGCCCTGTTCTTTATCGTGTTCGAAATCGCCCCGCTGGTCTGGGTGATGATCAACAGCCTGCAGTCGGAAGAGTTCGGCTGGGGCTTCGCCAACTTCAGCAAGATCTTCAGCTCGAAGTTCTATTTGCAGGCGATCCAGTACAGCCTCGAGATCAGCTTCTGGTCGAGCGTGTTCGGCATCATCATCGCCGTGCTCGGTGCGTATTCCCTGCGCCGGGTCGATTCGAAACTGCGCAACTTCGTGAATGCCTTCGCCAACATGACCAGCAACTTCGCCGGCGTGCCCCTGGCCTTTGCGTTCATCATTCTGCTCGGGTTCAACGGCAGCATCACCCTCATGCTCAAGCAGGCCGGAATCATCGAGGATTTCAACCTGTACTCGAAAACCGGCCTGATCATCCTCTACACCTATTTCCAGATCCCGCTCGGCGTGCTGCTGCTCTACCCGGCCTTCGACGCCCTGCGTGAAGACTGGCGCGAATCCGCCGCGCTGCTCGGCGCCAACGGCTGGCAGTTCTGGCGCCACATCGGCTTGCCGGTACTGACCCCGGCCCTGCTCGGCACCTTCGTGATCCTGCTGGCCAACGCCCTCGGCGCCTACGCCACGGTGTACGCGTTGACCACCGGCAACTTCAACGTGCTGCCGATCCGCATCGCGGCGATGGTCTCCGGCGACATTTCGCTGGACCCGAACCTGGCCAGCGCGCTGGCCGTGGTGCTGGTAGCGCTGATGACCATCGTCACCGTCGTGCATCAACTGCTGTTGAAGAGGAGCTACCATGTCTCGCGCTGAATCCGGCCCGGCCGGCGTCTACCACCGCGTCGTGGTTTATCTGCTGTTCGCGATCCTGTTGCTGCCGCTGGCAGGCACGCTGATCTACTCGATCGCCAGCAGCTGGTCGGCGACCATCCTGCCCAGCGGCTTCACCTTCAAGTGGTACCTGCAGTTGTGGAGCGATCCACGCTTCCTGCACGCTTTCGGCCAATCGTTGCTGGTGTGCGTCGGCGCGTTGGTGCTGTCGGTGGTGCTGATTCTGCCGCTATTGTTCGTGGTGCATTACCACTTCCCGAAACTCGATGCGCTGATGAACATCCTGATCCTGCTGCCCTTCGCAGTGCCGCCGGTGGTGTCGTCGGTGGGGCTGTTGCAGCTCTACGGTTCCGGACCGCTGGCGATGGTCGGCACGCCATGGATCCTGATCGGTTGCTACTTCACCGTGGCGCTGCCGTTCATGTACCGCGCGATCACCAACAACCTGCAGGCGATCAACCTGCGCGACCTGATGGACGCCGCACAACTGCTCGGCGCCAGCACCTTTCAGGCGGCCTTCCTGGTGGTGCTGCCGAACCTGCGCAAAGGTCTGATGGTCGCGTTGCTGTTGTCGTTCTCGTTCCTGTTCGGTGAATTCGTGTTCGCCAACATCCTCGTCGGCACACGCTACGAAACCCTGCAGGTGTACCTCAACAACATGCGCAACAGCAGCGGTCACTTCACCAGTGCGCTGGTGATCTCGTATTTCTTTTTCGTGCTGGTCCTGACCTGGATCGCCAACATCTTGAACAAGGACAAAAGCGAATGAGCTATGTCAGCGTCCAGAACCTGAAGAAAAACTACGCGGGCACCACGGTGTTCAGCGACATCAATTGCGAAATCAACAAGGGCGAATTCGTCACCCTGCTCGGCCCGTCGGGTTGCGGCAAGTCCACGCTGCTGCGCTGCATTGCCGGCCTGACGTCGGTGGATGGCGGCAAGATCCTCCTTGATAACGTCGACATCGTGCCACTGAGCCCGCAAAAACGCGGGATCGGCATGGTGTTCCAGAGCTACGCGCTATTCCCCAACATGACCGTCGAGCAGAACGTTGCCTTCGGTCTGCGCATGCAGAAGGTCAATGCCGACGACAGCCATAAACGCGTTGCCGAAGTGTTGAGACTGGTTGAACTGCACGACTTCGCCAGCCGCTATCCGCACCAGCTCTCCGGCGGTCAGTGCCAACGTGTCGCCCTCGCCCGTTCGCTGGTGACCCGCCCGCGTTTACTGCTGCTGGATGAGCCGCTGTCGGCCCTTGATGCACGAATTCGTAAACACCTGCGTGAACAGATCCGCCAGATCCAGCGCGAACTCGGCCTGACCACAATCTTCGTCACCCACGATCAGGAAGAAGCGCTGACCATGTCTGACCGGATTTTCCTGATGAACCAAGGGAAAATCGTCCAGAGCGGCGACGCCGAAACCCTGTACACCGCGCCGGTCGATCTGTTCGCCGCCGGCTTCATCGGCAACTACAACCTGCTCGACGCCGACAGTGCCTCGAAACTGCTGCAACGGCCGATCAACCACCGCATCGCGATTCGCCCGGAAGCCATCGAATTGAGCCTCAACGGCGAACTGGATGCGCAGATCCGCAGCCACAGCCTGCTCGGCAACGTCATCCGCTACCGGGTCGAGGCGCGCGGCGTGGAACTGGTGGTGGACGTGCTCAACCGCTCGGCGGCGGATCTGCACCCCGACGGTCAGCGCCTGGCGCTTTCCATCGATCCGACAGCCCTGTGTGAAGTCGCTTGAAAGCAGCTGCAAGCTTCGAGCTACAAGCCTCAAGCTGTAGACTGCGGCGAACCTGATTCCCATTCTTGCAGCTCGAAGCAAGTAGCTCGCAGCTGTTCTCGGAGAGAACCGATGGCTTTGGCAATTTTTGATCTGGACGAAACCCTGATCCACGGCGACTGCGCCACCCTCTGGAGCGAACAGATGGGTCGCCTGGGCTGGGTCGATCCCGAGTCGTTCATGCGCAAGAACAACGAACTGATGGACGCCTACAGCCATGGCAAATTGCGCATGGAAGAGTACATGGCGTTCAGCCTCGAGCCGCTGATCGGTCGCCCCCCGGAAGAGGTCGAACATCTGGTCGGTCCGTGGGTGGAAGACTTCATCGAACCGATCATCTTCAGCGACGCGACCAAAACCATTGCCGCCCATCGCAAGGCCGGCGACCGGATCCTGGTGATCTCGGCCTCGGGCACGCACCTGGTCAAACCGATTGCCGAACGTCTGGGCATCGACGAGATTCTGGGCATCGAACTGGACGTCGCCCATGGCGTTTACAGCGGTCAGACCGTCGGCACCCTGACCTACCGCGAAGGCAAGATCACCCGCTTGCTGGAATGGCTGGATGCCGAGGAAGAGAACCTCGAGGGCGCAAGCTTCTACTCCGACTCACGCAATGATCTGCCGTTGCTGCTGAAGGTGGATTTCCCGCACGTGGTCAATCCGGATCCGGTGTTGCTGGAGCATGCCGAAAAGGCCGGTTGGCCGATCCATCTGTGGAAATGACAAAGATTTAATCTGCACAGGCAGGCTGATATTCCAAACCTGAGTTCGACCCGATGCATCAGGTCGATCTAGCCCAGCAGAACAACCCGGTCAGTCCCCTCTCCCTATGGGAGAGGGTTAGGGTGAGGGGCTTTTCCCTGCTGTCAGCTCAGACTTTCGTCAATCACCAACACCAATTTCCCGGAAACCGTATTACTCGCTAACTCCGCAAACGCCGCCTCGGCATCCTTCACCGGGAAAGCCTTGGCCAACTGCGGACTCAAGCGCCCCTCTGCAAACAACGGCCACACCTGCTGGCCCAGATCACTCAACAAATCCGCCTTGAACTGATCATCGCGACTGCGCAACGTCGAGCCCAGCAGTTGCACACGCTTGGCCAAGACCTGCGCCAGATCCAGTTTTGCCTCACGGCCGCCCATCAAACCGATCAATACCCAGCGTCCATCCAGCGCCATCAGCTTGAGGTTGAGCGCCGAGTAGTTGCCCCCTACCGGATCGAGAATCACATCGAACGGGCCGAAATCGCGCAGGCTTTCCAGATCGTCGGTACGCACGACCCCGCCCTGGGCCCCCAGCGCCTCACAGTAAGCCAGCCGCTCGGCAGAACCGACGCTGACCCAGCACGGATTGCCAAAGGCTTTGCACAGCTGAATGGCGGCTGAACCGATTCCACTGGCGCCAGCGTGCAAGAGAACTTTCTCACCCGGCTTGAGCGCCGCAAGTTGAAACACATTCAGCCAGACTGTTGCATAAACCTCAGGCAATGCGGCGGCCTCGATCAACGACACGCCTTCGGGCACGGGCAGCACATGCCGTCCGTCGACGACCACCTCTTCGGCCATCCCGCCCCCGGCCAACAAGGCGCAAACCCGATCGCCGACCTGCCACGAACTGCCCGCGCCGACCTCGCTGATCACCCCCGAGCACTCAAGGCCGAGCACTTGGCTGGCGCCAGGCGGTGGCGGATAGAGCCCGGCTTTTTGTAATAAATCGGCGCGATTGAGGCCGGCTGCTGCCACGCGGATGCGGACTTGTCCTACATCACATGTAGGACTCGGCTCTTCAACCCATGCCACTTGACCTTCAACGCCTTGCAATGCCTTCACAGTGCCTCCATAGTGAGTCTGGACTGAGCCCGAAGCTGTAGCGCCGGGCTTTTTGCATTATGCGACCGGCTCTCGTAGAACCGGCGACTTCAAAGACGGCCTAATATGCGTTATCAATTGTCCCCGCGTCGAATCAGCATGAAGCATTTGCTCCCCAGCACCGCCCTCGCTCTTTTCATCGGTATCGGTTTGTTGCCGGTGTCGGGCACCACATTCGCAGCCAACAGCTGGGACAAGTTGCAGCCTGATCGCGATGAAGTCATCGCCAGCCTGAACGTCGTCGAGTTGCTCAAGCGTCACCACTACAGCAAGCCGCCGCTTGACGATGCGCGCTCGGTGATCATCTACGACAGCTACATCAAGCTGCTGGATCCGTCGCGCAGCTACTTCATGGCCAGCGACATCGCCGAATTCGACAAGTGGAAGACCCAGTTCGACGACTTCCTGAAAAGCGGCGACCTCAACGCCGGGTTCACCATCTACAAGCGCTATCTGGACCGCGTCAAGGCGCGTCTGGACTTCGCCCTTGCCGAGCTGAACAAAGGCGTCGACAAGATGGACTTCACCACCAAGGAAACCTTGCTGATCGATCGCAAGGACGCCCCTTGGCTCAAATCCACCGCCGAACTCGACGACCTGTGGCGCAAACGCGTCAAGGACGAAGTCCTGCGGATGAAGATCGCCGGCAAAGAGCCGAAGCAGATCCAGGAAACCCTGACCAAGCGCTACAAGAACCAGTTGGCGCGCCTGGACCAGACCCGTCCGGAAGACATCTTCCAGGCGTACATCAACACCTTCGCCATGTCGTACGATCCGCACACCAACTATCTGTCGCCGGATAACGCGGAAAACTTCGACATCAACATGAGCTTGTCCCTCGAGGGCATCGGTGCCGTGTTGCAGAGCGACAACGACCAGGTGAAAGTCGTGCGTCTGGTGCCGGCAGGCCCGGCCGACAAGACCAAACAGGTTGCCCCGGCCGACAAGATCATCGGCGTTGCCCAGGGCAACAAAGAAATGGTCGACGTGGTCGGCTGGCGTCTGGACGAAGTGGTCAAACTGATCCGTGGTCCGAAAGGCACTGTGGTCCGCCTGGAAGTGATTCCGGCGAGCAATGCGCCGAACGACCAGACCACCAAGATCGTGTCGATCACCCGTGAAGCGGTGAAGCTCGAAGATCAGGCGGTGAAGAAGTCCATCCTCAACCTGAAACAGGACGGCAAGGACTACAAGCTCGGCGTCATCGAGATCCCGGCCTTCTACCTCGACTTCAAGGCGTTCCGTGCCGGTGACCCGGATTACAAGAGCACCACCCGTGACGTCAAGAAACTGCTGACCGAACTGCAGAAAGACAAAGTCGACGGCGTGGTCATCGACCTGCGCAATAACGGCGGCGGTTCCCTGCAGGAAGCCACCGAGCTGACCAGCCTGTTCATCGACAAGGGCCCGACCGTGCTCGTGCGTAACGCCGATGGCCGTGTCGATGTGCTCGAAGATGAAAACCCGGGCGCATTCTACAAAGGCCCGATGGCATTGCTGGTCAACCGCCTGTCTGCCTCGGCTTCGGAGATCTTCGCCGGCGCCATGCAGGACTACCATCGTGCGCTGATCATCGGTGGCCAGACCTTCGGCAAGGGCACCGTGCAGACCATCCAGCCGCTGAACCATGGCGAGCTGAAACTGACCCTGGCCAAGTTCTACCGGGTGTCCGGTCAAAGCACCCAGCATCAGGGCGTCCTGCCAGACATCGACTACCCTTCGCTGATCGACACCAAGGAAATCGGCGAGAGCGCCCTGCCGGAAGCCATGCCGTGGGACACCATCCGCGCGGCGATCAAACCGGCGGCTGATCCGTTCAAACCGTTTCTGGCCCAGCTCAAGTCCGAGCATGACACCCGCACCGCCAAGGATGCCGAGTTCGTGTTCATCCGTGACAAGCTGGCGCTGGCGCAGAAACTGATGGAAGAGAAAACCGTCAGTCTCAATGAAGCCGAGCGTCGTGCCCAGCACACCGACATCGACGCCAAACAACTGGCCATGGAAAACATCCGTCGCAAGGCCAAAGGCGAAGAACCGCTCAAAGAGCTGAAAAAAGAAGATGAAGACCTCATCGCGGCTGCCGAACCGGACAAGGTCAAACCGGAAGACGATGCCTACCTGAGCGAAACCGGGCGCGTGCTGCTGGATTACCTGAAGCTGAGCAATCAGGTGGCCAAGAAGTAAGGTGATGGCAATTTAATGGTGATGATCCCGGGATCGTCATCAAACAGTCATCATTCTGTCGTGCAATAAAGGACTGGGAGCCATTCTCTTCATCGAGAGCGCTCCCAGTCCTTTTTTTATCGCCAGAGATTGCCATGACCACGACCGAACAGCTGAGTGCCCTGAGCTCGATCTTGAGTCAAAGCGGCTTACACAGCCTGTTCCAGCCAATCATCTGCCTCTCTGAGCGACGCATACTCGGTTACGAAGCCCTCACCCGTGGCCCGTCCAACAGTCCGCTGCACTCACCCATTGCCCTGTTCGCCGTGGCGCGTCAGGCCGGGCGCCTGAGCGAACTGGAGATTGCCTGCCGACAATCGGCCTGCCGCCGTTTCAATGAGCAGCAACTGCCGGGCAAACTGTTTCTCAACGTCTCGCCAGAGTCGCTGCTCGAAGCTGCCCATCAACCGGGGCGCACCCTGCAGTTGCTGCAAGACTTCGGTATTCCGCCGAGCCAGGTTGTGATCGAACTGACCGAGCAGACACCAATCGATGACTTCCAGTTACTGCAAACCGCGCTGCATCACTACCGGGCGATGGGCTTTTCGATTGCGCTGGATGATCTCGGTGCCGGCTACTCCAGCCTGCGCCTGTGGTCGGAGCTGCGTCCGGATTACGTGAAGATCGACCGCCACTTCATCGACGGCATTCATCAGGATGCGTTGAAACGGGAGTTCGTCGGTTCGATCCTGCAGATCGCCAAAGCCTCACGCGCGCAGGTGATTGCTGAAGGCATCGAACTGCCAGAGGAGTTGGCAGTGTTGACCGAAATGGGCGTGGATCTGGTGCAAGGATACTTGCTTGGTCGCCCACAAGAGCACCCGCCCCGCGACGCCCGTGCGATGATGCCCAAACATGACAGCAGCACCGTCGCGCTGAACGACGAAGGCAGCGACCTCAGCGCCCTGCTCAACGACCAACCGGCTGTGGGGCGCGACACGCCAACCGCTACGGTACTGGAAGCGTTTCGCCGTCAGGCCAATCTGAACTCGCTGGCCGTGCTCGACGAACAAGGCCAGCCGTGCGGCATCGTCCACCGCCATTCCTTGTCCGATGCCCTGCTCAAACCCTTCGCCACCGACCTGTTCGCGCGTAAACCGATCAGCCGCTTGATGAACGACGACTTCCTCGCCGTGGAAATGAGCCAGTCGCTGCAACAGGTCAGCCGCCTGATCACCAGCCGCGCTCGCCAGCGCATCGAAGAAGACTTCATCATTACCCTCAACGGCAGCTACCTCGGCCTCGGTCGGGTGATCGACGTGCTCAAACTGATCACCGAACTGAAGATCCAGCAGGCCCGCTACGCCAACCCGCTGACCCTGCTGCCCGGCAATGTACCGATCCAGCAATGCCTGACCCGTCTGCTGCAACAGGGCCGCGAATCGGTCATCTGCTACGTCGACATCGACAGCTTCAAACCCTTCAACGACATCTACGGCTACGGCCGCGGCGACGAAGTCCTGCTATGCCTGGCGCAATGCCTGAACGAACGCGTCGACCCGTCCCGCGACTTCGTCGGCCACATCGGCGGCGACGACTTCCTCCTCGTCCTCGGCCCGGAAGACTGGCGCAAACGCCTCAACCAGTTGCTCGACGACTTCCAGAGCCAATGCCGCCGCTTCTATCGCCCCGAACACCTCGATGCCGGCTGCTTCATCGCCCCGAATCGCCAGGGAATACGGCAGGAGTTTCCGCTGTTGTCATTGTCCATCGGCGTGGTGCACCTGCATCCCGAAGCCTGCGCACAGCTGGACGCCAGTCAACTCGCGGAAATGGCGTCGCAGGCGAAGCATCATGCGAAGAATGTTCCGGGGTATAGCGTGCATGTGATTGATAGCATGAAGGCGCTACCTTTTACCGAAGTACTCGTTTCAGGCCATCGTTGATGTTTTCAAATAATCGAAACTACCATGTAGACCGATCTTCATTAGCGGCTTTTGCAAGATCCAGCTCCCAAACCTCTTTCGCCAACTTATGAATATCTTCGAAAAAACCGCGAGGATTTTCTAGGGAATCCCATTCTCCACGAGGCCAACTTGCGGCTTCGCACGGGTCGATCTCGAACAAGTGCTGAAAGTCATATGCTGGATCCGCAAGTTTTACTTCCAAATTTTCAAGTAAGACCAGTTTGTGCCTATGAGAGAGGTACGGCAGATCCAGACAATACTTTCGGATCAAAGCCTCCCGTTCACCAGGGTCTTCGGGATTGTAAACCCCGAGTTCTACTCCTCGAGTTTCTTCCCGATCATAAACATCTAACACACCAATAAACCACATTAACCCCGGTTCAAAAGGTTTATTCAAAAACGGATCTTTCAACATTTACTTACCCTCAGCAGGAAACCCCGTAAACGGCTTCTGTGTATTTCCTTGATCGAATTTCACTTCAAACCAATTCATATCCTCATTGAGGCTCGGATCTTGCTGATTCATTTTATTTGGCCTATACCCACGCCCAGCCCCAGGTAGCTCCAGCCTAACTATTGGATTACCTTTTTGATCTTTCCCTGTGTGCATAATTAAACCATCTTTATCCTTTGTCATCGCTTTATTCAACGCGCCCAGATGCATGCGCCAGTTATGGAACTGAGAGCTAAGATTTCCTCTGGCCCGTAGCGGGACAATCCCGGTGTGAGGATCAGCACCATTTATGCCACGCTGCTTAAGGGCTCGATCAGGAATTTCGGAACTGTGTTTTTTTACGGTGTGCATGTCATAAAGATCTTCATATTCATGTACCCGACGCTTCGCATTCTCCTCAGCCACCTCATCAAGCCTCGCCCGCCGCTCCTGCGCCGTCATCTTTGGCAGCGAAGGCGCTCCCTCTTCGACGACCACGCCACCGGCCTCGTACCGCATTGGACGTCGTGGCTCCGGCGGCGGGCAACTGCAGCTCAACCCCAACGGATCCACCCACCCCGTCGGATTCGGCACGTACTGGTACTGATTCAACCCTCCGGCCAGCTTCACCGGATCGGGCGTCAGATACCGCCCCAGCCGCGGGTCGTAATACCGGTGCCGGTTGTAATGCAGTCCGCTCTCCGCATCGAAATACTGCCCCTGAAACCGCAGCGGCTGGTCCAGGTAGTCCTCGCCGGCCAGGGTGATCGCCGCGACTTTGCCGTAGGCGTCGTATTGCGCCGACCAGACGATTTCGCCGCTGTAGTCGGTCAGTTCCTGCGGCGTGCCGAGGTGGTCGAGCTGGTAGTAAAACGGGCAGGCCTTTTTCGGGCCTTTGCCGTCGAGCAGCGCCAGCGGGCGGAAGGTGCCGGGTTCGTAGATGTAGCTGCGGTGCTGGGTTTTGCTGCTTTCGGCGACGAGGTGGTCGCCTTGCCAGAAGTACTCGGTGCTGACGCCGTCGACGGTTTTGCGGATGCGTCGGCCGAAGGCGTCGTAGCGATAACTGGCGGTTTTGCCGTCGGGGCGGGTCAGGCCGATCAGGCGGTGCTGGCTGTCGTAGCGGTATTCGGTGACCAATTGCTGGTCGCGGCCACGGCGTTCGCGGATCAGGTTGCCAAAGGCGTCGTAGTCGTAATGGCGGTCGCCCTGCATCAGCAGGCGGTTGCCCCTGATTTGTGTCGGGCCGGGGCGGTCCTGCATCAGCAGGTTGCCGGCCGGGTCGTGGGCGAAGGTTTCCGGCAGTTCGTCGCGCGAGTGGCGCACGCGGATCAGGCGGTCGAGGGCGTCGTAGCCGTAGGTGCGCTGGCCGTGGCGGCTGTCGGCAATGTGCTCGAGGTTGCCGTTGGCGCTGTAGGCATAATCGCGGCGGTACAGCGAAGCGTGCTGATGGCCTACAGCGTGGGCGAGTAAACGGCCCTGGTCGTCGTAGGCATATTCGCTGAGCAGCAGGCCTTGCTGACGTTGTTGTTCGCGACCGGACTGGTAGACGTGGCGGGTCAGCGATGCGCCGTTGAGGTCGATGGCGGTGAGCGCGCCGCCCTTGGCATAGTGATAGTCGAGCTTGCTGTTGTCCGGCAGGCGCTGGCGCTTGAGCTGACCGCAGGCGTCGTAGGCGTAACGCAGGGTGCCCCAGCCCTGATGCTCGGTGATCAGCCGATCCTGCAGGTCGTATTCGAAGGCCAGCGAATGTTTTTGCCCGTCATCGACGCCCACCAGACGCCCGAGGCGGTCGTAGCGGTACTCGACCTTGACCCCGTCGGGCAGGGTCTTGATCAGCAGGCGCCCGGCGGTATCGCGCTCGTAAGCTGTGACCCGCGTCGAGCCGTCATCGCCGAACTCGGTCTTTTCCAGCAGATGCCCGTTGAGGTCATAGGCATACGCCGTACGGCGGCCGTCGAAGCCGGTTTCCTGTCGGATCAATCCGGTGGACGTGTAGTCCAGGCGGTATGTTTCGCCGGACTCGTTCTCGATCTCGGTGAGCAACAACTGCGCATGGTCGTAGCGGTACTGCACCCGCGTGCCGTCGGGGTTGATCTTGCGCGAGACCAGGTGCAGGTCATCGTCATACTCGTAACGGGTGATGCGCCCGAGTTCGTCACGCTCGGCGGTGACCTGACCGTAGGCGCCGTAGCTGTAGGCGCGGGTGGCACCGGTAGGCGCCGTCGTCTGAACCAGCCGGCCCAGCGCATCCCACTGCTGACGCGTGACAGCGCCATGTTCGTCGCACGTGGTGGTCCGTCGCCCCAGCGCATCGTAGGAAAAGCGCCGCACGCCACCGTCGGGCAAGGTTTCTTCAACGAGCTGACCGAGGTCGTTCCAGACCCGCACATGGCGGCTGCTGTCCGGGTAACGGATCGACAGCAACCGCCCACGGGCGTCGTAGTGGTAATGGGTGACATGGCCGTCAGGATCGACCGCCTCGGTGACATCGCCCTGGGCATTGCGCCGCCAGGTCCACACCGCCTCGCCCCGTGCACGGCTGTGCAGGAAACCGTTACGGTATTCGTAGGACGTCGGCTCATCATCCGGCGCAAGCAGCGCCACCAGCCGTCCGGCCTCGTCGTAGCGGTATTCGGTGATCGCACCTGACGCATCTTGCTCGGCGACCAAGCGCCCCGAGGAGTCGTAGGCCTTGAGCTGTTCGCCACCGTTGGCCTCGACCTTGCGCACCAGGCGTGCGCGGTCATCGTGGACGTAGGTTTCCTCGGTGCCATCAACGTAATGCACCGCCACGCTGCCGTCGTCGTTCCAGACATAACGCGTGTCCACCTGCGAGAACGACGCCCAGTGGCGCACGCAGCGGGCCGCCTTGCCGGACCGCTCCCACTCCCAGAAGAAACTGGCGCCACCGGTCAATTGCCGTTGCAGGATGACGTGTTGATCGTCGTAGTCGTAACGCTCGCTGTCGCCGGCGGCGTTGGTCGCCTCGATCAATCGCTGTTGGGCGTCGTAGCAATAACTGACCAACGTTTGCTCGGTGCGCCAGACATCGCCAGCCAACACCTGGTAATCAACGGCGATCAGATGCGCACGCTCATAGCGCAACAGCAGCGACCGACCCGTGCCGTTATCCAGTCGCTGAACCCTGTCAGACCGATCCCGTAAAACACGTAACCGGTTGTCGTACGAATCGCTGACCGCCGTCAGCCGCCCCGCCCGAAAGTGATAAAACCGCGCCGTTTCCCCCGCCAGCGCAAGAATCAGCTCCTCCGGCTCTTCGCCGAGAAAAATCGCCGCCCGCGACAGGCTGTTGTGAATCGCCGGCCGTTCAACGCTGGGCAACGGAAACCGCGTGCGGCGGTTTTCGTGATCGACCCAGACCACCACATCGCCATCGAACTCCAGCCGATGCGCCAGTGAATGACTCCAGCCAAAGCCCAGGCCGACATCGTTCTCAACCGCGCTGGTGCGGTACAACCGGGTGAACTCGAACGGCAGCAAGCCATCGAGCGTGCCATCGGTCAGGGTCAGCAGTTCTTCGCCAGTGACCATCGACACCGGACAACCATTGGTGCAGGTGCGCGACACGCAATCGGCGCTGTCGCCGTTGGGGTTTTTCGCTTGATCCGGCTTATCGTCGTGGTGCTCGCCTTTCTTCAGCGAGGTATTGCGCCGGGCATTCCAGCGCAGTTGCATGCGACCCTTTTTCACCCCTGCGACGATGCCGCGTGCGGCGACGGTTTTGTATTGATCGACGTACTTGATGAACCCGCCGACGATGCCGAACAGCGCCTTGACCAATCGCATCACCGCCGACAGCAGTTGCACCGCACGATCCGCGAGTCGCAGCGTCAGATAGGCGATCCCGGCACCACCACTGGCGAAGGTCAGGACGATACTGATCAGCACATCGAGCAGCAGTTGCACGATCATCATCGACGCCGCTTCAGCGGTCTTGCCGGCAATTTCACTGGGCGGCAGCATCTCCAGCCAAAGACTGGCCGTGCGCAGCAGCAAACACAGCGCCGCCTCATCACTGACCAGCAACTGCAACTGTTGCATGACCTCGGGAGCCGTCGCGGCCAGATTCATCAGATCGGTCGCGCCACTACCCAGTCGATCCACAAAAGCGCCGGGGTTCTTGAGAATCTCCGACAGCATTCCAATGCTGTCCCATACCCCCTCAATGGCTGCCCAGCTCCCGGCCAGCGTGCCGTTGCCCGCGGCGGTGGCGACCGACTGCGACCACTGCGGCTTGAAGCCCTGCCACTCGCTGCGCAACCAGTCCTCCAGCTCAAGAGCCAGACCGTCATAGGATGCAAAAAGTTGTTCGACCTGTTTCGGACTGACGCCACCGTGCACTTGCACCCGGTAGAAATTACCGGGCTCGCCACGAAATGCGCCCTCGCCGCGCGCATCAAGCGTGACAGGCGTGACGGCCCCGCCATCCACCGCCACCACATCGACCACGATGTTGCCCAGTGGAATGTCATAGACGGATTCAAACTTGCTCTCGATCAGCATCAATCCGCCCTGGGGGCACTGGACGACGCCGGAGACGAATTCGCTGTCGCCAGTGCTGACGGCGGTGCTGCGATCACCGAAGCGGATAATCCGCTCCATGCCCATCAGCGACGGCAGATCGGCCGCATGACTGACCTGATCAGCCGTGCTGCTCAACCAGTGCTCAAGCTGCTGGCGATAGAGCGTGAGGGTGTCGGGAAAGCTGTCGAGTTCCTGCTCGATACGAGTGACGGCTTGCATCAACGCACGTCGGCGTGCAGGACGAACTGAAAAACCGGGTCAAACATTGGCGTTCCCTCGCGCAAAAAGTTAGGCGCGGGAACTGTGCGGGGGATCAATCGGGAAAGAAGTCAGGCAAGTAGGCACTTGCTGTAGGACTAATCTGCAATAAACCGTTTACTACAAAACGTACAGACAAAAACGAAAACGTGGCGAGAGGTTTCCCTCACGCCACGTTTATTTGATCGACACAAATGGATTTACTGCGTTGAATCCCGCGCGTTCAGCTCTTTCAGTTTGAGCTCGGCCAGCGGGTGTCCGGCCTTGGCGGCCATGCCCCACCAGCGGGCTGCGTCCGCCGGGTCCGGTGCTTTGCTCGGGGTGCCTGCGAGACTGATCACACCGACCTGATAGGCCGCTTTGCCATCCCCCGCCAATGCCGCGAGACGCAACAAACGCACGCCTTCTTCACGTGCGCCGAGGCCAACACCACGGAAGGTCAGGATGTGCCCGTAAAAGCTTTGCGCACCGACGTCGCCAAGATTGGCCATGCGCGCGAACTGGCCTTCGAGCCAGCGCCAGCCTCGCGGCTGACGGACAAACCACGACCAATGAAACAGCCTGCGGGCCAGCCAATAAGCGGCACGCGCCTTGAGTCGCAAAAACACTCAGGCCTCCGCCGATTCCGGGTATTCGTATTCGAAGACTCTGACCACTTCCGATGCATGCCAAGAGGCAGCGGCAACACCATCGGACGGCCCCGAAAAACGCCCCAGACGTTCAACGCATTCAAAAAAACCGGTGCGCGGCAGGCGACTGGCGCCCTGACTGATCACCAGCGAACTGCGCAACGGTTGTTCGGCCTTGGCGTCCAGTGCCGCCAGATGCTCCAGTGCAGCGGTCAGGGTTTGCATCGCCGGCGTCGGCAACTGCAAACGTTCGAGCAAGGCTCGGTAGGTCAGAAGATGGCGCTGCCGGCGCGCCTGATCCAGTTCTCCCAGCAATCCGTCCCAATGTTGACGACTGATGCGTACGCTCACGATTCATCCCTCCAACCTGGCACCGTCAGTTCCCAGGCCAGGCTGCGACGAATCGCGGCGTCAGGCTGACGCTCGCCGCTTTCGATCATGGCCAGATAAGACGGGCTGATGCCTACCGTGCGGGCCAGCGCCTCGATGGCGATGCCCTTCCCTTCGCGCAAACTGCGTAGTTGATCAAGACCTGGAAGAATCGGGTCCAGTGTGGTCGCGAGAGGCGCTTGAGCCTGCTGCGACGGTGTTTCATTGATCCCTGCTGCTTTCAGTAGAGCCTGATAGTGAGCCCAAGGCAGAACTGCGTATTCGGGCTCGCCATCGCGTGCAATTATCTGAATATCCATGACTACCCCGTAGGACAACAACACTTAGCGAGTCGGCACTTTTCCCTAGAAGTGTAATCCTAACAGCGGCCAAGGTCGCGGGGGGTATCTATCTGCAGAGCGACTTCGTCAATCAGGGCTTTTTCGGCCCCTGAAGCTGCAATTGCTCGGGGGTATCAGGCAGGCGTTCAACCACCGCCAGTTTTTCCGGCTGCTGGCGATTGCGCCAGAGACGAAAGGCACTGAGTTCATCATCGAGGGTTTTCATCAACCAGGCGAGAACGGCGATATCGTCGAGCATGCCGAACATGGGAATGAAATCGGGAATGGCATCTACCGGGCTCAGGAAGTACATCAGGCCAGCAACCACGGAGATCAACGCTTTCGGGCTGATCGCACGGTATTCGCCGCGCCAGTAGGCCAGGCACAATGCCTGCAACAAACGCAGGTCGTCCTTGAGTTTGCCGAGGCGATTGCCCTGTGCCGCGCCTTTGCTGGCGACGGCAAACAACAGGGTCGGCAAGCGTCCACGCGCCAGCAGACGGCCGGCCAGGGGCAGGAATCGAGCGAAATTCCACGGAGCTTTCATCTATTCCTCCCATTGAAATGTTATCCACACAAATTGTGGATAACCTTGTGAACAGAGCTGCATTTCAGCGCTGGGAGCCCCGTTTTATAAGGGCTGCGCTCAGATCGGGCGTTTTTTACTCACATAAAAAAGCCCAATATTTCATTGACTTGGCGGCTCAGGGCGTCTAGTGCGGGCAGCCTCAAAGGTATGACTGTGCTGACCGGCATCGGTTCGCTCTGTTTACCCTTGCCATCCGCCAGATGCAACAACGCCCCGCATAAGCGAGGCGTTGTTGTTGAAACCGGAGCCGATTACTTGGCAGCGGCGTCTTCTTTGGCTGGATCCTTGATGGCCAGCAGTTCCAGGTCGAAGACCAGAACCGAGTTGGCCGGGATTGCCGGGCTTGGCGATTGCGCGCCGTAAGCCAGATCGCTAGGGATGTACAGTTTGTACTTCTCGCCAACGTGCATCAGTTGCAGGCCTTCGACCCACCCCGGAATCACGCCACTTACCGGCAGATCAATCGGGCTGCCGCGCTCGACGGAGCTGTCGAATACGGTGCCGTTGGTCAGCTTGCCGGTGTAGTGAACGGTCACTACGTCAGTCGGCTTGGGCTGTGGGCCGTCGGCTTTCTTGATCACTTCGTACTGCAGGCCGGAAGCGGTGGTGGTGACACCCGCTTTCTTGCCGTTTTCTTCGAGGAATTTCTTGCCGGCAGCTGCCGACTCTTCGCTCATCTTGGCCATGCGCTCTTCAGCACGCTTTTGCAGCGCGGCGAAGGCTTCGACCAGTTCTTCATCTTTCAGCTTCTGTTCTTTCTTGCCGACGGCATCTTCGATGCCCTGGGCTACCGCTTTGGAGTCCAGATCATCCATGCCTTCCTGAGCCAGGCTCTTGCCCATGTTCAGGCCGATACCGTAGGAAGCTTTTTGCGCCGGGGTTTTCAGCTCTACGCTGGTCTGCGAATCACAACCCGCGAGGACCAGGCTAACCAGGGCTACCGCCGCCGCCAACCGATGCTGTTTCATGCTATTTCCTTGTTCATGCGCCGAATAGGGCAATCGAGTAAAGCCGCGAGCTTATCAGGCCGCCACGACCAATGGCTACCGGCATGAGAGCAGTAAAGCGACGATAAGTTCAGGGATTAAAACGCATTTGGGCGAAGACACGATGAAGCTTCTGTCATCTGCTGCTGACAACCGTAGCCTCCTCTTCCCACAACATCTGGCGTAATGGCCACTTGCCGCATAGGGTCAGGCTCAGGCATAACAACACAACAACTCGACAAGGATGTTTATCTTGCGCCTCTTACTCCGCGTGCTGACCCTGATCATCGTGCTGTCGGGACTGGTCCTGACAGTGGTTCTGTACTACGTCGCCAACCCGAAATTGCCTTTCTACACACCCGTGCAGCAGGTGCATTACCTGGATCAGTGGACGGAACAAGAGCGGCAAACCTATTACTTCACCCCTCAGGGCACCCAGGTCAAAGGCCTGCGCTACGAGTGGTTCCAGGCGCTGGAGTTGCCTTTCTCAGAGCAACGCTTCGCGGCCCCCGACTACCTCGCGCGCTTTGGTTTTCTGATCGACCCGCAGCAAACAGCCACACCGGACAACCCCGGCAATTTGCCCGTCGGTTTTGCCCGACATCAGAACGCCGGCAGCACCGAGCAATATCTGGACATCACCTGTGCCGCTTGCCACACCGGCGAATTGCACTTTAAAGGCCAGGCCGTGCGCATCGACGGTGGGACGGCGCAGCATGTATTGCCTTCGAGTGTTCCTACACTGCGCGGCGGCAGTTTCGGACAGGCATTGGTGGCAAGTCTGACCTCGACTTACTACAACCCGTGGAAATTCGAACGCTTCGCCCGCCACGTACTGGGCGATGAATACGACGCGCGCCATGCGCAACTGCGCAAGGATTTCAAACAATCGCTGGATACGTTTCTCAAAGTGGCGTGGAACGACACCCATCGCGGCCTCTATCCGACCGAGGAAGGCCCGGGGCGCGCCGACGCATTTGGGCGGATCGCCAATGCGACGTTCGGTGATGCGATCTCCCCTGCCAATTACCGCATCGCCGACGCTCCGGTGGATTACCCGCAACTGTGGGACATGTGGACATTCGACTGGGTGCAGTGGAACGGTTCGGCGCAACAGCCGATGGCCCGCAATATCGGCGAAGCGTTGGGCGTTGGCGCCACCCTGAATTTCTTCGACGCCAACGGCCAGCCGCTGCAAGGCGATGCGCGCTATGCCTCCAGCGTGCGCGTGCGCGATCTGCACAAGATCGAGGAAACCCTGCAGAAACTGCGGCCACCTGCCTGGCCGGAGGCCTTGTTCGGTGCAGTCGATAAACCTCTCGCGGCCAAAGGACGCGCGCTGTTCGCGGAAAATTGCGCCGGCTGCCATGTGCCACGCAAGACTCAGGAAGGCGAGCGCTGGGTGCAGCGCTTACCCCTGTTGCCGGTGGACGTCATCGGTACCGACCCAAACGCCGCCAACAACATTGCCAGCCACCGCTTCGACCTGACGGCCCTGCAATGGGACCTGAAAGAACTGGAAAAAATGGACGTCAAACTGCACCCGACGCCCGAGGAGCCGCTGGATCTGAGTCAGTTGTCGGTGGCCAAGGGCCTGGCGTACGTGACCGCCTTCGTCGAAGGCCGTGCCTATCGCGAGGCTCAGGTCACGCCCGAGGAGAAGCCGCGCCTCGACGGATTCGGCCTGCCGATCGGTGTTCGCGAAAAAGTCGCGTACAAGGCCCGACCGCTGGCCGGCGTCTGGGCCACCGGGCCATTTCTGCATAACGGTTCGGTGCCGAGCCTTTATCAACTGCTGTCACCGCAGGATGAACGCGCCACCACCTTCTATAAAGGCACCTTCGAATACGACCCACGGCACCTGGGTTATCGCACCGAAGCCTTCACCAATGGCTTCCTGTTCGACACGCGGATCAGCGGCAATCACAACAGTGGTCACGAGTTCCGCGCCGGCGAACGCGGCAATGGCGTGATCGGCCGCCTGCTGCTGCCGGAAGAACGCTGGGCGCTGCTCGAATACCTGAAAGTCCTCGGCGGCCCTCTGGAGGCGCAACTGCCATGATGTTATCGACCTTCAATAAGCGCCTGTCATTGCTGGCGCGGATCTGGTTGTGGCTGGGCCGCCTGCTGGGCAGAACCTTGCTGCTTTTGCTCGTCATTGGCCTGATTGGCTGGGCCATCGGCACGGCGTGGTGGGCCTGGCAGCATCGCGGGCCGGTGTCGGCACTGGAACAGATTCCCTCCGGTGAAGCCGGGATGACACAAGGCGTGATCCAGACGGCCGTGCGCATCGTCGATCAACACCGTGAAAACACGCGTTTCCTGCGCGACGCGCATGCCAAGGCTCACGGCTGCGTGAAGGCTGAAGTGCAGGTATTGCCGCAACTGGCGCAATCGCTGCGCCAAGGGGTCTTCAGCGAACCGGGACACACCTGGCAGGCGATAATTCGCCTGTCCAACGGCAATGCTTACCCGCAGTTCGACAGCATTCGCGACGCACGGGGCATGGCGATCAAGCTGCTCGACGTACCCGGCAAGCAGTTGTTGGGAAATCGCCAGGAACAGCACGAGCAAGACTTCGTGATGTTCAGCCACCCCAACTTCTTTGTCAGCGATGTCGCCGAGTACCGTCAGAATGTGGCGGCGCAGGCTGACGGCAAGAAGATCCTGGCGTTTTTCCCCGGTTGGGATCCGCGCACCTGGCAGGTCCGTCATCTGCTTATCGCGCTGGCGACGCTGTCGCCGCCACCGGACAGTCCGACAGGGACGACTTACTTTTCGGTTTCGCCTTACAAGTTCGGTGAGGCGAATGCGAAGTTTCGCGTGGCACCGGCCCCGGACAATTGTCCGGCTTACACCCTGCCAAAACAGAACCACGACCTGCCGAACTTCCTGCGCAGCGCGTTGAATCAGCAGTTGTCGACGGATCGCGTGCCGGCCTGCTTCGTCTTGCAGATTCAGCGTCAGGATGCGAACAAGTACATGCCGATCGAGGACACCAGCATCGAATGGCGCGAGCAGGATTCACCCTTCGAAACCGTGGCGCGGATCACCCTGCCGCCACAGGATTTCGATACCCCGGCGCTGAATCTGGCCTGCGATAACCTGTCGTTCAATCCGTGGTTTGGTATCGAGGCCCATCGGCCGATTGGCGGGATCAACCGACTGCGCAAGGCGGTGTATGAGGCGGTGAGCGATTATCGGCATAGCCAGAACGCCACGCAGTAAGCAGCGGCCTGTGGCGAGAGGTTTTATCCCCGGTGGCTTGCGCAGCGGGCCTCAGCTTTAAAAGTCGGGCCGGCTTCGCAGCCCAACGGGGATAAATGCCACAGAAGCAATGCAGAAATTGTCGAATCGCAGATAGCACAAAGCCCGCACAAGGCGGGCTTTGCGTGGTCATCTGGCGTTCAGTGTTCCAGATAACCGAATATGGCGCAGCGGACGGGACTCGAACCCGCGACCCCCGGCGTGACAGGCCGGTATTCTAACCGACTGAACTACCGCTGCGCGAAACGCTTGAAACGAATGGTGGGTGATGACGGGATCGAACCGCCGACATTCTGCTTGTAAGGCAGACGCTCTCCCAGCTGAGCTAATCACCCTTCGCTTCGTTACGGGGCGCATTATGCCACAAGTTTTCATAAAGTGTTGATTTAATTGAATTTTTTTTCAAATAAATCCGAAAACCGGTGAAACGACACAACCCGATGGAACAAGGTACAAACGTGAGACAGAAAAAAACCCGCCTCAGCGGGTTATTCCGTGGTGACCTGGCGTTCAGTGGTCCAGGTTACCGAATATGGCGCAGCGGACGGGACTCGAACCCGCGACCCCCGGCGTGACAGGCCGGTATTCTAACCGACTGAACTACCGCTGCGCTAAACACTTGAAACGAATGGTGGGTGATGACGGGATCGAACCGCCGACATTCTGCTTGTAAGGCAGACGCTCTCCCAGCTGAGCTAATCACCCTTCGCTTCGGTGTGGCGCGCATTCTACGGAGCGACCCAACCTCTGGCAAGCACTTTTTTAAATAATTTTCTCAGGCCTTCCAAAGGCTTAGAGAAGGGTTGGCCTACGGCACGGCGAAGACAATAATGCCCCCCTTTGTATAAAGGAGAGACTCACCCCATGTGGTTCAAAAACCTGCTTATCTATCGCCTGACCCAAGACCTGCCTGTCGATGCCGAGGCGCTGGAAACTGCACTGGCCACCAAACTGGCGCGTCCATGTGCAAGCCAGGAGTTGACCACCTACGGTTTCGTCGCGCCATTCGGCAAAGGCGAAGATGCTCCACTGGTGCACGTCAGCGGTGATTTCCTGCTGATCGCTGCACGTAAAGAAGAACGCATTCTGCCGGGCAGCGTCGTGCGTGACGCCGTCAAAGAAAAGGTTGAAGAGATCGAAGCCGAGCAGATGCGCAAGGTCTATAAGAAGGAACGCGATCAGATCAAGGATGAAATCATCCAGGCCTTCCTGCCGCGCGCGTTCATTCGTCGCTCGTCGACCTTCGCCGCCATCGCGCCGAAACAGGGCCTGATCCTGGTCAACTCGGCCAGCCCGAAGCGCGCCGAAGACCTGCTCTCCACCCTGCGTGAAGTGCTCGGCACCCTGCCCGTCCGTCCGCTGACCGTGAAAACCGCGCCGACCGCCGTGATGACCGAATGGGTCACCACCCAGCAAGCCGCCCCGGACTTCTTCGTACTGGACGAGTGCGAACTGCGCGACACCCACGAAGACGGTGGCATCGTGCGCTGCAAGCGTCAGGACCTGACCAGTGAAGAAATCCAGTTGCACCTGAGCACAGGCAAAGTCGTGACTCAACTGTCGCTGGCCTGGCAGGACAAACTGTCGTTCATGCTCGACGACAAAATGACCGTCAAGCGCCTGAAGTTCGAAGATCTGTTGCAGGATCAGGCGGAACAGGACGGCGGCGACGAAGCGCTGGGCCAGCTGGATGCGAGCTTCACCCTGATGATGCTGACCTTCGGCGACTTCCTGCCGGCGCTGGTTGAGGCGTTGGGCGGTGAAGAGACGCCGCAGGGGATCTGACCTGCCTTTTGTGTGAAAGCTTAAAAGATCGCAGCCTTCGGCAACTCCTACATCTGGAATGCATTTTTCCTGTAGGAGCTGCCGGAGGCTGCGATCTTTTTGTTGGCGACGTATGCTTAGCTTCCTAACGCTTTCCCATAATAAGGAACAAGCCATGCGCGCACTGGCTGCACTCAGCCGCTTTGTCGGCAATACCTTCGCTTACTGGGTTCTGATTTTCGCTGTAATTGCGTTCCTGCAGCCGGCGTGGTTCCTCGGCCTCAAGGGCGCAATCGTGCCGCTGCTCGGGCTGGTGATGTTCGGCATGGGCCTGACCCTCAAACTCGACGACTTCGCGGCCGTCGCCCGCCATCCGTGGCGCGTGGCGCTGGGCGTGGTTGCGCACTTCGTGATCATGCCCGGCATGGCGTGGTTGCTCTGCCAGATTTTCCACCTGCCGCCGGAAATCGCCGTCGGGGTGATTCTGGTCGGCTGCTGCCCGAGTGGCACGTCTTCCAACGTCATGACCTGGCTGGCCCGCGGTGACCTGGCGCTGTCAGTGGCGATTGCCGCCGTCACCACCCTCCTCGCTCCGCTGCTGACCCCGGCCTTGATCTGGCTGCTGGCCTCGGCATGGTTGCCAGTGTCGTTCATGGAATTGTTCTGGTCGATCCTGCAAGTGGTGTTGCTGCCGATCATCCTCGGCGTGGTTGCACAGCGCTTGCTCGGTAACAAGGTGCGCCATGCGGTGGAGGTGTTGCCGCTGGTGTCGGTGGTCAGCATTGTGATCATCGTCACTGCGGTGGTGGCTGCCAGTCAGGCGAAAATTGCCGAGTCCGGCTTGTTGATCATGGCGGTGGTGATGCTGCACAACAGCTTTGGCTACCTGCTCGGTTACTTCACCGGCCGCCTGTTCAACCTGCCATTGGCCCAGCGCAAGTCGCTGGCACTGGAAGTGGGCATGCAGAATTCGGGGTTGGGCGCCGCGCTGGCCAGCGCGCACTTTTCGCCATTGGCGGCGGTGCCCAGTGCGCTGTTCAGTGTCTGGCACAACATTTCCGGGGCTTTGCTTTCCACCTACTTCCGGCGCATGAGCGAGAAAGAAGATCGCGAGACGCTGGCCGGGCAAGCGACCGACTGACCGCGAAACTTGATCCCCGGGTTAATGCTCGTCAGACTATTGCGCTACGCGGGGACGACCCTGCGACTCGCTCGAGTGCTTAATCTGGGGACGACCCCGTCAAACGATGGAGGTCTTTCATGTCCTGGATCATTCTGTTTTTCGCCGGTCTGTTCGAAGTCGGCTGGGCCGTCGGCCTGAAATACACCGACGGCTTCAGTCGTCCGCTCCCCACTGCACTGACCGTTGCGGCGATGGCCATCAGCCTTGGCCTGCTCGGCCTGGCGATGAAGGAGCTGCCGCTGGGCACGGCCTATGCGATCTGGACCGGGGTCGGTGCCGTGGGCACGGTGATTGCCGGGATCATTCTGTTTGGCGAGTCGATGGCGTTGATTCGGCTGGCCAGTGTGGCGTTGATCGTTACCGGGTTGATCGGCCTCAAAATCAGCGCCTAAGCCTCTACCGCTATCGCGAGCAGGCTCACTCCTGCAGGGGGGACGCATTTCAAATGTAGGAGTGAGCCTGCTCGCGATGAGGCCAGATCAGTTGGCAACTATCGAACGCTGCCGCGCAACTCCCCCACCACCCCCTGCAACTTCGCCGGCTCCGCCGCCTCAACCGCTACCGCCGAACCTGCCACCAACGTCACCCGCGACCACAACCGCTTGAACAGGCCCTTGTTCGGATCACGGCTGAAGAAACTGCCCCACAACCCTTGCAACGCCAGCGGAATCACCGGCACCGGGGTCTCCTCGAGAATCCGCGTCAGCCCCCCCTTGAACTCATTGATCTCGCCGTCAGTGGTCAACTTGCCTTCCGGGAAGATGCACACCAGCTCACCGTCCTTCAGATACTGGGCAATCCGGGTGAAGGCCCTTTCATAGATCTGGATGTCTTCGTTGCGCCCGGCGATCGGAATCGTCCCTGCGGTGCGAAAGATAAAGTTCAGCACCGGCAGGTTGTAGATTTTGTAGTACATGACAAAGCGAATCGGCCGACGCACCGCGCCACCAATCAGCAAGGCGTCGACAAACGACACGTGGTTGCACACCAGCAGGGCCGCACCTTCGTCGGGAATCGCCTCCAGGTTGCGATGTTCGACCCGGTACATGGAATGGCTGAGCAGCCAGATCATGAAACGCATGCTGAATTCGGGAACGATCTTGAAGATGTAGGCGTTGACGCCGATGTTCAGCAGCGACACCACAAGAAACAGCTGCGGAATCGACAGCTTGGCCACACTGAGCAACACAATCGAAACGATCGCCGAGACCACCATAAACAGCGCATTGAGAATGTTGTTGGCAGCGATCACCCGCGCCCGCTCGTTCTCCGCAGTGCGCGACTGGATCAACGCATACAGCGGCACAATATAGAAGCCGCCAAAAATACCGAGGCCGAGAATGTCGACCAACACCGCCCAGGTGTGCACGAAGCCCAGCACTTCAATCCAGCTGTGGCCCGTGACGCTTTCCGGGATACCGCCGGAATGCCACCACAACAACAGACCAAACACGGTCAGACCGAACGAGCCGAACGGCACCAGACCGATCTCGACCTTACGCCCGGAGAGCTTCTCGCACAGCATCGAACCCAGTGCGATACCGACCGAAAATACGGTAAGAATCAGGGTGACCACGGTTTCGTCGCCGTGCATCCACTCCTTGGCGTACGCCGGGATCTGCGTCAGATAAATCGCCCCGACAAACCAGAACCATGAGTTGCCGACAATCGAGCGCGACACCGCTGGCGTCTGCCCCAGACCGAGTTTCAAAGTCGCCCAGGACTGGCTGAAGATGTTCCAGTTCAGGCGCATTTCCGGGGATGCGGCTGCAGCGCGCGGGATGCTGCGGCTGGCCAGATAACCCAGCACGGCAATCCCGACAATGGCGGTCGAGACCAGCGGCGCGTAATGGGTCGATGACATGATGACCCCGGCGCCAATCGTCCCGGCGAGGATCGCCAGAAACGTGCCCATCTCCACCAGGCCGTTACCGCCTACCAACTCATCCTCACGCAGCGCTTGCGGCAGGATCGAATATTTCACCGGCCCGAACAGCGCCGAGTGCGTGCCCATGGCGAACAGCGCCACCAGCATCAGCGACAAGTGATCAAAGAGAAACCCGACCGATCCTACGGCCATGATGGCGATTTCCGCGAGTTTGATCAGACGGATCAGCGCGTCCTTGGCGAATTTTTCGCCAAACTGCCCGGCCAGTGCCGAGAACAGGAAAAACGGCAGAATAAACAGCAGCGCACACAGGTTGACCCAGATCGAGCGGTCACCTTCGATGGTCAGGCGGTAAAGAATGGCGAGGATCAACGACTGTTTAAAAACGTTGTCGTTGAACGCACCGAGCGACTGGGTGATGAAAAACGGCAAGAAGCGCCGGGTGCGCAGCAGGTTGAACTGTGAGGGGTGACTCATCTTCCGTGTGTCCCTGATGTTTAAGGTAGAGAGGCCTGGGTACTGCTTATTGGAATCTCGAACCGCGATCCAGGCCACACCTTACCTAAACTTTCCAGGTTATTTCTTCAAACCTGCAATGCAGGGCGAGACAAACAGCTCGCCGCGCCATGCGCCTTGCACGGTACGTTTGCCGACAATCAGCCACATCACTGCCAGTAAAGTCACCAACACCGTGCCGACGACATTGAAAAACGCCAGATTGAGAACGCTGGCCAGTTTCAGCGTCGCCAGCGAATACACGCCCAACGGAAAGGTGAAGCCCCACCAGCCGAGGTTGAACGGGATACCGTCGCGCAAATAACGCGCGGTAATCAGTAATGCCATCAACATCCACCACAAGCCGAAGCCCCACAGCGTGATACCTGCCACCAGGCCCAGGCCCGAAGCAATTTCACCGACACCCGGCAAACCGTTGGCGGCAAAGATCGCCGGCGCGTCGCCCCCCAGCAACAACATGCCCAACGCTCCCGTGCCGATCGGACCGAGCGCCAGCCAGCTCGACGCGGCCATGTTTTCGTGGGGCAGCTTGTGCAGGGCCATACGCAGCAACAGGATCGTCAGGATGCTGAACGCCACCGGCAGGGAAAAGGCCCAGAGCACGTAGCTGGTGGTCAACACCACCAGTTGCGCATGGGCATCGGCGAGATGCGGTGCGAGCAAGCCGCCACTGGCCGCTGACACTTCTGCGGCCACCACGGGCAACAACCACACAGCGGTCATCTGGTCGATGCTGTGCTCCTGACGGGTAAACATCATGTAGGGAATCAACACGCCGCAGGCCAGAGACATGCCCACATCGAACCACCACAGCACTTCGGCAAGGTGAATCACACCTTCCCCCCAGCGTGGCAGGCCGAACAGCAGAAAGCCGTTGATGATCGTCGCCAGGCCCATGGGAATGGTGCCGAAGAACATCGACACGGTGGAATGACCGAAAATCCGCCGCGCCTCGTCAAAGAACAGGATCCAGCGCGCGGCGTAGGCGAAGGTAAACAGGGTGAACAACAGGATGTTGAACAGCCACAGCCCTTCGGCAACGGTGTGTAATCCGGGAATAGCCAGCGGCAATTGCGCCAGCGCCAACGCCAGCACACCGGTGCCCATGGTTGCGGCGAACCAGTTAGGGGTGAACTGGCGGATCACTTCACGCGGATGCTGAAGCTGGCTGAATGGCTTGAGGCCGGTTTTGACGCTGTTGGGGCAAATCATCATGAACTCCTGTCCTCTGGTGAGGTTGAGTCCATGGTAGATCTGAATCGAATATCTATATAACGGGTAATATCTCTAACTGTTATCTGTTTTATGGATAAGCCGTCAGACACTGCCTTCGCTTTCTATCACCAGAATCCGCGCCGCGCCCTGCGGATGCGCCACATGCTCAGTGCCGACCGAGGCATAAAAAATATCGCCGACCTCCAGCAGCACCTGCTTTTCTTCACTTCCCTCGCGATAGCGCATCTGCACCCGGCCATCGAGCACCACAAACACTTCCTCACCGTCGTTGACGTGCCATTTGTACGGCTGATCCGTCCAGTGCAGGCGCGTGGTGATGCCGTTCATGTTGGCGATGTCCAGCGCGCCCCAGGCGCGGTCGGCGGTGAAGGACTTGCTGCGAATGATCTTCATGAATCGTTCCGTGAGCAGATTGACTGCGCAAGGCTAACCGAAAGCGCTGCGCTTATGGCGCGCGACACACCTTGGCCGGTGCCGGACGCAAGCTGAGCAACAATGCCGCCACGGCCAGCACAATCAACACCGCGCCATAACCATCGGTGGTCACCAACAACCCCAGGCTGCGGGTCAGGTGCCCGGCCAGCAACGCCGGCAAACAGAACGCCAGGTAACTCAGCACGTAATATGCCGACATCAGACCGGCCCGCTCATGGGGCAAGGCCAGCGGTACCAGGCTGCGCACGGCGCCGAGGAATCCCGCACCGAACCCACAACCGGCCACCAGCGTGCCGAGGAAAAACAGCGACAGACTGGCGCTGTGCATGCCGAGCAGAATCAGCACCAGGCCGATCGGCAGCAGACTCGCGCCCCATTGCAGCGAGCGCGCGGCGGGTCGATTGCGCATGGTGAAAATCATCAGCGCTCCGGTCACAGTCAGGGCCGCCACGGTCGCGCCACCGATCAGGTTGGAGGTCGAACCGGTGGCGGTGCGCACCAGCGACGGGGCCAACGACGCGTAAAAACCGCCGAGCGCCCAGGTCGCGGTGTTCAGCGGCAGCACTCGCCACAGGGTCGGGCGCGCCTGCACCGGCACATGCAGCGTCGGTCGCAGCGACGCCCACGCCCCCGCTTGCCGGGTGACCGTTTCCGGCAGGCGCCAGACATACAGCGCCTGCAACACAAACAGCGCAAGCAATAACCAGTAGGTCAACTGCAGCGGCGCCGGGGCGAACTCGGCGAGCAAACCGCAGCCCATGCCACCCAACGCCATGCCCAATAATGGCGCGACGCTGTTGATCAATGGCCCTTGCTGACGATCCGTATCGAGCAGTGTTGCGCTTAAAACGGCGGTGGCCATGCCGGTGGCGAAGCCTTGCAGCACCCGTGCGCTGATCAGCCAGGTCACGCTGTCGGCCCCGATAAACAACACCATCGCCAAAGCGTTGAGCAGCACGGCAGTAAAAATCACCGGTTTGCGTCCGAGGTGATCGGACAGCGAACCGACGGTCAGTAACGCCGCCAGCAGACTGAGGGCGTAAACGCCGAAAATCAGGGTCAGCACCGCTGCCGAGAAGTGCAACTGGTCCTGGTACAGGTGATACAACGGCGTCGGCGCGGTGGAAGCGGCGAGAAAACTGAGTAAGGTGATCGCCAGAAACCACAGGCTGGAACGGTTGGAAGCGTCGTTATTAAAAGGGCTGGTCATGTGCACACTCCGCAAAAGCTAATTTTTTGCTTTTGCGGAGTGTGCTACCGCCTCACGCTTAAAGCAAATTCTTTGTGTTAAGGTCTACCCCATGGCTATTAAAGAAGGTTTACGCCCCGGTGGCCGCAGCGCCCGGGTGCAAGATGCAATTCATTCGGCGGTCCGTGCACTGCTGCAGGAACAGGAGCGTTCGAGCGTGACCGTGCCGCAAATCGCCGCGCGCGCCGGGGTCACGCCATCGACGATTTATCGACGCTGGGGTGATCTGGCGGCGTTGCTGGCGGACGTCGCGCTTGCCCGCATGCGCCCTGACAGCGAACCGGCACAAACCGGCAGTCTGCGCAGCGATATCCGCGCCTGGGCCGAGCAATACCTCGACGAGATGAGTTCCGAGCCCGGGCGCAACATGATGCGCGACGTGCAGGCCAGTGCCACGCCGGGGTACTGCGTGACAATCCTCGGCGCGCAGCTGCAGACCATCATTGAGCGCCACCCGGATGAAGCGGCGCCGAGCATTGATCGGTTGATCAATCTGGTGGTGGCGCCAGTGGTGTTCCGGATTCTGTTTTCAGCGGCGGCGCTGGAGGTTGAAGAGTTGCATCGCCTGATTGATATCGCGTTGCGTCAGGACTGACGCCATCGCTGGCAAGCCAGCGCCCACAGGATCTGTGAGGTCACGGCGTCTGTGCCACTGGAGATTTTTGTGGGAGCTGGCTTGCCAGCGATGAGGCCTGAACGGTCACTGCAAAAACCACCCGGCTCTTGCGCTGCGACACCCCGCCACGCCACGACCTTGGTCGACACTGACTAACCGCCGCGCACATGCGAGACTGTCCGCCCGGGCAGGAATGCCAGGGAGTCTTCTGTCGGGAGTGTTGCATGTCGTTGTCCACCGGGCTGATCGCCGCCGTCGCCCTGGCCTATATGGCCATCATGTTCGCCATCGCCTTCTACGGCGACCGTCGCAGTGCGCCGTTGCCGCCGCGGATGCGCGCGTGGGTGTACAGCCTGTCGCTGGCGGTTTACTGCACCAGCTGGACGTTCTTCGGCGCCGTCGGTCAGGCTGCCGAGCAACTGTGGTCGTTCCTGCCGATTTACCTCGGGCCGATCCTGCTATTGGTCGGCGCGCCGTGGGTTCTGCAAAAAATGGTGATGATCAGCAAACAGGAGAACATCACCTCCATCGCTGACTTCATTGCCGCGCGCTACGGCAAATCGCAATCGCTGGCGGTGGTAGTCGCGCTGATCTGCCTGGTCGGCGTTCTGCCCTACATCGCCCTGCAACTCAAAGGTATTGTCCTCGGCGTGAACCTGTTGATCGGCGCCGGTGCCGATGCCATGGGCACTCGCGCCCAGGACACCGCGCTGATCGTCTCGCTGGTGCTGGCGCTGTTCACCATTGTCTTCGGCACGCGCAACCTCGACGCCACGGAACACCACCGTGGCATGGTGCTGGCGATTGCCTTCGAATCGCTGGTCAAGCTGTTCGCCTTTCTCGCCGTCGGAACCTTCGTGACGTACGGTCTGTACGACGGCTTCGACGATCTGTTCAATCAGGCGATGCTCGCCCCGCGCCTCGAGGAATACTGGAAAGAGACCATCAACTGGCCGTCGATGGTGGTACAGACCGGCGTGGCGATGATGGCGATCATCTGTTTGCCGCGGCAATTCCACGTCACCGTGGTGGAGAACATCGACCCGCAGGATCTGCGCCTGGCCAAATGGGTATTTCCGGCGTACCTCGCCCTCGCCGCGCTGTTTGTCGTGCCGATCGCCCTCGCCGGGCAGATGCTGCTGCCCGGCGACGTATTGCCCGACTCATTCGTGATCAGCCTGCCGCTGGCCCAGGCCCATCCGGCACTGGCGATGCTGGCATTTATCGGCGGTGCGTCGGCTGCCACCGGCATGGTGATTGTCGCCAGCGTGGCGCTGTCGACCATGGTGTCCAACGACATGCTGTTGCCGTGGTTGCTGCGGCGCAATAATGCCGAGCGGCCGTTTGAGGTGTTCCGCCAGTGGATGCTCTCTGTGCGCCGGGTGAGCATCGTGGTGATTCTGTTGCTGGCCTATGTCAGCTATCGCCTGCTCGGTTCGACCGCGAGCCTGGCAACCATCGGCCAGATCGCCTTTGCCGCGGTGACGCAACTGGCACCGGCGATGCTGGGCGCGCTGTACTGGAAACAGGCCAACCGTCGTGGCGTTTTCGCCGGACTCGCAGCCGGGACCTTTCTGTGGTTCTACACACTGGTTCTGCCGATTGCTGCGCACAGCCTCGGCTGGTCCCTGAGCAGTTTTCCGGGGCTGGCATGGCTGCACGGTAATCCGCTGAACCTGCCGATCACGCCACTGACCCAAGGCGTGGTGCTGTCGCTGGCCGGTAACTTCACTTTGTTCGCCTGGGTCTCGGTGCTGTCGCGCACGCGAGTATCGGAGCACTGGCAGGCCGGGCGTTTTATCGGACAGGAAATCAGCGCCCGGCCGAGTGCGCGCTCGATGCTTGCGGTGCAAATCGACGATCTGCTGCAACTGGCCGCACGCTTTGTCGGTGAAGAACGTGCGCGGCAAAGCTTCATCCGTTTTGCTTATCGCCAGGGCAAAGGCTTCAACCCGAACCAGAATGCCGACAGCGAATGGATTGCCCATACCGAACGGTTGCTGGCCGGGGTGCTCGGAGCGTCTTCGACCCGTGCAGTGGTAAAAGCCGCCATTGAAGGCCGGGAAATGCAGCTTGAGGACGTCGTCCGGATCGCCGACGAAGCCTCGGAAGTGCTGCAATTCAACCGCGCCCTGCTGCAAGGCGCGATCGAGAACATTACCCAAGGCATCAGCGTGGTCGACCAGTCGCTGAAACTGGTGGCCTGGAACCGTCGCTATCTGGAGCTGTTCAACTACCCGGACGGCTTGATCAGCGTCGGCAGGCCGATCGCCGACATCATTCGCTACAACGCCGAGCGCGGCTTGTGTGGCCCCGGCGAAGCGGAAGTGCATGTCGCCCGGCGCCTGCACTGGATGCGTCAGGGCCGTGCGCACACCTCGGAACGTCTGTTCCCCAATGGCCGGGTGATCGAGCTGATCGGCAACCCGATGCCCGGCGGCGGTTTCGTCATGAGTTTCACCGACATCACTGCGTTCCGCGAAGCCGAACAGGCGCTGACCGAGGCCAACGAAGGCCTGGAACAACGAGTCACCGAGCGGACTCAGGAACTGTCGCAACTCAACGTCGCCCTGACCGAGGCAAAGGGCACCGCCGAGGCCGCCAACCAGTCGAAAACGCGCTTTCTGGCCGCCGTCAGCCACGACCTGATGCAACCGCTGAACGCCGCGCGCCTGTTCTCCGCGGCCCTCTCCCATCAGGACGACGGGCTGAGCAGCGAGGCGCAGAAACTGGTGCAGCACCTCGACAGTTCGCTGCGTTCGGCCGAGGACCTGATCAGCGACCTGCTGGACATTTCCCGCCTGGAAAACGGCAAGATCAATCCCGATCGCAAGCCGTTTGCCATCAACGAACTGTTCGACACCCTCGGCGCCGAATTCAAGGCGCTGGCGCAGGAACAAGGCCTGAGCTTCCGCGTGCGCGGCAGCCATTTGCGCATCGACAGCGACATCAAGTTGCTGCGGCGAATTCTGCAGAACTTCCTCACCAACGCCTTCCGTTATGCCAAAGGTCCGGTTTTGCTGGGTGTGCGGCGCCGTGGCGACGAATTGTGTCTGGAGGTGTGGGATCGCGGGCCGGGCATTCCGGAAGACAAACAGCAGGTGATTTTCGAGGAGTTCAAGCGCCTCGACAGCCACCAGACCCGCGCCGAAAAGGGCCTCGGGCTGGGTTTGGCGATTGCCGATGGTCTATGCCGGGTACTGGGGCATACGTTGCGTGTGCGATCGTGGCCGGGGCGCGGCAGCGTGTTCAGCGTCAGTGTACCGTTGGCCCGCACGCAAACCGTGCCGGCCAGCACCACTACCGAGTTGAATGGCAAGTTGCTGGGCGGTGCGCAGGTGCTGTGCATCGACAATGAAGACAGCATTCTGATCGGCATGAACAGCTTGTTGACTCGCTGGGGCTGCCAGGTCTGGACTGCACGCAATCGCGAGGAATGTGCGGCGTTGTTGAGCGAGGGGGTGCGCCCGCAATTGGCGCTGGTGGACTATCACCTCGATCACGGCGATACCGGCACCGAGTTGATGGCATGGTTACGCACCACGCTGGGAGAGCCGGTGCCGGGGGTGGTGATCAGTGCCGATGGCCGGCCGGAAACTGTGGCGCAGGTGCATGCGGCAGGGCTGGATTACCTGGCCAAACCGGTGAAACCGGCGGCGTTGCGGGCGTTGCTGAGCCGGTATGTGCCGCTTTAAGCGCACTCATGAGGCCTGTGGCGAGGGCGCTTGCCACAGAAGTCCGGGTTACTCTGGCAGTTCCACCAGCCCATCGACATCGGTCATCGCCCGCTCCAGCAGATCAGCCGGCAAGCTCTTGCTCGCCCGTGCGCCCAGCAATTTGAGCTGCTCACTGCGACTGACCAGATTGCCGCGTCCCTCGGTCAGCTTGTTGCGCGCCGAGCTGTAGGCTTTGTCCAGCTGCTGCAAGCGATTGCCGACCTCGTCCAGATCCTGAATGAACAGCACGAACTTGTCATACAGCAAGCCCGCGCGCTCGGCGATTTCCCGGGCGTTCTGACTCTGGCGCTCCTGCTTCCACAGGCTGTCGATCACCCGCAACGTGGCCAGCAAGGTGGTCGGGCTGACGATAACGATATTGCGGTCGAAAGCCTCCTGAAACAGGGTCGGCTCGGCTTGCAACGCGGCGGAAAATGCCGCTTCGATCGGCACGAAGAGCAGCACGAAATCAAGGCTGTGCAACCCCTCCAGACGCTTGTAATCCTTGCCCGCCAAGCCCTTGACGTGATTGCGCAGGGACAGCACGTGCTGCTTGATCGCGATCTGCCCCAGGGTGTCGTCTTCAGCGGCCACGTATTGTTGATATGCCGTGAGGCTGACCTTGGAGTCGACCACCACCTGCTTGTCGCCCGGCAGATAAATCACCACATCCGGCTGGAAACGCTCGCCATCCGGCCCCTTGAGGTTGACCTGGGTCTGGTACTCGCGTCCCTTCTCCAGCCCGGCGTGTTCGAGCACCCGCTCAAGAATCAGCTCGCCCCAGTTGCCCTGGGTTTTCTGGCCTTTGAGGGCGCGGGTCAGGTTGGTCGCCTCGTCGCTCAGGCGCAGGTTGAGCGCCTGCAAGCGTTCCAGTTCCTTGGCCAGCGAGAAACGCTCGCGGGCTTCGGCCTGGTAGCTTTCTTCCACGCGCTTTTCGAAGGACTGAATGCGCTCTTTCAACGGGTCGAGTAACTGCCCGAGCCGCTGCTGGCTGGTTTCGGCGAAGCGCTGTTCGCGCTCATCGAAGATCTTGCCCGCCAGTTCGGCGAACTGTGCACGCAGCTCATCGCGCGAACCTTGCAGGTCGTTGAGGCGCTGTTGATGGCTTTCCTGCTGCTCGCGCAGTTCGGCATTCAGCGAAGCGGCCTGTGCATCGAGGCGACGCAGTTCGGCTTCCTTGTTGGCGCGTTCAAGGTTCCAGGCGTGGGAAGCGTCGCGGGCGTCATCGCGTTCGATTTGCAGCAACTCGACTTCGCGGCGCAGAGCGGCCAGTTCGGCTTGCTTGGCGGCGTTGGCCTGCCCGAGGTCGGCGATTTCGTCGCGGCTGGCATCCAGTTGTGCGTTGAGCCCGTCCTGCGACAGTTGCGCCATGGCCAGCCGCTCTTCGAGCAAGGCGACCTCGGCCTGCCTGTCACTGGCCCGGCGCTGCAGCTGCCAGGCCAGTGCCAGCAGCGGCAACCCCGCCGCTGCGAGACCGAGCAATACGCTGGTCAAGTCCATAGCCATAGCGACTCCTGCCAATCTTATAAAGCCTGAAGGTTAACCAAGGCGTCAGGTCTTGGACAGCTCAGTCTGCGATGAGCCCGAGTTCCTCTTGCGCACGACGGTCGCCGGCGCGGGCGGCCTGACGCAAAAGATCCTGACCGATACGCCGGTCCCGGGCATTGCCGCATTCACGGCACATCAACTGGCCGAGACGGCTTTGCGCTGCAACCACACCTTCACGCGCCGGCTGCTTGAGCAGGCGACCGGCCAGGTGCTTGGCATTGTGGCTGGCGCTCAGGCGCGGGCTGTCGAGCAGCCACTCGGCCACACGCACGGAAAATCGCTTGGGCGGGGTAACAGGAAGTGGTTGTGAGGTAACAGAGTCTGATACTGAGCGAAACTTCATAAAACACTGTGGGACAGATCGGAAGGCGCGCCACTCTACTCTCTTTTTCCTACAGGTAAAGTCGAAAAATAACCCGGCACGCCCGTGCTAGAGCAAGCGCTCGGGACAATCCACAGAAGCTGTGGATAACTCAGTGGACAACCGCCCTCCAACCCGCGCAAAGCCTTATGGAATGGGGCTCGCAGTCAAACTGACGATTTTTTCACCAACAAAAAAAAGCGATGGTTTTCATTGACTTAAACTTTCGATACAGGCAGTGACCGGGGTCAGGATTGTTATGACAGCGCCGTTACAGGCTGCGCAACTAATGTGCACAAGTACCTGTTACCCGGTTATATCGGTGCGCTTTTTCGGGTCGTTTTGCATCCCGAACGGGAGATAAGCGGCCTGGCGCCGGAAATGGCTGCACGCTTTTGTGGCGACCGACGGTTGATCGGGCGAGACTCCTTCGCCAGCAGACTCGCTACCCCACCAGACCGCGATCGCAGTGGAAGCGAGCCTGCTGGCGAAGAGGCCTGTCCTGTCACCCGTGATCCGCGCGACCGCACGTCATCTTTTTAACGATGGGTTTGCATAATCCGCAACGATTGGTTAGTATCCGCGGCGTTAGTACCAAGCTGAAAGTCAATTCCGGTCGAACACATCCCCACGGTCAACCTTCTTCCAAGAAGCCTCTACCGAAAAAAGCGGGAAACGACCCCTCGATGGTTTCCAGGTAAATCTTGTGACGACACGCCTTTGAATGAATACAAAGGGTGTTGCGAAGAACACTTACTCTGACCGAACCAACCTGCAAATTGATCAGGATCTTCACCCCGGGCCCAGAACCTTTGCCCTCGTTGTGATGCCTGTCCTCCTAAGTACCTACCTGCCAGCCCAAGCGCGCCAACTTATTCAGCGCTTCAAACTGGCTGCTTTGTTCCAGTCGGGTTCTTCGTTCGACCAACGGTGGTCGACGTTACTGGAACGTTTTAACGTTGCACGGTTCTTATCCGTGTCATTTGTAGGAACACCTAATAACTATGTCTACTCAAATCCAGACTCAGGATGCCATTCGCACCCTAACCAACGCCTTCGCACCGATGAACTGCCTGATCATGGCCGCTCGCAAAGGCTGCTTCAGCTTCACCATAGTCAATGAACACGGGATCGCCCGCCACAGCGAGCGTCTGTACCCCGATCAGTACTCCAGCGCCGAACCGCTGCAGGCCGTGATCGATCGTACACGTCAGGCCCTGGTTGCCTGAAAGCCGAAAAGGCTGCAAAAAGCAAAAGCCCCGCCTGAAACGCGGGGCTTTTTATTGCCTGATATTTCAGTTTTTGCCCGTCGCGCCTAAGCACCTTCGGATATAACGGTTATAACTCGAAGCCGGAAATATTTTAAAAACAGACCTTTACATCGCGAATATGACACTACACTTCAACTCAAGCGGCTTGATCCGCTTGCGGCGAGCCTGAGTCGATCCACCGCTGCCAAGGCCCCCTTCAGGACTCGCCGAACCATTACAAGATCCGAGGGTTTTATGGGTATCGCTGCCAGCGAACTGTGCCGCTATGTGATCCGTCCTACATTGATCTACCTGGGACGCCACTGCGCAACCGCCGAATCCCTGCTGCTGGGCATCGCCGCCAGCCAGTCCGCCCTCGGATCCGCCCTGCATGACCGCCGTGGCCACGGCCTCTACCGTATTGCCGAGCATCGCCATCAGGCCCTTTGGGATGACTATCTGGCCCTCGACCCGGAGCGCGCCAGCCTGGTGCGCGGCCTCGCCAGCCAGCATGCTTTCCTCAGCGGCCCGCACCTGGAATTGACCGTTAATCTGCGTTACGCCACTGCCATTGCCTGGCTGCTGGTCGAAGAACAAAACCCCACCCTCCCCGACCCGAACGACTTGCTGGGAATGGCGCGCATCTGGCGTCAGACCTTTCAGCCGCAGGGACGTCTGCGTGATTTCACTTACGCCTGGCAGACCTGTGTTTCACCGCTGAATCAGGTCGCCTGTTAAACCGTCCGCTTTGCAAGATCGCTCATCAGGTAGCGAATTTGGTCGGATTGTCCTACAAAACCGCTCTAACTCAAGGCATACGGACTATAGCGCTGGGACGAAAATGTTGGTAATTTTCGCCCCGGTGATCACCAGGAGTTCTAATAATGAAAAAAGTCATGCTCAAAACCACCCTTAGCCTCGCCGTTACCATGGCATCCACCCAGATCTTCGCAGCTGGCTTTGCCATCAACGAACACAGTATCAGCGGGATGGGCACCGGTTACGCTGGGCGATCCTCTTCTGCCGACGACGCAAGCACTGTTTATGGCAACCCTGCCGGTATGTCGCGCCTCACGCGCGAACAAGTCACGGGCGGTGTTGCATTCCTCGATGCCAAAACCGATATCAGCGACGCCAGCTCCAGCCCTAACGGTGGCAGCAACAAAGGCGACATGGTGCCCTTCACCTCTGTACCTATGGGCTTCTACGTCAAACCGATTGATGAGCATTGGGCATTCGGCCTCGGCGTTTACGTGCCGTTCGGCCTGATTACCGACTACGAAAAAGGCTTTGCCGGCCGCTACTTCGGCAGCAAGTCCGAAGTACAGGTCATCACCTTCCAGCCGACTGTCAGCTACAAGTTCAACGACGTGGTGTCGGTAGGTTTCGGTCCGACCATCAACCGCATCGACGGCACACTGGAATCCAACCTGTCGATCACTCAGGCTGCGCCGGACGGCAAGGTCAAGATCAAGGGTGACGACACCGCGCTGGGCTACAACGTCGGCGTACTGGTGCAAGCCACCGACACCACGCGCCTGGGTCTGACGTACCACTCGAAAGTCGACTACAAGCTCAAAGGCGACACCAAGGTCAACTATGGCCTGCTCGGCGCAGTCGGCCTGGGCGCCAACCAGAAGTACGACGCTTCGCTGAAGATCACCACGCCTGAATCCATCGACTTCTCGGTCACCCAGGCGATCAACGAACGCTGGAACGTCTACGCCGGTTCGACCTGGACCCGCTGGAGCCAGCTGGAAAAAATCACCGTCAAGAACTCCGGTGTACAACCGCTGCTGGCCGGTCAGTTTGGCGAGATCACCGAAGACCAGAACTGGCACGATTCCTGGGCTTACGCCGTGGGTACGTCGTACCAGTTGAACAAGGAATGGGTACTGCGTACCGGCCTGACCTTCGACCAGTCGCCGACCAACAACGTCGACCGTTCGCCACGCATCCCGACGGGTGACCGGACCATCTTCAGCATCGGCGCTGGCTGGAGCCCGACCGAAGACCTGACCATCGACGTCGCTTACTCGTACCTGAAGGAAGAGTCGGTCAAGATCCGCAACGAAAACGCACGTGGCCAGACCTACGACGCCAAGTATGAAAACTCGGCAAACGGTTTCGGTGTCGGCGCGACCTACCGCTTCTGATGCTGCCGGGCGGGGTTAACCCCTCGCCCACTAAAAAGCCCCGCTCTCTTGTACAGAGGCGGGGCTTTTTTAATGACTTGAGACTCCTGCTGAAATACACAAGGCTCCCACCAAAGCACTCAACGCATCAGGGCTTCAGCGGTTTCGAAGCGATGGCCTTTTCGATCGCCGCAATAAACTCCGGATCATCCGGCTTGGTCAGGCTTGAAAAACTGGCGATCACCTTGCCTTGGCGATCGACCACGTATTTGTAGAAGTTCCACTTCGGCGCGCTACTCTGCGCAGCGAGTACCTGAAACAGATGCGTAGCGTCATCCCCCCGGACTTTTTGAGGCTCGGTCATGGCGAAGGTCACGCCGTAGTTGGCGTAGCAGACCTTGGCGGTCTCTGCGCTGTCCTTGGACTCTTGCTTGAAGTCATTTGAAGGAACCCCGAGCATTTGCAGCCCTTGTGCCTTGTAGCGCTGATTGAGCGCCTCCAGGCCTTCGAACTGCGGGGCAAAACCGCAGAAGCTGGCAGTGTTGATCACCACCAGCGGTTTATCGGCGTACTGCTGGCACAGGTCGATGGACTCCTTGGCCCGCAATTTGGGCAGCGAACCTTGCAGCAGATCGGGACAGTCAGCGGCCTGGGCCAGGCCAGTCAACGCCATCAGCAACGCAGGAACAGCACACCAGCGCATCAGCATGTCGAGCATCCTTAAGCAGTCATCAGGCTTCGACGTTACTCGCCACGCCCCGTTCTAGCAAATGCTCATGCCCAACTGCATCAAGGCCAGGCCGCCCTGATGCCAGCCCCACCACACCAACGCCAGCAGAGCAGCGCCGAGGGCAGCGAAGACGAAACGCGGCCAGAGTCGGCTCATGCGGCGTGCGCACGGGGTTGCAGACGCGCGACAGGTCGCTCGCGCACCGGCCAGTTCAACGCGGCGGCCAACAGGCTCAGAAGAATTGCCACTTGCCAGATCAAGTCATAACTCCCGGTACGGTCATAGACCACCCCGCCCAGCCAGCCGCCCAGAAACGAGCCGAGCTGGTGGAACAGGAACACGATGCCGCCAAGCATGGACAGATTGCGCACACCGAACAAGGTCGCCACCGTACCGTTGGTCAACGGTACGGTCGACAGCCACAGGAAGCCCATGGCCATACCGAACAGATAGGCCGAGGTGGTCGTCACCGGCAGCCAGAGGAACAGCACGATCACCACCGCACGCAACAAATACAGAGCAGTGAGCAGACGCGGCTTGGACATGCGCCCGCCCAGCCACCCGGCCGTATACGTGCCGAAGATATTGAACAGACCGATCAGCGCCAGCACAGTCGTGCCAACGGTGGCCGGCAAATGTTGATCGACCAGATACGCCGGCAGGTGCACACCAATGAACACCACTTGAAAACCGCAGACGAAAAACCCGAACGCCAGCAGCCAGAAACCGGAATGCGAACAGGCTTCGCGCAACGCTTCGGACAGGGTCTGTTCATGCCCCGACACTGGCAGCGGCTTGTCCTTGAGCATGCTCACCAGCGGCACGATCAGCGCCACCAGCAGACCGAGTACCAGCAACGCCGCCGACCAGCCGAGCCAGCCGATCAGGCCGAGCGTGCCCGGTAACATGGCAAACTGGCCAAAGGACCCCGCCGCACTGGCGATGCCCATGCCCATGCTGCGTTTTTCCGGCGGTACGGCACGGCCGACCACACCGAGGATCACCGAGAACGAAGTGCCGGACAGACCGATGCCGATCAACAGACCGGCACTCAAGGACAGGGTCAACGCCGAATCGGACAACCCCATGCATACCAGGCCCAAGGCGTAGAGCACGCCGCCGATCAGCACCACTTTCGCCGCACCGAAACGATCGGCCAACGCGCCGGTAAACGGCTGCGCCAGACCCCAGATCAGATTCTGCAAGGCAATGGCGAAGGCAAACACTTCGCGCCCCCAGCCGAACTGCGCGCTCATCGGTGACAGAAACAACCCGAAGCCGTGTCGCACGCCCAATGACAACGCCAGAATCAGCGCACTCCCCAGCAACACCCAACCGCACGTACGCCACATCGTCGTCATTGTTATTCTCCAGTCGCGGGTATATACCCGCTTGAACCCGAAAAAACCGGCATCAGGCCAGTTCGTCCAGCAATTTCAGCAAGGTTTCACGCTTCTCGGCACCCAGACGGTCAATCAACCGTTGCTGCGCCGCTTCCCAGGCTGGCAGTGCAGCAGCCAGACGTTGCGCGCCGGTTTCGGTGAGCCGGACGATGCGGTTGCGCATGTCTTCGCCCTCGGCCAGCGCCACCAGACCGTCGCCTTCCAGCACCCGCAGATTGCGGCCCAGGGTGCTGCGATCCAGACCCATGGCTTCGGCCAGTTCCGAGATGCTCGGCTGATCCAGACGCTGCAGGTTACACAGCAAAGAATACTGGGCAACGTTGATCCCGAAGCCGTCGAGGGCGCCGTCGTAATGCCTGCTGACGCCACGCGCGGCGCGACGCAGGTTGGTGCACAAACACTGAGAAGGAAGCATGATGCGTGTATATACCCGCGACTGTGTTAAATCAAGTTACACATGAGTTTATCAATAAGATTTGTGGCGTCTGCCCCACCGCCATCGCTGGTCCCACAGTTTTTGCAAGTCGTCACAAAATCTGTAAACGCCCTCAATACCTGAGGGCACTGGCTTGCCAGCGAAGAGGCCATAACATTCACCATAAACCGGTCAGACCAACGCCAACCCCACCAGCACCGCCATCTCCAGCAATTCCAGCAACGCCCCCGCCGTATCGCCCGTAGTCCCGCCCAACCGCCGCATCATCACCTGCCGCAGCCAGACAAACATCCCGAACGCAACAACCAGCGCAACAACCGCTTCAACCCCGGCGATCAGCAAAGAGCCCAGCATACTTGCGCCAAGCACCCACCATCCCGCCCTGCGCGGCAGATGATCGGCCAACGCCTGCCCCAATCCTCCCGCCCGCACATACGGCGTGGTCAGAAACAACCCCAACAGCGCCGCACGCCCCAGCATCGGCACGATGAGCAACAATACGCCCTGCTGTTGCTCGATCAGCGCCAGCAATGCGGCAAACTTGAGCAGCAACACCAACACCAGCGTGACCACCGCAATCGGCCCGCTGCGCGGATCCTTCATGATTGTCAGGGTGCGCTCCCGATCACCGAAGCCACCAAGCCAGGCGTCAGCGCTGTCGGCCAGTCCGTCGAGATGCAGCGCGCCGCTGAGCAGCACCCACACGGTCAGCAACAGCGCCGCATGCAACAACAATGGTGCGCCGGCCAACGCCAGGTTCAACCCCCAGAGCATCACCCCGAACAGCAACCCCACCAGCGGATAACACAGCAACGAACGGCCGAGCTGCTCCGGCTGCGGCATCCCCGGCAGACGAATCGGCAGACTGCTGAGAAATTGCAGAGCGATCCACAGTGGCAACATGTCAGTGACCTTCCTTGAGCGAACCATTGGCTTCGACCGTCAGGGAAAACACTGATGCATGCGCGACCTCGACACTCAGCAACTGCTCACGGGGCAGCCCCCGCGCCTGCGCCAGCAACAGGCGCATCACGCCGCCGTGACTGATCAGCAAGACGCGCTCGCCAGCATGGGCCCGATGCAGGCGCGCAATCGCGCCGAGCACGCGAGCCGCAAAATCGCTGACCGCCTCACCCTGTGGCGGGGTGAACGCATACGGGTCCGCCCAGAACAGCCCCAGCGCCTCGGCATCGGACTCCATGAGCGCTGCGGCACTTTGCCCTTCCCAGGCGCCGAAATGCAGTTCCTGCAGATCCTTGTCCAGTTGCACCGGCAGATTCAGTTGCTCACCCAATGCTGCAGCGAACCGTGCACAACGCTGCAGCGGCGAGCTGACCAGCCGATCCCACGGCCCGCCAGCGACCACTGCCGCGCGCATCTGCGCCCAGCCTTGCTCGGTCAGCGCATCATCGAGACTGCCGCGCAAACCACCGCCCAGTTCAGTCTCACCGTGACGCAGCAGATCCAGACGCAAGGTCATGCCGGACGATCCGCCACCGCCGCCTCGGCGAAGGTCGCCATCTGTCCATGCAGGTCGCACGCCAGACGCAACAACGGCACCGCCAGCGCTGCCCCGCTACCCTCGCCCAGACGCAAGCCGAGTTCCAGCAGCGGTTCGGCGCCGAGGGTTTCCAGCACATGGCGATGGCCCGGTTCGGCACCACGATGACCGAACAGCAGCCATTCGCGGCAGGCGGGATTCAAACGCACGGCAACCAGCGCGGCGACGGTGCAGATAAAGCCGTCGACCAACACTGCAACGCCTTCCTGGGCTGCCGCCAGGTACGCACCGACCAGCGCCGCAATCTCGAAACCGCCGAGGTTGAACAGGGTTTGCAGCGCATCGCCACGCTGCGCAGCGTGCAGGGCCAACGCGCGCTCGATGACTTGGGTCTTATGGCTGACACCTTCGGCATTCAAACCGGTACCGGGACCGGTCAAGTGGGCCACCGGGCAATCGAGCAAGGCGCAGGCCAGCGCACTGGCAGCGGTGGTGTTGCCGATGCCCATTTCGCCGCCGATGAACAGCTGCGCACCCACCGCTTTCGCCCGCAACACGCTATCGCGACCGGCCTGCAAGGCGAGTTCGCCCTGCGCTGGAGTCATCGCCGCGCCCTTGACGAAGTTCGCCGTGCCCGGACCGACATTCAGGTGCAACACGCCCGGCAGGTTCAACGACGGCGTCACGGTGCCCAGGTCCACCACCTCCAATTGCGCACCGAGTTGGCGCGCCAACACACTGATCGCTGCGCCACCACTGACGAAGTTGAGCAGCATCTGCCCGGTGACTTCCTGCGGGAACGCAGACACCCCTTCGGCGACCACGCCGTGATCGCCGGCAAAAATCGCGATCCAGATCTGCTCCAGCGTCGGCTTGACCTGCCCTTGCAGGCCCGCCAGTTGCACCGCCACGGTTTCCAGGCGACCGAGGGAGCCGGCCGGCTTGGTCAATTGCTGTTGCCGCGCCGCCGCTTGGGCGACAACCTCGGCATTCACCGGTTTGCACGGATTGAGCCACCAGGTTTGAGTCATAACGCAGGTCCTTTCAGAGTCAGGGGCAGGCCGGCGACGGTCAGGACGACACGCTGACAGCGCTCAGCCAGAGCTTGATGCAGCCAACCGGCTTCATCGACGTAGCGGCGAGTCAATTCGCCCAGCGGCACGACACCCATTCCGGTCTCGTTGCTGACAAAAATGATTTCCCCCGGCAATGACGCCAGGCCGTCCAGCAGGGCTTCACGCTCAGCGGCCAGACGCTCTGCGTCATCGAGCATCAGCAGATTGGTCAGCCACAGAGTCAGGCAATCGACCAACAGGCAGCGCTCGGCACTGGCAGACTCGCGCAGCACGCGGGCCAGTTCGAGCGGCTCCTCGATCAGGGCCCATTCGACAGGACGGCGGGCGCGGTGATGGGCGACGCGGTCGCTCATTTCGCCGTCCAGCGGTTGGCTGGTGGCGATATAAGTGACCTGCAACTGGCTGTCGCTGGCGAGTTTTTCCGCCAGGCGACTTTTGCCGGAGCGGGCGCCGCCGAGGATCAGTTGGAGCATTTTTTTATCCAGAAAAGGTTTAGTGAGATCACCGGCCTCATTGCGGGCAAGCCCGCTTCCGCAGGTTTCAGTGGTGTTCACAAAAATATGTACCCGACATCAAACCCTGTGGGAGCTGGCTTGCCAGCGATGGGGCCTGGACAGGCCACTCAAATCCCACAGAGCTGACGCAATAGCCCGGTATCCAGATGCTTTTCCACCAGATCCGCCAGCCGTTCGATATCGCGCTCGCGCAGTCCGTGGTAATCCACTTCCTGCACATCGCTCAAACCGGCCCAACGCAACAGCGCCGCACAGGCTTGGGGCGATTCGAACAGACCGTGCAAATAGGTGCCGAACACCTGCCCGTCCAGACTCTGCGCACCGTCGCAACGACCGTCATCCAGATGCACCGCCGCGTTTTCCAGCGCCGGCCCCACCGTCACGCCTGCATGGATTTCATAGCCGCTGACCTCGGCGTCTTCCAGCGCCAGCCGCCCACGCACGTTGCGTAATTGTTTTTCGGCTTCCAGCGTCGTGTCGAACGCCAGCAAGCCCAACCCGGCACTGGAACCTGCGGCCCCTTCCAGCCCCAGCGGATCGTGCACCTGCTCGCCCAGCATTTGCAGACCGCCGCAAATCCCCAGCACTTTGCCGCCGTAGCGCAAATGCCGGTTGATGGCTGCTTCCCAGCCATTGGCGCGCAGATACGCGAGATCGCTGCGCACACTTTTCGACCCCGGCAGGATGATCAGATCGGCGGCAGGAATCGCCTGCCCCGGGCCGATGAATTGCAGGTCCACTTGCGGGTGCAAACGCAGCGGATCGAAATCGGTGTGGTTGCTGATGCGCGGCAACACCGGCACCACCACTTTCAGCACTTGCTCGGCCTTGTCGGTCTGGCGCTGATCGATGCCGTCCTCGGCCTCCAGATGCAGATCCATCACATAGGGCAAGACGCCAACCACCGGTTTGCCGGTGCGTTGTTCCAGCCAGTCGAGGCCTGGTTGCAGCAAGGCGATATCGCCGCGAAAACGGTTGATGATGAAGCCTTTGACTCGCGCCTGCTCGCTCGGCGAGAGCAACTCCAGCGTGCCGACCAGATGCGCAAACACCCCGCCGCGATTAATGTCGGCTATCAGCAATACCGGGCAATCCACTGCTTCGGCAAAACCCATGTTGGCAATGTCACCGGCACGCAGATTGATCTCCGCCGGCGAGCCTGCACCTTCGACCATCACCAGCGGATACGCTGCAGTGAGGCGTTGGTGCGAAGCGAGCACCGCCTGCATGGCGATGGCTTTGTAGTCGTGATACGCCACGGCGTTCATGCTGGTGACGGCGCGGCCGTGGATGATCACTTGCGCGCCGGTATCGCTGTTGGGTTTGAGCAGCACCGGGTTCATGTCGGTGTGCGGCTCAAGAAACGCCGCCTGCGCCTGCACCGCTTGCGCACGGCCGATCTCGCCGCCGTCGGCGGTCACCGCGCTGTTGAGCGCCATGTTCTGCGGTTTGAACGGCACGACCGCCACGCCCTGACGGGTCGCCCAGCGGCACAGCGCTGTCACCAGCGTGCTTTTGCCGGCGTCGGAAGTGGTGCCCTGCACCATCAGGGTGGTCATTTCGATTCCTTGGTATAGGCTTGCAGCGCTTTTTCGAGCCGCGCCTCTTCAGCCGCGTCGGCGGGCAGGCCGAAACGCAGACTGCTGTTGTGGGTGAAGAGACGCAGGAGAATGCCGCGGCGGGCCATGAATTCATGCAACGTCGCCGCATGCTCGGTGCTCAGCCACTGGAACAGCGCGCAACCACCCTGCGGCTTGAAACCATAACGCTCAAGCAACGAGGCCAGGCGCTCGCTGGCTTCGTCGCTGCGAATGCGTTGACGTGTATGACCTTCAGTGTCTTGCAGACAGGCCTGCCCAAGCACCCGCGTCGGTCCGCTGACGGCCCACGGCCCGACCTGTTCGGCGAGCAATCGGAGCAACCGGCGTTCGGCCAGGACAAAGCCGAGGCGAACGCCGGCCAGACCAAAAAACTTGCCGAACGAACGCAAGACAATCAGACCGACCAAATGAGTGTGCGCGGCCAGACTCAGCTGCGGCGTGTTGTCCATGAACGCCTCATCGACCACCAGCCAGCCGCCACGCTGGGCGAGCCGCGCGTGCCAGTCGAGCAGACGCGCCGGGGTCAGGCTCAGGCCGGTCGGATTGTTCGGATTGACCACCACCAGCACATCGAGGCTGTCGAGAAAAAACTCGACTTCCTGTTCCAGCACTTCGCGCACGATATAGCCGCTGCGCCGCCACGCTTCGGCGTGTTCGGCATAACACGGCGACAACACACCGACCTTGCCGGCGCGGCGCAAACGCGGCAACAACTGGATGGCCATCTGCGAACCGGCCACCGGCAATACCTGCGGTGCGCCATAGTAGTCGCACGCGGCCTGCTCCAGACCGTCATCGGTTTCCGGCAGGCGCGCCCAGGCGCGCAGCGGAATCGCCGGGACCGGAAACGGCCACGGCGCCAGACCGCTGGACAGATCAAGCCAGTCGGCCTCGGCGATACCGTAATCGAGTGCAGCCTTGCGCAGCCGGCCACCGTGCTCAAGCATAGAATTCAGCCCCCACGCAGAGAATCAGCAGCCATAACCATACCCCGCGCTGGACCAATTGCCAGCCGCGATCAATGGAATCGGCATCGGCCGGCACACCCTCACCGAGTTGTGGACGCTCGTGCAGTTCGCCGTGGTAGATCGCCGGGCCGCCCAGCTCCACGCCCAGAGCACCAGCGCCGGCCGCCATGACCGGGCCAGCGTTGGGGCTGTCCCACTTGGGCGCCTGGCTACGCCAGCACTTCCAGGCCAGTCGGGTATTGCCGAGCAACGCGTAGGTCAACGCCACCAGACGCGCAGGAATGTAGTTGAGGACGTCGTCGATTTTCGCCGCTGCCCAACCGAAGCGCTCGAAGCGTTCGTTGCGATAGCCCCACATCGCGTCGAGCGTATTGCTCAAACGATAGAGCACCACGCCCGGCGCACCGGCAACGATAAACCAGAACAGCGCGGCGAACACCGCGTCGCTGCCGTTTTCCAGCACCGATTCGGTGGCGGCGCGAGCGACGGCGGTGCTGTCCAGTTCACAGGTCTGGCGGCTGACCAGATAGCCGACGCGCTTGCGCGCCTCTTCCAGATCATCGCTGCGCAGGGCTTTGGCTACGGGCTCGACGTGTTCGCCAAGACTGCGCATGCCGAGGGCGCAATACAGCGCGAGAATCTCGACGATCCAGCCCACGTACGGCGCCCAGGAAAACGCGGTGGCGAGCAGCGTCAGCGGCAGCACGGCGATCACCCACGCGGTGACCCCATGGCTGCGCCAGCCGCGCCCGCCCGCATTGAAACGTTGCTCGATGCGCCCGGCGAAATTGCCGAACGCCACCAGCGGATGCCAGCGTTTCGGTTCACCCAGCAGCGCATCCAGCGCCACGGCGGCGACACTCAACAACGCCACACTCATTGACTCACTCCCCAAAAATTTTCAAACAGCAACTCATTCAGCGGACGCGCCTGCGCCCACCCTTCGAGGACCAGCATTGGTGCCGGATAAAATGCCTTGACCGGCCCCAGACACAACACCGCCAGCGGCTTGGCCCCGGCCGGCAGTTGCAGCAGATCGGCCAGCGCCTGCGGTTCGAACAGCGACACCCAGCCCATGCCCAGGCCTTCGGCGCGAGCGGCCAGCCACAGGTTCTGGATCGCACAGGACAACGAGGCCATGTCCATTTCCGGCAACGTGCGGCGACCGAAAATATGTTTTTCGCGATCATCCATCAGCGCCGCGACCAACACCTCGGCGCAGTCGTTGATGCCTTCGACCTTGAGCTTCATGAACTCATCGCTGCGCTCGCCAAGGGCTTCGGCAGTGCGGATGCGTTCTTCTTCCACGAGGTTCTGGATCTGCCCGCGCAAGGTGCGATCACTGATGCGGATGAAGCGCCACGGCTGCATCAGACCGACGCTCGGCGCCTGATGCGCGGCTTCGAGCAGACGGCGCAACAGCTCCGGTTCGACCGTGCCGCCGGCAAAGTGACGCATGTCGCGGCGTTCGGCGATGGCTCGATAGACGGCTTGGCGCTCGGCCTCGGTAAATGCGTTGTCGGTCATGGCCTCTTCGCGAGCAAGCTCGCTCCCACATTGGACGGGGTGCTTGCTCAAGAAACGCGATCCCCTGTGGGAGCGAGCTTGCTCGCGAAGGCGGCGTCACGATCTGGCGCAAACAATGCGGCAATCGCAGCAGGATTCGACGGAAAATAAAAGTGCACATACGAAGCCGTCATCCGCCCCTCGCGATAAACCGCCTCGGCCCCGCGTCCGCCATTCGGGCTCAAGCCACGGGCAATCGGTGTCAGCTCAGTGGTGGTCAGCGAATGATGATAGGTGTGGCCGCGCAACGAACCTTCCGGCAGGTCCACCGCTTGCAGCGCCAGTGCCGCCAGACGTTTTTGCATCACCGCATCACCGCGCAGCAGCCCGAGCAGTTCGGCACGGCGGCCTTCGACATCGGTCAACGAATCAAGCAGATAGAGCATGCCGCCACATTCGGCGAGCAACGGCTTGCCGGCCGCATGGTGCGCGCGTATCGCGTCGAGCATTGCGGTGTTTTGCGACAGCGCCGCGTGGTGCAGTTCCGGGTAACCGCCAGGCAGATACAGGCTGTCGGCCTCGGGCAATTGCGTGTCGCGGATCGGCGAGAAGAACCTCAACTCGGCGCCCATCGCCCGCAACAGGTCGAGGCTGGCGCCGTAGATAAAGGCAAAGGCTTCGTCGCGGGCGACGGCAATGCGCACGCCTTCGAGCAATGGTTCGGCAGTGATGACTTCAGGCGCGGCAAATTCCACGGCCGGTGGCAGCGCTACCTCGCAACTGCTGGCCAATGCTTCGGCGGCCGCGTCGAGACGCAGATCCAGGTCATTGAGCTCACTGGCCTGCACCAGACCGAGGTGCCGGCTCGGCAACTCGATTCCGGTTTCGCGGGACAATGCACCGTACCAGCGCAGGCCTTCCGTGAGGCTGCCTTCGAGCAATTGCGCGTGACGCAAGGTGCCGACGCGGTTGGCCAGCACGCCGGCGAACGGTAGATCCGGTTGATACTTCGCCAGGCCCAGCGCCAACGCACCGAAAGTCTGCGCCATCGCGGTGCCGTCGATCACGCCAAGTACCGGCACGCCAAAATGCCGCGCCAGATCGGCGCTTGATGGCGTGCCGTCGAACAGGCCCATCACACCTTCGATCAGGATCAGATCGGCCTCGGCGGCCGCTTCCCACAGCAAACGCCGACTGTCCTGCTCGCCGACCATCCACATGTCCAGTTGATACACCGGCGCACCACTGGCGCGCTCGAGAATCATCGGATCGAGAAAGTCCGGGCCGCATTTGAAGACGCGTACCTTGCGCCCCTGATTGCGATGCAAACGCGCCAGCGCAGCGGTGACGGTAGTCTTGCCCTGACCGGAGGCCGGCGCGGCGATCAACACCGCCGGGCAGTGACGTGGCTGATTCAAAGTTCGACGCCTTTCTGCGCTTTGATGCCGGCCTGGAAGGCATGTTTGAGCATGCCCATTTCGGTGACGGTGTCACCCATCTCGATCATTTCCGGCTTGGCTGCGCGACCGGTGACGACCACGTGCTGCATCGGCGGACGCGCCTGCAAGTCGCTGAGTACCCGATCGAGGTCAAGGTAGCCGTGCTTGAGGGCGATGTTCAATTCATCCAGCACCACCAGGCCGATCGACGGATCGCGCAACAGTTCGCGGGACACTTCCCACGCCGCTTCGGCGGCGGCGATATCGCGCTGACGATCCTGGGTTTCCCAGGTGAAGCCCTCGCCCATCACATGAAAGCGCACTTGCTCCGGGAAGCGGCGGAAAAACAGTTCCTCGCCGGTGCTGTTACGGCCCTTGATGAACTGCACCACGCCGCACTGCATGCCGTGGCCCATCGCGCGGGCAAGCATGCCGAACGCCGAACTGCTTTTGCCTTTGCCGTTGCCGGTCAGCACCAGCACCAGACCGCACTCATCGGGCGAGTTGGCGATGCGCTCGTCGATCACGGCTTTTTTGCGCTGCATGCGCGCCAGATGGCGTTCATCACGCTCGGGGGAATCAGTCATGGGGGAGCTCTCCGTTGAGGCTGAATAACGGCGGGCAGGCACAAGAATAGACGGCAAAAAGCCTGGCATCGCCCACCGTGATGCCGCTGGATGGATCAGGCCGGTCTCCGGGCTCATGAGCGGCGATGCGCCTGGCTGCGCGCCTTCCCGCTTCTGTCGAGGCAGTGGCTCAAGGCGCAGCTTTTACTCATTTACCGTTGCGGGGGCAGCGCCGGGATTGTGGTGGCTCTTCGCGCGAAGACAACCCTCACCGGCTTCCCTGTTTCACTCTGTCGACGGGGTGTCACAGAGCACCTGAAACAAGCCGCGAAGGTTAGAGGGTTGGGGGTGGAGCGTCAATTAAAGAGGGGGACATCGGTCGAATAACTGCCGTCGATCAATTATCTGACGCCAATCTTGTGCCACACTGATACAAGTGATATCAAAGAGCCATGCTTTTCTCGGAAAAGCCCATCACAACAATAAGGATGATGACGATGCAAGGCATGATCATCAGCAACCCGCGCCTGGAATTCCTGCGCCCGGTGCTTGAACGCTGGTTTGACTGTATCGACCGTTACAACGCCGTGCGCGGCGACAGCGACACGCCTTACTGGCATGACGAGAACGCTAATCTCGGATTGCTCTCGGCGGCAGCCTGGATGGCCGAGCTGGTGACCCTCGGCCAGACACCCACCCGCAAACAGAACGAGGATGGCGAGCGCAACGCCCGCGCCGATCTGTTTATCGCCGGGACTGACGACCGCGCCTTCATTCAGGCCACGCAGCGCTGGCCACGGGTCAACAACCTCAACCTGACCCAGGCCCTGCAGGACATTACCAGCGACGCCAAACGCATCAGCTACGCCAGTGATCTGCGGCTTGGCTGCCTGTTCGTCGCCCCGCAAAAGGCCCAGCACAGCGCCAGCCCTGAAGAATTGCAGGACATGGTCGACGATCTGCAAAAGGAACACACCTGCGCGGTCGCCTGGTACTTCCCTTACGCCTACCGAAAACTGCGCAGCGAAGCCGGCAACTATCACCCGGGCATCGCCGTGCTGTTCAAAGAGGCCCGTGGCTAAGCGGTTGAACCATCGGGCGCGTCAGCTCCTCTATGATTAGGAATGCATTCATAGGGAAGATCAGTAATGCGCAAAACCCGACTCGCTTTCGTCATCGCCCTCGCCGGAGGGCTCACCGCCTGCGGTGAATCCTCCAGCCTGCAAGTCTCCGACGGCACCGGCCCGTCACCGAAACTGCCCGAACCGAACAAGACCCTGATCCCGACAGTGAACATCGCTCCGGCAGTCGGCTGGCCCGCCGGCGGCAAACCAACCGCTGCGGCCGGCACCCAAGTGGCCGCGTTTGCCGAAGGCCTCGATCATCCGCGCTGGCTCTACGTACTACCCAACGGTGACGTGCTGGTAGCGGAAACCAACGCGCCGCCGAAACCGGACGACAGCAGCGGCATTCGTGGCTGGGTCATGAAAAAAGTCATGGGCAAGGCCGGTGCCGGCGTGCCGAGCCCGAACCGCATCACCCTGCTGCGCGATGCCGATCACGACGGCGTAGCGGAGACCCGCACAGTATTTTTGCAAAACCTCAACTCGCCGTTCGGCATGACACTGGTGGGCAATGACCTGTATGTCGCCGACACCGATCGCCTGCTGCGCTTTCACTACGAACCCGGCGCGACCGAGATCAAGACGCAGCCGATCAAGGTCACCGATCTTCCGGGCGGCACGCTGAATCACCACTGGACCAAAAACGTCATCGCCAGCAAGGACGGCAGCAAGCTGTACGTCACCGTCGGCTCGAACAGCAACGTCGGCGAAAACGGTCTGGATAAAGAAGAAGGACGCGCAGCGATCTGGGAGGTGGATCGCGCCACTGGCAATCACCGGATCTTCGCCTCGGGCATCCGCAACCCCAACGGCCTGGCCTGGGAACCCACCACGGGCGCACTGTGGACGGCAGTCAACGAGCGTGACGAAATCGGTAGCGACCTGGTGCCGGACTACATCACTTCGGTCAAGGACGGTGGTTTCTATGGCTGGCCATTCAGCTATTACGGGCAGCATGTGGATGAGCGCGTGAAACCGCAAAACCTTGATCTGGTGGCCAAGGCCATCGCCCCGGACTATGCCGTAGGCCCGCACACCGCTTCGCTGGGTCTGACGTTCGCCGAGGGCAATAGCCTGCCGGCGCAGTTCAAGGAAGGCGCGTTCATTGGGCAGCACGGCTCATGGAACCGCAAGCCGCACAGTGGCTATAAAGTGATTTTTGTCCCGTTCAGCGCAGGCAAACCGAACGGAACACCGGTGGATGTGCTGACCGGTTTCCTCGACAAGGATGAGAATGCGCTAGGTCGCCCGGTGGGCGTGGTGATCGACCAGCAAGGGGACTTGCTGGTGGCCGATGATGTGGGCAACAAAGTGTGGCGAGTATCGTCCGCCAAATAACTTTTGCCTGAACCAAAACAACTGCAGGAGTGAGCCTGCTCGCGATGACAGCGTCATCTTCAACATCACTGTTGATTGACCGCTATCGCGAGCAGGCTCACTCCTGCATTGGAGGGTGAGTCATTGAACTAAGGGTTACGCGCCAGGTGCTCAGGTTGCAACACGCGCTTGGCACTCAGATACGCTTTCTGCCAATACGCCTTCGACAGGCTGTCCAGCTTCACCGTACCGCCGGTTGCCGGCGCATGCACGAAGCGCCCTTCCCCGACATAAATCCCCGCATGACTGACCTGCGAACCGCCATTGGTGGCAAAGAAGATCAGGTCACCGGTCTGCAAGCCGTCCCTGCCGACATTCGGCGCCTGCATCACGATCATCTCTCGCGTGGAACGCGGCAAGCTGATACCCGCCGCATCACGGTAGACGAAACCGATCAGACCACTGCAATCAAACCCGGAGTCTGGTGTATTGCCGCCCCAGCGATAAGGCGTGCCAACCAGGCCCAGGGCGCGAAACAGCACGTCTTCAGCAGCGGGCGAGAATGACTGGGAGGGTCCGAACACTACCGGGGCGCGCACCACAGGCGCGGGCGGTGGTGTGCGACTGGCGCAGGCGCTGAGCAGCGCTGCGCAGAAGATCAAAGCAAGGCGGGCCGACATCGTCATAAGCAGAACATCCTGATCTGGCTGCGGCTTTCTCTGCCGGATGGACAGAAAACAAAACCGCCTGCGGAGCACGCAGGCGGTTTGCCATCAATATAGATACAGGATTCTAGCGGCTATACGACAAACTTCAAGTAAGACTTTAACTTCACCTTGTAAAGTCTGGGTCTACTCGGTTGCCGGCGCCGTTTTGGTCGCCACGGACGTGGCGACAACGGGGAATTACTTGCGAGCGGTGACCACGGTCGGTGCCATCGCCAAGGCGCGCTTGGCTTCAATGAAGGTTTTGCTCCAGTAGCTGTCACCCAGGCTGTCGATGCGAACACCGCCGCTGCGACGACTGCTGGAGTGAATGAACTGGTTGTCACCCAGGTAGATCCCGGCGTGACTCACACGACCGCGACGACCGTTGGTGGCGAAGAACAGCAGATCGCCCGGTTCAAGGTTGCTGCGCGAGACCAGCGGGGCATCCACGTTGATCATTTCGCGAGTGGAGCGCGGCAGGTTCATGCCGGCTTCTTCACGGAACAGATAGCCGATGAAACCGCTGCAATCGAAACCGGCTTCAGAGGTGCCGCCGAAACGGTAACGGGTACCGATCAGGGACATGCCGCGTTCGAGAATGCTGTCGGCCAGAACAGGCAGCTCATACGGCTTCTTGTTGAAGTCCGACAGCTCTTTTTCGGTGTCCAGCTCTTCCTGGAAAATAACGGAAGACTGGGCAGTGGCAGAATTTTTAACCTGTTGAGGCTGCTCTTGAACTGGAGAATGAGCAGCGCAACCGAACAACAGGGTGACGAGTGCGAGAGGCACGAGGGGTGCGAAGCGATTTAGCATGGGCACGACCGTGGCTGATAGTTGTAAAGAAGCCGAGACTATGCCCGCTATCGACCTCATTTGCAAATTCAATCGACCTTTTTGTGACTTCTCGGTTTCTCGTTTACATCTAAGCGCTTAAGCCCATTTGAACCGATACGCAGCCTGCCAACCGTGCAGGAAAGCGGATTTTCTGACGCCTGAAATATGGCAAAACCCGCTGCAAGCCGCAGTTTCAGCGGGTTTGGCTACCAGCCCAGGGTTTCTTTGAGGAAAGGAATAGTCAGCTTGCGCTGGGCCTGCAAAGAGGCCTGATCGAGTTGTTCGAGCAGATCGAACAATGCACTCATGCTGCGGGTACCGCGCGTCAAAATAAAATGACCGACTTCATCGGTCAGGTGCAGACCGCGACGGGATGCGCGCAATTGCAGCGCACGCAATTTGTCTTCATCGGAAAGAGGACGCATCTGGAAAATCAACGCCAGGGTCAGGCGCGATTTCAAGTCCGCCAGTTTGACGGGCAACTCACGCGGCGAAGTGGAAGCGGCTATCAGCAGGCGCCGTCCGCTGTCACGCAAGCGGTTGAACAGATGAAACATCGCCTCTTCCCAGTCAGCCTTGCCGGCGATCACCTGCAGATCATCCAGGCAAACCAGCTCGTACTGCTCCAGGTTGTCGAGGATTTCAACGCCGCGATCCATCAACTCAGCCAGTGGCAGGTACACCGCCGGCTCGCCCATCTGCTCGAAACGCAGGCAGGCCGCCTGCAACAGATGCGTACGCCCTACGCCGTGTTTGCCCCACAGGTAGATCAGGCTTTCTGTCCAGCCGGCGTCGGCTTCGCATAGGCGCTCGACATAGCCGAGTGCAGCGGCATTGGCGCCTGGGTAGTAGTTGATGAAGGTGGCGTCGTCACGCAGACGCACACCTAGGGGCAGCTGAATCGGTTTCATGCTGACTGAACAGTTCTCAAGGAACCGTTAGTGGCCTCTGTGTAAAGTTTGCGAAGTTTATACCCGTGAAGCTGAGCGCACAATGCGACAGAGTCCAAGCAAAATCAAAGGTTTGCGTTAACACGCTGGTTTTATGACAGATTCTTTGGCGCCAGGGCCTGCAGGACACGGGCCAACCCGGCGCTTCGCCGGGTTGCCCCTCTCCTCTACAGCTCTGGCTCATCCACGCCACTATAGATGTCGGAATCCTTGTACAAGTCGTGCACATGGCGCACCAGCACCATGATCACCGCCGCGACCGGCAGCGCCAGCAGCACACCGGTGAAGCCGAACAACTCGCCACCAGCGAGGATGGCAAAGATCACCGCAACCGGGTGCAGACCGATGCGATCGCCGACCAGCAGCGGCGTCAGCACCATGCCCTCGAGCGCCTGACCGACCATGAACACCGCGACAATCCCGATCATCGGATACAGGTCGCCACCGAACTGGAACAACCCGGCAATCAGCGCCGCGCCAATCCCGATCACGAACCCCATGTACGGCACGATCGCCGCCAGCCCCGCAATCAAGCCAATCAACAGACCCAGTTCCAGGCCGACGATCATCAACCCCGCGGCATAGATCACGCCCAGCGCCAGCATTACCAGCAATTGCCCGCGCACAAACGCGCCGAGCACCTCATGGCATTCACCGGCCAGCGAGACGATGGTCTCCTCACGATCACGCGGCAACAGGCTGCGGATCTTGGCCATCATCACATCCCAGTCGCGCAACAGGTAAAAGCTCACGACCGGAATCAGCACCAGATTCGCCAGCCAGCCGATCAGCGCCAGGCTGGAAGCCGTGGCCTGACTCAGCACCACACCGACAATGTCAGTGGTCTGCCCCATGTGCTCGCTGATCGCCGCCTTGACCTTGTCGAACTTCCAGAAGCCGTCTGACAGCCCCAGTTTCGACTGCGCCCACGGCAACGCCGTGTGTTGCAGCCAGTCGAGCATCTGCGGCGCCAGTTCATACAAACGCAGCAACTGCTTGGCGAGCATCGGCACCAACACCAGCAACAGGGTTGTGACGATCAGCGTGAACAAGGCAAACACCGCGATTACGCCCCAGGTCCGCGACAGGCCGAGCCGCTCAAGACGATCCACCAGCGGATCGAACAGATAGGCCAGCAGCAAGGCCACCAGAAACGGCGTGAGGATCGGATGCAGCAACCAGACAAACGCGCAAAGCAGGACTACCCCACCGAGCCAGAACCAACGCCGCGAATCGGCCATGTACCCACTCCTGTTGCTTCTATATAAGGAAAGACTTACCAGCGAAACCGCAACGATGGCGCCACAGGTGCCGGAGCCGCAGCGACAACCGGTGCGGCACCGGCAACCGTCGGTTGTGGCGCCGCCGCCGGTGCCGGCGCTTCAGCCGGCAATTCCTGCAACTTCGCCAATGACAATTGCGCACGCAACTGATCGGCACTGCCGTTGACCCGATACACGATGCGATCACCCTCGACACTTTGCAGACGCACACCGAACGGCTCGAGTAACCGCAGCAACGCGGCGTAGTGCTCCAGATTCATCCCCTGCACTTCCAGGGTCTGTTGCCCCGACACCCCAGGCTTGGCAACAAACCGCGGGGCCAGACGCTCGGCCACCGCCAGCATCACCGCGTCGGCCACCGCCGCCTGATCGACGCCCTGCACGCTGCCGGCCTCTTTCTGATCGCCCAGCCACAGATGCCATTTGGCCTGCCACTGCCCGCCCTCTTCACGCGCATGCACCGCCAGCAAGGCGTCAGCGCTGTAACGTTCCGAAGCGCCACGCAGTGGTGCCGGATCGGTGCCTTCCAGCGCGGGCGCGGTAGCCACCAGTTGCTCGCTCAGATCCGCCAGCGGCAAACGCAGCGGCAATCCGCGATGCTGGGCAGCCGTGCGCAACGGTGCGGCTGCGGCCTGACCGTCACCGACCAGGCTTGAGCCTTCAGCCGAATCGTTCAGCCACCAGGTCAGAATCGAGGGACGACTGGCACCCCACAATGACAACCCGGCACGACGCAGCGCCTGCTCGGTGGTGGCCGGATCGAAATCGACTTTCAGCACCTCCGGCGGCCCGGCATCGAAACCGAACTGACTGATGATCTGCTGCGGATCCTTGCGAATGGCCGCCAGCCCCGGATTTTGCACAGCCTTCGGGTCGCCGGTCAGGCGCAGCACCAACGTGTCCAGCGCGGCTTGCGTGGCGCGATCGCGCTCTTCCGGCGCCTGACCGTGGACCGGCTCACGCACCTGATAAAGGCCTTTGAGGTTTTCGGCATGACTCGCCAGGCTGACCAGAGACAAACAACCCACAAACAACAATTTACAAAAACGCATGGAAAATTCCCGTCGACAGGAGCGGCTGGAACAGGCCGCGTGAACCGGTTGAGCAAGGCTGTGACAATCTGCCATCGCAAAACATTCACACGGCGGCGGTAAGTTTTTGCACAGTGATAACGATAGACGGTTAATTGAGCCACCTTATACAGGCACCCGCACGCCTCAATTGCAAAAAATTTCCGCCTATATGGCTCTGCCCGTCGGTGCGAGGATGGCCGCTGCCCCTCAAGCCTGATAAAATCGCGCGCCTTCGCAGACCGGCAACAGCCGGGCACCCCGAACTTCGCGTGAGGCAATCGCCCCTGTCGGATTCGGTGTTCCCGCTGAACTCGGTCGTTACCCCTGAATCCCCTCCCCTAAAGGCCTGGATCATGAGCAAGCAACCCTCCCTGAGCTACAAGGACGCCGGTGTAGACATCGACGCCGGTGAAGCATTGGTCGAACGCATCAAGAGCGTCGCCAAGCGCACTGCGCGCCCGGAAGTCATGGGCGGCCTGGGCGGTTTCGGCGCCCTCTGCGAAATCCCGGCCGGCTACAAGCAGCCTGTACTGGTTTCCGGCACTGACGGTGTCGGCACCAAGCTGCGTCTGGCGCTGAACCTGAACAAGCACGACAGCATCGGCATCGACCTGGTCGCCATGTGCGTCAACGATCTGGTGGTGTGCGGCGCTGAGCCACTGTTCTTCCTCGACTACTACGCCACCGGCAAACTGAATGTCGACACCGCTGCCCAGGTTGTGACCGGCATCGGCGCTGGCTGCGAACTGTCCGGTTGCTCGCTGGTGGGCGGCGAAACCGCTGAAATGCCAGGCATGTACGAAGGCGAAGACTACGACCTGGCCGGCTTCTGCGTCGGCGTCGTGGAAAAATCGGAAATCATCGACGGCTCGAAAGTCGCCACCGGTGACGCCCTGATCGCCCTGCCTTCGTCCGGCCCGCACTCCAACGGCTACTCGCTGATCCGCAAGATCATTGAGGTATCCGGCGCCGACATCGAAAACATCCAGCTCGACGGCAAACCGCTGACCGACCTGCTGATGGCCCCGACCCGCATCTACGTGAAGCCGCTGCTCAAGCTGATCAAAGACACCGGCGCCGTCAAAGCCATGGCCCACATCACCGGTGGCGGCCTGCTGGACAACATCCCGCGCGTTCTGCCAAAAGGCGCTCAGGCCGTGGTCGACGTAGCAAGCTGGACTCGCCCTGCCGTGTTCGACTGGCTGCAAGAGAAAGGCAACGTCGACGAGACCGAGATGCACCGCGTGCTGAACTGCGGCGTTGGCATGGTGATCTGCGTGGCTCAGGAGCACGTTGAAGTCGCCCTGAACACTCTGCGTGACGCCGGCGAACAGCCTTGGGTCATCGGCCAGATCGCCGTGGCCGCCGAAGGCGCCGCTCAGGTTGAGCTGAAGAACCTCAAGGCTCACTGATGTCCAAGACCTGTGATGTTGTGGTGCTGTTGTCCGGCACCGGCAGTAACTTGCAGGCTCTGATCGACAGCACGCGGACCGGCGACAGCCCGGTCCGCATCGCTGCGGTGATTTCCAACCGCGCCGACGCCTACGGCCTGCAACGTGCCAGCGACGCGGGTATCGCCACCCGCTCGCTGGATCACAAGGCTTTCGAAGGTCGCGAGGCCTTCGATGCTGCCCTGATCAAACTGATCGACGAATTCAACCCCAAACTCGTGGTACTGGCCGGTTTCATGCGCATTCTCAGCGCCGATTTCGTGCGCCACTACCAGGGTCGCCTGCTCAACATCCACCCGTCGTTGTTGCCCAAATACAAAGGGTTACACACTCATCAGCGGGCGCTTGAGGCCGGCGACAGCGAACATGGCTGCTCCGTGCATTTCGTCACCGAGGAACTCGATGGTGGACCACTGGTCGTACAGGCAGTAATACCGGTAGAGTTGCACGACACGCCGCACAGTCTGGCGCAGCGAGTTCACGTTCAGGAACACCTGATCTACCCGATGGCCGTACGCTGGTTTGCCGAAGGCCGGCTGGCACTCGGCGAACAAGGTGCTTTACTGGATGGCCAGTTACTCGCGGCCAGCGGCCACTTGATTCGACACTAGGAGATTTTATGCGTCGCGCCCTGCTCTTCGCTTGCGCTCTGCTCGCCCTGCCCTTCGCGCAGGCTGCGGACCTTCAACCGTTCTCCGCCAGCTACACCGCCGACTGGAAGCAGTTGCCCATGAGCGGCACCGCCGAGCGCAGCCTGACCAAGGAAGCCAACGGCACCTGGAAACTCAGCTTCAAGGCCTCGATGATGATCGCCAGCCTGACTGAAGAAAGCACCCTGACGCTGGACAAGGACACGCTGCTGCCACAGTCCTACCACTTCGAACGCGGTGGCCTGGGCAAAGCGAAAAAGGCCGATCTGGACTTCGACTGGACCAACAAGCTCGTCACCGGCACCGACCGTGGTGACGCGGTGAAGATCCCGTTGAACCGTGGCATGGTCGACAAGTCCACCTATCAACTGGCGCTGCAGCACGATGTCGCCGCCGGCAAGAAGACCATGAGCTATCAGGTGGTCGATGACGGCGAAGTCGATACCTATGACTTCCGCGTACTGGGTGCCGAAAAAGTCGAGACCAAGGCCGGCAAGATCGACGCGATAAAGGTCGAGCGCGTGCGCGACCCGACACAAAGCAAGCGCACCACCGTGCTGTGGTTCGCCAAGGACTGGGACTATCTGCTGGTCCGCCTGCAACAGGTTGAAACCGACGGCAAGGAGTACAACATCATGCTCCAGGACGGTACGGTCAACGGCAAGGCTGTCAAAGGCAACTGATCCGCCGCTACAGCAAAAAGCCCCGCGAAATGCGGGGCTTTTTTTCGCCTGCGTTTAACCCGGCTTTTTGTGCCACCTTTGCCCCTCACCCCAGCCCTCTCCCGAGGGAGAGGGCTCTGACCGAGATGTCTGACGCTATGTATCGACCTGAAAGATCGAGTCGATTATGGATTCACCCAGGCAGTTTCAGGTCGACGGATGTACAAAGCATCGCACGGTCGGTCCCCTCTTCCTCCGGGAGAGGGTTAGGGTGAGGGGCTTTTGAAGGCGAAACTCAAACCGAAAATTTCGCCACCATGCTGTTCAAATCCACCGCCAACCGCGACAACTCCTGACTCGCCGCACTCGTCTGATTCGCCCCCGCCGACGTCTGCATCGCCAGATCTCGAATGTTCATCAGGTTGCGATCCACCTCCCGCGCCACCGCTGCCTGCTCCTCCGAAGCACTGGCTATCACCAGATTCCGCTCATTGATCAGGGTAAATGCCGAGGCAATCTCTTCAAGTGCAGTCCCGGCGGCCTTGGCTAACTCGAGCGTCGAACGCGCACGCACATTGCTTTGCTGCATCGAATTGACCGCCGAATCGGTGCCCTGTTGAATGCCACCAATCATCTGTTCAATCTCCTGCGTTGACTGCTGGGTGCGATGGGCCAACGCCCGCACCTCATCGGCCACTACCGCGAATCCGCGTCCGGCATCACCGGCCCGCGCGGCTTCAATCGCGGCGTTCAATGCGAGCAGATTGGTCTGCTCGGCAATCGAACGGATGACGTCCAGCACCTTGCTGATGCCATGAACCTTCTGCGCCAGGTCTTCGACCTGCGACGCATTGTTGGTCACGTCTTCGGCGAGTAACTCAATCGACGAAACGGTCTGCTGCACTTGTTCGCGACCATGCTGGGCAATGCGGTCAGACTCGCGCGACGCCTCGGAAGTCGCCACCGCATTGCTCGCCACCTCTTCCACGGCAGCGGTCATCTGATTCACCGCCGTGGCGGCCTGCTCAATCTCCAGGCTCTGCTGATGCAAGCCGCGCGTCGCGTCTTCCGTGACGCAGCTGAGCTCCTCCGACGCCGACGCCAGTTGACTGGACGACTCGGAGATCTTGCGAATGGTGTCGCGCAGGTTGTGTTGCATGCTTTTCAGCGCATGCAGCAGCCGCGCCGGCTCGTCCTTTCCGGAGATGCTGATGTCGCCGGTCAGATCGCCGCCCGCCACCACTTCGGCAACACCCAGCGACTGCGCCAGCGGCAGCACAATGCTACGGGTCAGCAGCAGCGCCAGTCCGATCGTAATCAGCGCCGTGACACCGATCATGACCCCGACCCACAACCGCGAATTGATAAACACCAGTCGCGCCGCCTCGGTGGCGAGACTGGCATTGTGTTTGTTCAGCTCGACCAGTTCTTTGAGGGTCACCGCCATCTCATCAGCCAAGGGACTCATCTCGCCGTTGAGAATCGCAGCGGCTTCCTCCACGCGATTTTGCGCGGACAACTGCATGACCTGCGCCTGCAACTCCAGGTACTTGTGCTCGGCAACCTTGAAGCGGTCAAACAGCTTGCGCTCCTCGGGCAGCACGATCAGCACGTCATAACGCTGCTGGGCCTCGCTGAGTACCCCCCGCAGATCATCAAGCTTGGCGACATTCTGCGAAAGCGCTTGCGGATCGCGATTGAGCAGCAGCCGCATGGTCAGGGCCCGCAAGCGCAGTATGTCCTGACTCATCTCGCCCACTGCCATGACGCTCGGCAGCCAGTTGTTATCGACTTCATCGGATTGCGCCCGCATGTTCGACATTTGCAGCAAGGCGAAAGCCCCCAAGGCAAACACCATCAAACCCAGCAAGCCAAACCCCAGCCCGGCGCGCGGGGCAATATTGAGACTTCGGATACTCATTACGCTGGTTCCTTCCAAAAGCGCTGCATCAACCCTGCAGCTGGTTGCTTTAGAAGGTATCGGCCCGGCGAAAATTTGCGTAAGACCAAAAGGTGATATCAAAAGGCCTTAATACTTCGAACCTTTGGCATTAACGTTTCAGCGAGGTTTTCCCGGACTTAGCCGCTGTTCGCGGCAATATAGCCAGGAAGTTATCCCGGGCGACTTTACGGGCAACGTCTTCGGGCAAGGCATCAAGAAAGGGCGTGAAACTGTGCATCTCTCGGCCGAGCTTGTTGAATCGGCCGACGACGTCAGAGCCGAGCATGAAGCGCTCCGGGTATTTCTCCACCAAGGCCAGCCATTCCGCACGTGGCCTGCCCTGCTCATCCAGCAGATACGGCGTGAGCATGCTCCACGACAGATCGACGAACAGATTCGGATAAGCCTCAAGCAACCGGCTGACGGTGGGCAGAAGAAATTTCAGTTGCGTCTGGTGCCGATGAATTTCCGCGCTCGTCCCCGCGTGCGCCCAGATAAAGCGCGTATGCGGATGATTGCGCAGCGGCTCTTCGATTTCCTTCAGGTACAGCGGATTTTTCTCACGCTTGGAGGTGATGTTCGAATGCAGCATCACCGGCAGATCGTTTTCCGCCGCCAGGTGATAGATCTTCGTCATCGCCTCATTGTTGGCACGCGGCGTGTCACCGGAGGTCAGCGCCGTGAGATCGTCGTGACGCGTAAACACCTCGCCAATGCCCTGCCACAGCCCCGGATACAGATCGAGCATGCGCTGGATGTGCGCAGCAGAGTTCTTGTCGTTGGGATTGAACCCCGAGAGGAATGGGTGAAAGTACGGGCGCTGCTCCGGGGCGAGTTTTTGCACCGCATCGGCGATGATCACATCGGTGGCGCTGTACCAATAGGCATCAGCGTCATCACCGGCGTAATAGCGCGGGCGCTTGGGTTCGTCTTCATGCCACTTCTTCGCCACCGGAATACCGGAAATCATCACGTGCTCGACGGAGTTGTCCTTCATCGCTGTCAGCAGTTTCGCCATACCCGCGGTCTCCTGGAAAAAATCCACGTAGTGCAGGTGCGCATCGCTGTAGGTGTAATCGCGGGCACTGGCGGCGCCGGCAAATACCAGCAAGCAGGCAAGACTCAAACGAAACAAGGGCACAAGTAATCTCCGGCAGGTAGACATAGCCTAGACCCCGAGCCGGCGACAAGGGTTCATCCTGCAGGAAAGTGGAACGCGCCTCTGTAGGAATGCTCTATAACTGCAAGGTCTTTTTTGATCGAATGACTTTTCCTACTGCCAGTGAGGTTGCCATGACCGTTACCGTCAATACCGTCTCCGCCGAAGGTTTTCGTCACACCGTACAGATCGACGACCACGAATTGTTTGCCGACGTACCGAAGTCTGCCGGTGGCGAAGGCTCGGCGCCCGAGCCACACGATTATTTCGATGCCGCACTCGGTGCCTGCAAAGCCTTGACCCTGAAGATGTACGCGAAGAAGAAAGACATCCCGCTGACCGGCGTCGGTGTCGAGGTCAAACGCGACAACAGCGAAGAGCAGAAAGGCAAATATGTGCTGCACGTGACGCTCACCCTTAAGGGCGTCCTCACCGATGCCCAGCGTGAGGAGCTGCTGCGCGTAGCGGATCGCTGCCCGATCCACAAGCTGATGACCACCAGCGAAGTGACCATCGAAACCCACGCCCCACAGGGCTTCGACAGCCAGTAATCACCCTCTTGCCAGCGGCGGGTTATGCTTCTGGCATCACCCGCTCAGCCTGGAATGCACCATGGACACGCAACCTCTGATCATCCGCCCGCGCGCCGAAGACGTCGAAGGCCAGCCGATTCTGCGCCCGTTGCCGTCAGCCAAATGCCGCAGCGTCGGGCCTTTCGTGTTTTTCGACCACATGCTTGAAACGGTTTATCCGACGGGCAAAGGCATGAACATCCGACAGCATCCGCACATTGGTCTGTCGACCCTCACGTACCTGTTCGAAGGGCAGATCCAGCACAAGGACAGCCTTGGTTCCGACCAGGTGGTCCAGGCCGGTGATGTCAGCTGGATGACCGCCGGCAGTGCGATCGCACACGTCGAGCGCACACCGGAAGCGTTGTGGGAACAAAGCTTCACGATGCACGGCTTGCAGATCTGGTTGGCCTCGCCCAAGGAACACGAACAAGGTCCGGGGCACTACAGCCACTATCCGGCGGCAACTTTGCCGGTCAGCGATAACCTTGGCGTACAGATCCGCATGATTGCCGGGTCAGGCTTTTGCCTGGAATCGCCGGTGCCGGTGCTTTCTCCTACGCTGTACGCCGAAGTGCAGATGCAAACCGCGACCACGCTGCTGATTCCCGCCGAGCATGAGGAGCGGGCGGTGTATGTGTTAAGTGGTGATGCGCAGTTGAACGGTGAAGTGATCGAACCGCATGCGCTGGTGGTGTTGCCGACAGGCGAAGAGATGAGTCTGTTTGCCGACAGCGATGTACATGCGGTGGTGTTCGGTGGCGCGGCGCTGGACGGCCCGCGGCGGATCAACTGGAATTTTGTCGCGAGCGATCCGGCGGCGATTGATGAGGCGCGGCGCAAGTGGGCGGCCGGGGATTGGCCGACGGTGCCGGGAGAAATCGAGCGGATCGAATTGCCGCGTTAAGCCTTGACCCTCACCCCAGCCCTCTCCCAGAGGAAGAGGGCTGGGGTGAGGGTCATACACCGACCTGAAAAGTCTTGGCGATTATGGATTCACCAACACACTTTCAGGTCGGGGTAACTCATCAACATCCCCCATTCAGTCCCCTCTACCTCCGGGAGAAGGTTAGGCGGGCGGCGTTCCGATGAGGGGCTTTTCGCTTTTCAGTCCTTGAACACTTCATCCAGCAAATCATGCATCGACTTGAACGCGCGCTTGGCGGTTTTTGCGTCGTACATCATCTTGCCCGGCACATTGGCGTGCGGATCGGTGAACGAGTGCACCGCACCGCCATAGCTCAGCAACTGCCAATCCACGTTCGCTGCGTTCATCTCGTCTTCAAATGCCGGCAATTGCTCTTTCGGCACCAACGGATCGGCAGCGCCGTGCAGCACCAGCACCGAGCCCTTGATGTTCTTCGCGTCTGCCGGGTTCGGCGAATCCAGCGTACCGTGGAACGACACCGCCGCCTTCACCGGCACGCCCGTGCGCGCCAGATCCAGTGCGCAGCAACCGCCGAAGCAGAAACCGAACACCGCCAGTTTCGAGGTATCGACCGCCGCCTCGCCCTGCTTTTGCAACTGCTCGAACGCCGCCTGCATGCGCTTGCGCAGCAGTGCGCGGTCGTCCTTCAGCGGCATCATCGCGGCGCCTGCCTGATCCGCGTTTTGCGGACGCACGGCCTGACCGTAGACGTCGGCAATCAACACCACGTAGCCCTTGGCCGCAACTGACTTGGCGATTTCTTCCGCGCCAGCGCTGACGCCCATCCAGTTTGGCGCCATCAACAGGCCCGGGCGTGCGCCCTTGTGCTCGGCGTCAAACGCCAGACGACCTTCAAAAGGCTGGCCATCAAGCTGATAGACCACAGAACGTACAGTGACTTGGCTCATTTCTGACTCCTGAATGTTAAACACCAGAATGAAAAAACCCGCCGAAGCGGGTTTTTCTACAACGTGATTAAGCTGACAGCTCAACCAGCAGCTTGTTCAGACGGGTCACGTAAGCGGCCGGGTCTTTCAAGCTTTCGCCAGCCGCCAGAGCGGCCTGATCGAAGAGGATGTGCGACAGGTCGCCAAAACGCCCTTCGTTCTGCTCGCCGTCGAGTTTCTCGATCAGCGGGTGGCTCGGATTGAATTCGAAGATCGGCTTCGAATCCGGCACTTTCTGGCCGCTGGCTTCAAGGATCTGGCGCATTTGCAGGCCCAGGTCCTGTTCGCCGATGGCCAGAATGGCTGGCGAGTCGGTCAGACGGTGGGACACGCGAACCTCGGCAACGGAATCGCCCAGCGCGGTTTTCAGGCGCTCGACCAGACCTTCTTTGGACTTGGCGACTTCTTCTGCGGCCTTCTTGTCCTCTTCCGAGTCCAGGTTGCCCAGATCGAGATCACCACGTGCCACGTCAACGAAGGTCTTGCCGTCGAATTCGCTGAGGTAGCTCATCAGCCACTCGTCGATGCGGTCGGTCAGCAGCAGCACTTCGATGCCTTTCTTGCGGAAGACTTCCAGGTGCGGGCTGTTCTTGACCTGCGCGTAGGTTTCGCCGGTGAGGTAGTAGATCTTGTCCTGACCTTCCTTGGCGCGGGCCAGGTAGTCGGCCAGACCGACGATCTGCTCGCCGTCGTCGCCATTGGTCGATGCGAAACGCAGCAAACCGGCAATTTTTTCCTTGTTGGCGAAATCTTCTGCCGGGCCTTCTTTCATGACCTGACCGAAGTTCTTCCAGAAGCCCTTGTATTGCTCAGGCTCGTTTTTCGCCAATTTTTCCAGCATGTCCAGTACGCGCTTGGTCAGCGCGGTTTTCATCGAGTCGATGATCGGGTCTTTCTGCAGGATTTCCCGCGACACGTTCAGCGACAGGTCGTTGGAATCGACCACGCCTTTGATGAAGCGCAGGTACAGCGGCAGGAACGACTCGGCCTGGTCCATGACGAACACACGCTGCACGTACAGCTTCAGGCCTTTCGGCGCTTCACGCTGGTACAGGTCGAACGGTGCACGGGCCGGCACGTACAGCAGCGAGCTGTATTCGAGCTTGCCTTCGACCTTGTTGTGGCTCCAGGCCAGCGGGTTTTCGAAGTCGTGGGCAATGTGCTTGTAGAACTCCTGGTATTCCTCGTCCTTCACCTCAGTGCGCGGACGGGTCCACAGGGCGCTGGCGCGGTTGACGGTTTCCCATTCAACTTCAGGCTTCTCTTCGCCTTCGGCAGCAGCCACTTCTTTCGGCAGCTCGATCGGCAGCGCGATGTGATCGGAGTACTTCTTGATGATGTTGCGCAGACGCCAGCCATCAGCGAACTCGTCTTCACCGGATTTCAGGTGCAGGACGATGCGGGTACCGCGCTCTGGCTTGTCGACAGTGGCGACTTCGAACTCGCCCTCGCCTTTTGACGACCAGTGCACACCTTCGCTGGCCGGGGTGCCGGCGCGACGGCTGTACACGTCAACTTTGTCGGCAACGATGAAGGCAGAGTAGAAACCGACACCGAACTGGCCGATCAGGTGCGAATCCTTCTTCTGATCGCCCGAGAGATTCTTCATGAAATCGGCGGTGCCCGATTTGGCGATGGTCCCCAGGTGGGTGATCACATCGTCACGGTTCATGCCGATACCGTTGTCTTCGAGCGTGACGGTCTTGGCGTCCTTGTCGAAGCTCACACGGATTTTCAAGTCAGCGCCACCTTCGAGCAACTCAGGCTTGGCCAGGGCTTCGAAGCGCAGCTTGTCGACAGCGTCAGAGGCGTTCGAGATCAATTCGCGAAGGAAGATTTCCTTGTTGGAATACAGCGAATGGATCATGAGGTGCAGCAGCTGCTTTACCTCGGTCTGGAAGCCCAGGGTTTCCTTTTGAGTTTCCACACTCATGGTCATCAAACTCCAATCAGATGGCATTGGCCGCGACCCGAATGGTCGGCGGCGGGTTGTTCACTGAGTTGGGGGCAGCGTTCAGGATTTCAAGGGCTCATCGATTTTGAAGTGCGCGCGGGCGGTGGCAATCGGCTCGCTTTCGGTACTTTGCCAAGCGGTCACGGCAACGTTGGCGACGCGTCGCCCCTGGCGGCAGACCTGACACTTGGCCCAGGTGTCGCGAAACTGCCCGGCCCGCAGATAATCAAGGGAGAAGTCGATAATCTTCGGTACACCCGGTGCGCCGGTGAAGATCAACAGATGCAGGGCGGCAGCCAGCTCCATGAACCCGGCAATCACCCCGCCGTGGATCGCCGGCAGTAAAGGGTTACCAATGTTGTCCTTGTTCGCTGGAAGCTTGAACAGCAGCTCATCGCCGACCCGCGAGCATTCGATGCCGATCAGGCCGGCATATGGAATCAGCTTCAGTAACGGTGCGTAATCACCCTGAGCGTGAGCGGCTTGCAACTGTTGTTTCAGGTCATCACTCACTGCCCCTCTCCTTTTATTTTGCCGCCAAAGCCTTGAGCGCCCTTGATGCCCTTGCCCATGCGCATAAACGTGCCGACCACGTGGGCAATGGGTGTGTCGGGATCGTCCTGATAGGCAAAACCGCGAGCGAAGATCACATCGGTGGTCACCCGATAGCATTGGGCGAAACCGTAGACATCCTTGTGCGGTTCAGCGGCGTGCATGTAGTCGATACGCAGATCGAGGGTCGGGCAGACTTCAAACTCCGGCAGTACGCACAACGTTGACATGCCACAAGCCGTGTCCATCAACGAGGTAATGGCGCCGCCATGAATCACTCCGGTCTGTGGATTGCCGACGATTTGCTGGCTGTACGGCAGGATAACGGTGAGCCCTTCGCTGGAGGCGCTGTGCACCTTCAAGCCTAGGACCTGACAGTGGCGCAAGGCGGAAAGAAATCGTGTCGCGCGCTCAAAAACGGGGTTTTCGGTCATTGGATAATTACCCTCGCTGGAGCCTTTTGCCAGTAGTAGGAAACAGCGCAAAAGTTCCGCTGCAAAACAAACTTATATATCTGAAAGAAATGAGGAACTTAACCCTCACGACCGAGTTCTTAAGGCCAGTAGTTATTTTCCATAAGGAGAAACACCCCATGCGTAAGACTTTAGCTATTGCCTTGATGTTGACCGCTTCCCTCGGTCTCGCTGCCTGCGATAAAAAATCCGAGGACAAAGCTCAAGATGCCAACCAACATGCTGAACAAGCTCAGCAAGACATGAACAAAGCTCAGGATAAAGTGAACGACGCAGCAAAAGAAAACGCCGAAGCTGCCAAAGCTCAGGCTGAATCGAATCAGGCTGCACAAGACGAAGCTGCCAAGAAGCAATAACTGCGACTTGATGCAGAAAAAGAAAACCCGCCAAGTGCGGGTTTTCTTTTGCCTGTGATTTAGCGGTCATCCGCGTTAGAGCAAAACAGTTCTAAAAGTCGGACTAATCATCAGCAACAAAGAGCAAATGAGGCCGACCAGCCACGTCAGACTGCGCAGGGACGGTTTATCAGCCAGGTACAACCAGATGTAGAGAATCCGCGCGATGACAAAGATGATCGCCAGGGCATCAATCAACCATCCCTGGGTTTGCGTGGTGTGCGCCATCAGCACGCCGACGGCAAACAGGATGAACGCTTCGATGCTGTTCTGATGCGCCGCCAGTGCCCGTGCACCGTAACCGGTAAGTTGCGCCTGTTGCTGGCGCGGCAGGTGATTGTTGTAACCGCCCTGCTCTTTCATGGCTTTGCCGACCGGCATGCGGGCGATGTAAATCAACAAGGCACTGATAAACACGCACCAGAACGGAATACTCATCAAGCAGCCTCTTTAGTCGCTTCGGGCAACGGCGCCTCAGTAGGGGTATAGACCATCACGTCGAGAACGTCGGAATGAAATTCGCGACGATACAAAACCAGCACGACGCCGGCACTCATCAACATGAACAGCCACGGGCTGACAAACCACGCCAGCATGCTCATGCCGAAATAGTAAGAACGCAGGCCGAAGTTGAACTGGTTGGCCGCCATCGAAATAACTCGCGCCGCCCGTAATGCGAACGCCTTGCGCTCCTGCTCGGACACCTGACGCTCGCCGATCATCGGTGCCGAACCCACCAGTACAGCGGCAAAGTTGTATTGGCGCATGCACCAGCTGAACGTAAAGAAGGCATAGACGAACACCAGCGCCAGGCACAATAACTTGATCTCCGACATGCCTTGAGAGGCTTGTTGCACCATCGGAATATCCGCCAGCAAGGACACCGCCCGCTCCGACGCGCCCAGCACGGTCAGAATGCCGGCCAGGATGATCAGGGTGCTAGAGGCGAAGAACGAGGCGTTTCGCTCCAGATTGCCGATCACGCTGGCATCGGCAATGCGGTTGTCACGTAGCAACATGCGGCGCATCCAGTCTTCGCGGTACAGGTGCAGTACGCTGGCCAGGCATGCGGTGTCGCGGGCCTTCCAGCTGGCATAGCGGGTGTAACCGCCCCAGCAGGTGACAAACCAGAGCGCGGCGAGCAGGTGGATCAGGTTGGCTTGGATGAACGACATGCAATTCCCTGTGGAGTGTGAACACGGTACCTGTAGCAGTGAGCCTGCTGGCAATAGCGGTTTGTCAGCCAACTTCAATGGTGACTGACACAGCGTGATCGCAAGCAGGCTCACGCCAACATTAATTCTGTGCAGTGCTTCGACGTTAGCTCAGGGAAAAAGACACTGCCTCACGCACATAAAAAATGCCCCGTATCGTTTGATACGAGGCATTTCTGTTCAAGCGTTCAAGCCCCGCTTGTGGCGGGTCAGGGAACGTCAGGCAACGGCTTCGCTGCGCTTGCCCAGCAGGCGATCGCAAACCACCGCGACCACCAGGGTCATCACGCACGGCACCAGCCACGCCAGGCCCTGCTCGCTCAGCGGCAGGTGGGACAGTTGCGACGGCATCCAGTCGGCCAGGCCGGCACCTTTCAGCGCGTCGATCATGCCGAACACGAACGACACCAGCATCACCGGACCGATGATGCGGCCATGCTCATGCCAGAAGTCTTTGCAGAAGCTCAGCGCCACCAGCACGATGCACGGCGGGTAGATCGCGGTCAGGACCGGGATCGAGAAGGCGATCAGCTTGGTCAGACCCAGGTTGGACACCAACAGCGAGAACGCCGCCAGAATGATCACCAGGGTCTTGTAGGACAGTGGCAGCACACGGCTGAAGTATTCGGCACAGGCGCAGGTCAGACCGACCGCCGTGACCAGACACGCCAGCGAAATCAGTACGGCGAGGAAACCGCTGCCCAGCGAACCGAAAGTATGTTGCACATAAGCGTGCAAGACCGCGGCGCCGTTGGTGGCGCCAACAGCCACTTCGTGGCTGCCGGAACCGAGACGGAACAGGCTGACATACACCAGCGCCAGACCCACGCCGGCAATCAGCCCGGCGATGATCGCGTAACGGGTGATCAACGCTGGCGATTCAACGCCGCGAGAGCGGATGGCATTCACGATGACGATGCCGAATACCAGCGCACCCAGGGTATCCATGGTCAGGTAACCATTGATGAAGCCCTGGGAGAACGGCGCGGCGACGTACTCTGGCGTGCCTTGACCGATATCACCGGCCGGCAAGGCGAAGGCAGCGATGCCGAGAACGGCCAGTGCAATGATCTTCAACGGCGCGAGGAAACGGCCGACAGTGTCGAGCAAACGGCCCGGATACAACGAGATGAAGAACACCAGCAGGAAGTACACCGAGCTGTAGAGGAACAGCGCCAGCGGGCTCTCGCCGGTCAGCGGCGCCAGGCCAACTTCGAAGGACACGGTCGCGGTACGCGGCGTGGCGAACAACGGGCCAACTGCCAGGTAGCACGCCGCCGCGAGGATGCCGCCAGCGACCTTGCCGATCGGGCTGCTCAGTGCGTCCATCGCCCCGCCGACCTTCGCCAGCGCAACGACGGTGATGACCGGCAGGCCGACTGCAGTGACCAGAAAGCCCAGCGCCGCCATCCAGACATGAGGCCCGGCCTGCAAACCGACGATAGGCGGGAAGATGATGTTGCCGGCCCCGACGAACAGGGCAAATGTCATAAAACCAAGTGCCAGGATGTCCTGACCTTTCAAAACTTTCATTAAGGAAATACCACACTACTGAATCGGAATTTAGAGGGGGATTTCCCTGTGGGGTTAGGGAAATGCTGTCAGTCCGTATAAGACTGACCCGTTTAGCGCGTTGCATGCCTTGTGGGCGGCAGACGCAAAAATGGCTGCTAGCCTAACGAATTTGTCTGACAAACGCACTGTTTGAGGGCGAACTATCCGATACGCGACGTTTCCGTGTCGCGTTTTTGCATGTAATTGGGTAGATGTCTATAAATCGCTTTCGCGAACAAGCTCGCTCCCACTTGGGAATGCGTACAAATGTGGGAGCGAGCTTGCTCGCGAAGGCGATATCACTGATGACGCAGGTGCCAGAAACGACAAAGGCCACCCGAAGGTGGCCTTTGCCTGGTGAAGCGTCAGCTAAGCGCGAGGCTTACTTGACAGCCCAACCGGTCAGCTCGGCCAGGGCCTTGCCGATGTCTGCCAGCGAACGCACGGTTTTTACACCGGCGTCTTGCAGTGCAGCGAACTTCTCGTCTGCAGTGCCTTTGCCGCCAGAGATGATTGCGCCAGCATGGCCCATGCGCTTGCCCGGAGGAGCAGTCACACCAGCGATGTAGGAAACAACCGGCTTGGTCACGTGTGCCTTGATGTAGGCAGCCGCTTCTTCTTCAGCCGAACCGCCGATCTCACCGATCATCACGATCGCTTCGGTCTTCGGGTCTTCCTGGAACAGCTTCAGGATGTCGATGAAGTTCGAACCCGGGATCGGGTCACCACCGATGCCAACGCAAGTCGACTGACCGAAACCGGCGTCAGTAGTTTGCTTGACAGCTTCGTAGGTCAGGGTGCCGGAACGCGAAACGATACCGACCTTGCCTGGCAAGTGAATGTGACCTGGCATGATGCCGATCTTGCATTCGCCTGGGGTGATCACGCCTGGGCAGTTAGGGCCGATCAGGACTACGCCCAGCTCGTCGCACTTAACTTTAGCGTCCAGCATGTCCAGGGTAGGAATGCCTTCGGTGATGCAGACGATCAGCTTGATGCCGCCGAATGCCGCTTCCAGGATCGAGTCCTTGCAGAAAGGAGCCGGAACGTAGATCACGCTGGCGGTAGCGCCAGTGGCCGCGACTGCGTCTTTAACGGTGTTGAACACTGGCAGACCCAGGTGCTCGGTGCCGCCTTTGCCCGGAGTTACGCCGCCAACCATCTTGGTGCCGTATTCGATGGCTTGCTGGGTGTGGAAACTACCTTGCGAACCGGTAATACCCTGGCAGATAACTTTGGTGTCTTTATTGATCAGGACGCTCATTATTTGCCCTCCGCAGCTTTGACAACTTGTTGAGCAGCGTCGGTCAGGCTGGTAGCAGCGATGATGTTCAAACCGCTTTCTGCCAGTACTTTAGCGCCCAGCTCAGCGTTGTTGCCTTCAAGGCGAACAACAACCGGGATTTTCACGCCGACTTCTTTCACGGCGCCGATGATGCCTTCGGCAATCATGTCGCAGCGAACGATGCCGCCGAAGATGTTGACCAGTACTGCAGCGACGTTGGTGTCGGACAGAATGATCTTGAACGCTTCAGTAACGCGTTCCTTGGTAGCACCACCACCTACGTCGAGGAAGTTGGCTGGCTTGCCGCCGTGCAGGTTGACGATGTCCATGGTACCCATGGCCAGACCGGCACCGTTGACCATGCAGCCGATGTTGCCTTCCAGGGCTACGTAGTTCAGTTCGAACTTGGCAGCGTGCGCTTCGCGCGGATCGTCTTGCGACGGATCGTGGAAAGTCTTCAGCTTAGGCTGACGGTACATGGCGTTGGCGTCGATGTTGATCTTGGCGTCCAGGCAGTGCAGATCGCCGTCAGCCTTGATCACCAGCGGGTTCACTTCCAGCAGCGCCAGGTCGTGATCCTTGAACAGCTTGGCCAGACCTACGAAGATCTTGGCGAACTGAGCAACCTGCTTGCCTTCCAGACCCAGCTGGAATGCCAGCTCGCGACCCTGGAATGGCTGAGCGCCAACCAGTGGATCGATAGTGGCTTTCAGAATTTTTTCTGGAGTGTCGTGAGCGATTTTCTCGATGTCCACGCCACCTTCGGTGGAAGCCATGAACACGATGCGACGGCTCGAACGGTCAACGACAGCGCCCAGGTACAGCTCTTTAGCGATATCAGTGCACGATTCAACCAGGATCTTGGTGACAGGCTGACCATTGGCGTCAGTCTGGTAAGTCACCAGACGCTTGCCCAGCCACTGCTGTGCGAAGGCTTTGGCGTCTTCTTTGCTGCGAACCAGCTTGACGCCGCCCGCTTTACCGCGACCACCGGCGTGAACCTGGGCTTTGACAACCCACTCGTTGCCGCCGATTTTGTCGCAAGCTTCTGCTGCTGCTTCCGGGGTGTCTACTGCGTAACCAGTGGATACTGGCAGGCCGTATTCAGCGAACAGCTGCTTACCCTGATACTCGTGAAGATTCATGCTTTTTACCGTCTTCGTTAGGTACTGCGCATTCGGCGCTGCGCTCTTGATGAGTGCCGCGCCACCTGTGACTGCTGCTTGCGTAGCTTTTCCGGGTACCCGGTGCAGCTACGCAAGACTGCGTCCAGCGGACATTCCGCGGTGAGACTTGCTCGCAAGGCTCACGACGGGCCGTTACCGCCGTGGTTTCTTATTGTGTGTCTTAACGCTTCTTGCGGTTGGCAATGTGGATGGCGCCGCCATTCACAGCCAGAGCAGCTTCGTGCAAGGCTTCAGACAGGGTCGGATGGGAGAAAACCATCATGCCCAGGTCTTCAGCGCTGGTGCCGAATTCCATACCGATCGCGCCCTGCTGAACCAGTTCTGCAGCGCTCGGACCAATCACGTGCACGCCCAATACGCGGTCAGTCTTGGCATCAGCGATGACCTTGACGAAACCACCGGTATCGTTGGCGGCCATGGCACGGCCGGAAGCGGCGAACGGGAAGGTGCCGACGTTAACTTCAACGCCTTCAGCTTTCAAGGCCTGCTCGGTTTTGCCAACCCACGCGATTTCCGGGTGAGTATAAATAACCGAAGGGATCAGGTCATAGTTCATCTGGGCTTTGTGGCCCTTGATGCGCTCGACAACCATGATGCCTTCTTCGGATGCCTTGTGCGCCAGCATCATGCCGCGAACCACGTCACCGATGGCGAAAACGCCCGGTACGGTGGTAGCGCAGTGATCGTCAACGTGCACGAAACCGCGCTCGTCCAGGGTCACACCGCTGTCGGCTGCCAGCAGATCAGTGGTCACCGGACGGCGACCAACGGCTACGATCAGCTTGTCAAACGTGATGGTCTGTTCGCCGTTGGCATCGGTGTAGTTCACCACGACTTCGTCGCCGTTCACTTTGGAACCGGTTACGCGAGCGCCCAGTTTGATGTCCAGACCCTGTTTGGTCAGGGTTTTCAGCGCTTCCTTGGAAACAGCGGTGTCCGCTGCCATCAGGAAGGTGTCCAGGGCTTCCAGGACAGTCACTTCTGCACCCAGACGCGACCAGACCGAACCCAGTTCCAGACCGATCACGCCAGCGCCGATCACGCCCAGACGCTTCGGTACGGATTGGAATTCCAGAGCGCCAGTCGAATCAACGATGACTTTCTGGTCGACCGGAGCCGGTGGAATGTCGATCGGACGCGAGCCTGGTGCCAGGATGACGTTTTCAGCTTCGATGACTTCAACCGAACCGTCTGGCTTGGTGACTTCGACTTTCTTGCCGGCCAGCAGTTTGCCGTGGCCCTGAATCGAAGTAACGCCGTTGGCCTTGAACAGGGTGGCAACGCCGCCGGTCAGGTTCTTGACGATGCCAGCCTTGCGGCCAACCATCGCAGCGACGTCCATTTTGACTTCGCCGGTCGAGATACCGTGAACGTTGAAGCTTTCTTTTGCTTCCTTGTATTTCCAGGAGCTGTCCAGCAGCGCCTTGGAAGGAATGCAGCCCACGTTCAGGCAGGTACCGCCCAGGGCTTGCTTGCCTTCGGCGTCGGTGTACTTCTCGATGCAGGCAGTGGTCAGACCCAGCTGCGCGGCCTTGATGGCAGCTACGTAACCGCCAGGGCCGGCACCGATCACTACTACGTCAAATTTCTGCGACATTCAAAAAATCCTCTTTAGCAATAAAGCTACAAGCCGCAAGCCAAAAGCTACAAGCCAATCCGCTCGTATTGAGCTTGAGGCTTGTAGCTTGACGCTTGCAGCTGCTTTTTAGATATCCAGCAACAGACGAGCCGGATCTTCCAGCAGGTTCTTGATGGTCACCAGGAAGGTCACAGCTTCTTTGCCATCGATCAGACGGTGATCGTAGGACAGTGCCAGGTACATCATCGGACGGATCACGACCTGACCGTTGATGGCCATCGGACGCTGGATGATGTTGTGCATGCCCAGAATCGCTGCCTGCGGCGGGTTGACGATCGGGGTCGACATCATCGAACCGAAGGTACCACCGTTGGTGATGGTGAAGGTACCACCGGTCATCTCGTCCATCGACAGTTTGCCGTCGCGGGCTTTTTTGCCGAATGTTGCGATGCCGCCTTCGATTTCAGCCAGGCTCATCAGCTCGGCGTTACGCAGAACCGGTACCACCAGACCACGGTCGCTGGAAACAGCAACACCGATGTCGGCGTAGCCGTGGTAAACGATGTCGCCGCCGTCGATCGACGCGTTGACAGCCGGGAAGCGCTTCAGCGCTTCGGTGGCGGCCTTGACGAAGAACGACATGAAGCCCAGGCGTACGCCGTTGTGGGACTTCTCGAACAGATCCTTGTACTTCGAACGCAGAGCCATGACTTCGGTCATGTCGACTTCGTTGAAGGTGGTCAGCATCGCCATGTTCGACTGAGCTTCAACCAGACGCTTGGCCACGGTGGCACGCACGCGGGTCATCGGCACGCGCTTCTCGATGCGGTCGCCAGCGGCGAACACAGGAGCAGCGGCAGCTGGAGCAGCAGCCTTGGCAGGCGCGGCAGCCGGAGCGGCTTTCTTGGCGGCAACAGCAGCCACCACGTCTTCCTTGGTCACACGCCCGCCTTTGCCGGTGCCGGCAACGGAAGCGATGTTGATGCCGTTTTCTTCAGCCAGCTTGCGCGCGGCAGGAGCAGCAACAGGATCGTCTTCGCCTTCAGCAGCGGCCGGGGCAGCGGCGGCCGGAGCAGCAGCTGGAGCAGCTGGAGCAGCGGCAGCAGCGCCGCCTTCAACGATGGAGCCCAGTACTTCGTCGGACAGGACGGTTTCGCCCTCGCCCTTGACGATTGCGCCCAGCACGCCATCAGCAGTAGCCAGAACTTCCAGTACGACTTTGTCAGTTTCGATGTCGACGATCAGTTCGTCGCGCTTGACGGCGTCGCCCGGTTGCTTGTGCCAGGTGGCAACGGTGCCATCGGCAACCGATTCCGGGAAAGTGGGGGCTTTGATCTCGATAGCCATTATCTGTAGTTCCTTAAATTCGGTTTCAGGTGCGCGAAGGCGTTAAACGGTAAACGCGTCTTGCAGCAGTTTTTCCTGCTGCTCGGCGTGCATCGAAGCGTAACCACAGGCTGGGGCAGCAGAAGCCTCACGGCCCGCGTACTCAAGTACGAGAGACTTGTCGAGGTTGCTGATGCTACGGCGCAAGTGATGCTGGCTGCAGTACCAGGCACCCTGGTTCATCGGCTCTTCCTGACACCAAACGGCATTTTTGACGTTGGTGTACGGCGCCAGGACTTCTTTCAAGTCGTCCTCAGGGAATGGATACAGCTGCTCGATACGCACGATGGCGATATCTTCACGGCCTTCGGCACGGCGTTTTTCCAGCAGGTCGTAGTAGACCTTGCCGCTACACAGAACAACGCGCTCGACCTTTTTCGGATCCAGGGCATCGATTTCCGGGATAACGGTCTGGAACGAACCTTCAGCCAGATCTTCCAGGGTCGAGATGGCCAGTTTGTGGCGCAGCAGCGACTTAGGTGTCAGAACAACCAATGGTTTGCGCAGCGGGCGAATCACCTGACGACGCAGCAAGTGGTAGATCTGCGCCGGGGTAGTCGGCATGCACACCTGAATGTTGTGCTCGGCGCACAGCTGCAGGTAACGCTCAAGACGTGCCGAGCTGTGCTCAGGACCCTGACCTTCGTAACCGTGTGGCAACAGCATGGTCAGACCGCAGAGACGGCCCCACTTGTGCTCGCCGCTGGTGATGAACTGGTCGATGACAACCTGTGCACCGTTGGCGAAGTCGCCGAACTGGGCTTCCCAGATCACCAGCGCGTTCGGCGTGGTGGTCGAGTAACCGTATTCGAATGCCAGTACCGCTTCTTCCGACAGGAACGAGTCGTACAGGTCAAAACGTGGCTGACCGTCGTACAGGTTCTGCAGCGGAATGTAGGTGCCCGCGTCTTTCTGGTTGTGCAACACAGCGTGACGGTGCGAGAACGTACCGCGGCCGATGTCCTGACCGGTCATGCGAATCGGGTGACCTTCGAACGCCAGGGTCGCGTACGCCATGGTTTCGGCGTAACCCCAGTTGATCGGCAGGCCGCCGGCTTGCATCTTCTGACGGTCTTCGTAGATCTTCGCGACCTGACGCTGAACCACGAAGCCTTCAGGAATCTCCAGCAGCTTGGCGGACAGTTCTTGCAGGGTCTTCAGATCGAAGCGCGTGTCGTGACGCGCAGTCCAGGCATGGCCCAGATACGGACGCCAGTCCACGAACAGCTCTTTGTTCGGCTCTTTGACCAGTGACTTCACCACGTGCAGACCGTTGTCCAGCGCGTTGCGGTACTCGTCGACCTTGGCCTGAACGCGATCAGCGTCCAGTACACCGGCCTGGGTCAGGCGATCAGCGTACAGCTCACGGGTGGTGCGCTGCTTGGTGATCTGCTGGTACATCAGCGGCTGGGTGCCGCTTGGCTCGTCGGCCTCGTTGTGGCCGCGACGACGGTAGCAGACCAGGTCGATCACCACGTCACGCTTGAACTGCATGCGGTAGTCGATGGCCAGCTGGGTCACGAACAACACGGCTTCCGGATCATCGCCATTCACATGGAGAATCGGCGCCTGGATCATCTTCGCAACGTCGGTGGCGTACTCGGTGGAACGCGAGTCCAGCGGGTTGCTGATGGTGAAACCGACCTGGTTGTTGATCACGATGTGCACGGTACCGCCGGTCTTGAAACCGCGGGTCTGCGACATCTGGAAGGTTTCCATGACCACGCCCTGACCTGCGAACGCAGCGTCACCGTGGATGGAGATCGGCAGCACCTTCTCACCGGTAGCGTCGTTACGACGATCCTGACGGGCACGAACCGAACCTTCAACCACCGGAGAAACGATTTCCAGGTGGGACGGGTTGAACGCCATGGCCAGGTGAACTTCACCGCCGGCGGTCATCACGTTGGACGAGAAGCCCTGGTGGTATTTAACGTCACCGGAACCCAGCTCGACCTTCTTCTTGCCTTCGAACTCGTCGAACAGCTCGCGCGGGTTCTTGCCGAAGGTGTTGACCAGGACGTTCAGACGGCCACGGTGAGCCATGCCGATGACGACTTCCTTGGTGCCGTAGGAACCGGAACGCTGGATCAGTTCGTCGAGCATCGGAATCAGGCTTTCGCCGCCTTCCAGACCGAAACGCTTGGTGCCCGGGTATTTGGTACCCAGGTATTTCTCCAGGCCTTCACCGGCCGTCACGCGCTCAAGCAGGTGGCTCTTGATGTCGGCGGAGTACGTCGGACGACCACGCACGCTTTCCAGACGCTGCTGGAACCACTGGCGCTGCTCGGAATCGGTGATATGCGTAAATTCAGCGCCGATGGTGCGGCAATATGTCTGCTGCAACGCTTCGTGAATTTCGCGTAGGCTCGCTTCCTCTTTGCCGATGAACAGGTCGCCGGCACGGAAGGTCGTATCAAGATCGGCATTGGTCAAGCCGTAATGATTGATCGACAGGTCTGCAGGTGCAGGACGCTGCCACAGTCCCAGCGGGTCAAGCTGGGCTGCCTGGTGGCCACGCATACGGTAGGCCTGGATCAATCGCAGCACTTCAACTTGCTTCTTCTCGTGCTCACTGCTCACGCTGCCGGCGGAAACCGGTTGGGCGCGGCGCTGGTTCTTTGCCAGCAGCACGAAATGATCGCGAATTGTGGAGTGCGAAACATCAGTGGCAGAGTTGCCGTCGGCAGGCAACTTCTGAAAGTAGGTGCGCCACTCTTCTGGCACAGCGTTAGGGTCGTGCAGGTAGAGCTCATAAAGCTCTTCCACATAGGCAGCGTTTCCACCTGAAAGGTAGGCGCTGTTCCACATGCGCTGCATCACGCTTTCTTGCATGCTTGGTCACCCTCGGTTAGGGGAACACCATCGGCGTCGACACCGAGCAAACTTGCAGAAGTCCGAATGCAGCGACCAAAACAAGCCACTTAGGATCACGCTGATAGTCCGGGTACCAGCCCGGATGCCCCTGCTTGTCTCATTTCTTCAAAATAAGAGCTGCAGCTTGTGACTACGGCTCTGGTTATAGCCATGACGCGGGTTGAAGCCCGCGCCACAGCCTCTTCGGTACAGCGGTTCTACGGTTACAGCAGCTGAATCACACGCCGCTCGAGAGCAACATGTTACGGATGTGACCGATGGCCTTAGTCGGGTTCAGGCCTTTCGGACATACGTTGACGCAGTTCATGATGCCCCGGCAGCGGAAAACGCTGAACGGGTCATCGAGCGAAGCCAGACGCTCGTTGGTCTTGGTGTCACGGCTGTCTGCCAGGAAGCGGTAGGCTTGCAGCAGCGCAGCTGGACCCAGGAACTTGTCCGGGTTCCACCAGAAGGACGGGCACGAGGTCGAGCAGCAAGCGCACAGGATGCACTCGTACAGACCGTCGAGCTTTTCACGCTCTTCAGGGGACTGCAGACGCTCGATGGCCGGAGCCGGCGTGTCGTTCTGCAGGTAAGGCTTCACCTTCTCGTATTGCTTGTAGAAGATGCTCATATCGACGACCAGGTCACGAATAACCGGCAAACCTGGCAGCGGACGAACGATCAGCTTGTTGCCTTTTACGACAGCGGACAGCGGCGTGATGCACGCCAGACCGTTTTTGCCGTTGATGTTCATGCCGTCGGAGCCGCAGACACCTTCACGGCAAGAGCGACGATAGGAGAAACCCTCGTCCTGCTCTTTGATCAGGGCCAGCACGTCCAGCACCATCAGGTCTTTACCACCGGTATCGACCTGGAATTCCTGCATGAACGGCGCAGCGTCCTGATCAGGGTTGTAACGATAAACACTGACTTGCAACATGGCGGTCACCCTTAATAAGTCCGGACTTTAGGTTCGAAAGTCGGAACAGTCTTCGGCGAGAAGTTAACGGCACGCTTGGTGACGCGCTTGTCACCCGGGAAGTACAGGGTGTGGCACAGCCAGTTTTCGTCGTCACGGTCTTCAAAGTCTTCACGGGCGTGAGCGCCGCGGGACTCTTTACGTACTTCGGCCGCGATGGCGGTAGCTTCAGCCACTTCCAGCAGGTTTTGCAGTTCCAGCGCTTCGATACGTGCAGTGTTGAACGCCTGCGACTTATCGTTGATCTTCACGTTGGCGATACGCTTGCGCAGATCGGCCAGCTGAGCGATACCCTTCTGCATGTATTCGCCGGTACGGAATACACCGAAGTAGTTCTGCATGCAGCTTTGCAGCTCGCGACGCAGGGTGGCGACGTCTTCGCCATCGGTACGGCTGTTCAGCGCGTTCAGACGCGACAGGGCTGCTTCGATATCGGCTTCGGTAGCGTCGTCGTATTCGATGCCGTCGGTCAGCGCCTTTTCCAGGTGCAGGCCGGCAGCGCGGCCGAATACCACCAGGTCGAGCAGCGAGTTGCCGCCCAGACGGTTGGCACCGTGAACCGATACGCAAGCCACTTCACCTACCGCGAACAGACCAGGAATGATCTGGTCCACGCCTTCAGCGTCCTGGGTGATCGCCTGGCCGTGAATGTTGGTGGCAACGCCGCCCATCATATAGTGGCAAGTCGGAACAACCGGAACCGGCGCAACCACCGGGTCAACGTGTGCAAACGTCTTCGACAATTCGCAGATGCCTGGCAGACGGCTGTGCAGCACTTCCTCGCCCAGGTGGTCGAGCTTGAGCATTACGTGGTCGCCATTCGGACCGCAACCGTTGCCGGCGATGATTTCTTTAACCATCGAACGAGCAACCACGTCACGACCAGCAAGGTCTTTCGCGTTCGGAGCATAACGCTCCATGAAACGCTCGCCGTGCTTGTTGATCAGGTAACCACCTTCACCACGGCAACCTTCGGTCACCAGTACACCGGCGCCGGCGATGCCGGTCGGGTGGAACTGCCACATTTCGATGTCTTGTACCGGCACGCCAGCACGCAGTGCCATGCCGACGCCGTCACCGGTGTTGATCAGGGCGTTGGTGGTGGAAGCGTAGATACGACCTGCACCGCCGGTAGCCAGTACGGTGGCCTTGGCGCGGATGTAGGTGGTTTCGCCGGTTTCGATGCAGATCGCGATCACACCGACGAATTCGCCTTCCTGGTTTTTCACCAGGTCGACAGCGTAGTACTCGTTCAGGAACGTGGTACCGGCTTTCAGGTTGCCCTGATAAAGGGTGTGCAGCAGCGCGTGACCGGTACGGTCGGAGGCTGCGCAAGTACGGGCAGCCTGGCCACCTTTACCGTAGTCCTTGGACTGACCACCGAACGGACGCTGGTAGATACGGCCTTGCTCGGTACGCGAGAACGGCAGACCCATGTGGTCCAGCTCGAAAACCGCGGCCGGGCCTTCCTGACACATATATTCGATAGCGTCCTGGTCACCGATGTAGTCGGATCCCTTGACGGTATCGTACATGTGCCAGCGCCAGTCATCGTTCGGGTCAGCCGACGCGATGGCGCAGGTGATGCCGCCTTGGGCGGACACAGTGTGCGAACGGGTCGGGAAAACCTTGGTGATCACGGCAGTCTTGTGACCACCCTGTGCCAGTTGCAGCGCAGCGCGCATGCCGGCACCGCCACCACCAATAATGATGGCGTCGAAAGAAATCGTTGGAATGTTAGCCATGAATCAGATACCCCAGAGAATCTGCACACCCCAGACGAAGTAAGCGAACATCGCGATGCCGCAAACTGCCTGGAAAAGGAAACGTACTGCGGTCGCGGACTTGCCCAGCGCCATTGGCGTCAGGTAGTCGGTCGCGATGGTCCACATGCCGACCCAGGCGTGAGCGCCCAGGGCAACGAGGGCCAGCAGACTGAAGATACGCATCCCGTTGTGAGCGAACAGGCCGTGCCACTGGTCGTAGCCAATGCCCGGATTCGCTGCAAGGTATCCGATCAGGAAAATGAAATAAGCCGCGAGAACAACCGCAGACACACGTTGCGCCATCCAGTCATAGAGGCCCGAACGCGAAAGGTTCGTAACGCTGGTTACCATATCCAAACTCCTGCCAGAACGATCAGCACCACGGAAATGGCGATGATGATTTTCGAGCCCAGGCGGCCGCCTTCCAGCGTCTCACCGATGCCCATATCCATGATCAAGTGGCGCACACCGGCTACCAGGTGATACAGCAGAGCGGACAGGAGGCCCCATGCTACGAACTTGGCCAGCGGGCTGGTCAAGCATGCCTTCACTTCGGCAAAACCTTCCTCGGAACCCAGGGATTTGCCCAATGCATAAAGCATGAAGCCGAGGCCCAGGAAGAGGATGATGCCGGAAACACGGTGAAGAAACGACGTAACGCCGGTGATGGGGAGTTTGATGGTCCTTAGGTCTAGGTTTACAGGTCGTTGGCTTTTCACGGCTTTTTTTTCACACTGAAGAGCCCCTAACAATCAGGGCAAAGTTGTTGGGGAGTGCACTGGTCAGGTAACCACCACCCAGGGATGCGACCCCCAATAAAGCAGGCCCAAAAGCCCTTGGCGGTCGGTGGCCGAGTATAGACAGTTAGGCTACTAATGACAACGCAATCACCTACCCCAAATAGCTGATTGCACAAGTCGTATAAAAGGCGTAAATGGCAGTCAATTTCGAGGAAAAAGTACGCTTAAAGCCTTCTGGAGCAAGACTTTAGGCAAATTGACATTCGAATTTATCTCACTATAGTGGTGCGGGCCCTGCGTGGGGGGTCTGTCTGATGGTTCAAGCATAAATAGGAGGCCACATGGCTGACAAAAAAGCGCAGTTGATCATCGAGGGCGCAGCCCCCGTCGAGCTGCCCATTTTAACCGGCACCGTTGGTCCCGATGTAATCGATGTTCGGGGCCTGACGGCCACGGGCCGCTTCACTTTCGACCCAGGCTTCATGTCGACCGCCTCGTGCGAGTCGAAGATCACCTATATCGACGGCGACAACGGCATTCTGTTGCACCGCGGCTACCCGATCGAACAACTGGCTGAAAAGTCGGACTACCTGGAAACCTGCTACCTGCTGCTCAATGGCGAACTGCCAACCGCAGAACAGAAGGCCCAGTTCGTCAGCACCGTGAAAAACCACACCATGGTTCACGAGCAGTTGAAAACCTTCTTCAACGGTTTCCGTCGCGACGCCCACCCGATGGCCGTCATGTGCGGTGTAGTCGGCGCCCTCTCGGCCTTCTACCACGACTCCCTGGACATCAATAACCCGCAGCATCGCGAAATCTCCGCGATCCGTCTGGTTGCCAAGATGCCGACCCTGGCAGCGATGGTTTACAAGTACTCCATGGGTCAACCCATGATGTACCCGCGCAACGACCTGACGTACGCGGAAAACTTCCTGCACATGATGTTCAACACCCCGTGCGAGATCAAACCGATCAGCCCGGTACTCGCCAAGGCCATGGACCGGATCTTCATCCTCCACGCCGACCACGAGCAGAACGCGTCGACTTCCACCGTGCGTCTGGCCGGCTCCTCGGGTGCCAACCCGTTCGCCTGTATCGCCGCCGGTATCGCCGCACTGTGGGGCCCTGCCCACGGTGGTGCGAACGAAGCCGTATTGACCATGCTCGACGAAATTGGTGATGTGTCCAACATCGACAAGTTCATCGCCAAGGCCAAGGACAAGAACGATCCGTTCAAGCTGATGGGCTTCGGTCACCGCGTTTACAAGAACCGCGACCCTCGCGCGACTGTAATGAAGCAGACCTGCGACGAAGTACTGAAGGAGCTGGGCATCAACAACGATCCGCAACTCGAACTGGCCATGCGCCTGGAAGAGATCGCGCTGACCGACCCGTACTTCATCGAGCGCTCGCTGTATCCGAACGTCGACTTCTACTCGGGGATCATCCTCAAGGCGATCGGCATTCCGACCAGCATGTTCACCGTGATCTTTGCACTGGCACGTACTGTCGGCTGGATCTCCCACTGGAAAGAAATGCTCTCCAGCCCGTACAAGATTGGCCGTCCGCGCCAGCTGTACACCGGCTACGAGTCGCGTGACATTACCAAGCTGGAAGACCGCAAATAAGGCTTGTCTTGCGATAACGTCTTGAAGTTGTACCGGGAACGGCCTCTATTTATATAGGGGCCGTTTTTGTTTGTGCTTGGTATTTTTTGGGGTTGGGGGCATATCCGTTGCTGCGGGAGCTGCCGCTGGCGGTTTCGCTCTTACAGCGAGTCCCTTTTTCAAACGCCGGAGTGCCGGCCTAGCAAAAAGGAACCAAAAGGCTTTGCCCCTGGCGTACGGCACTTCGCTGAGGCTCAGTGTTCCCTCGCTACGGTGTCCATCCGGGGGCATCGCCTACGGTTTGCTTCGCTGCACCTCCTCTCGATGTATGCGGCTTCGCCGCACGGCGCTGCGCGCCTACCCCCGGATGAACACCTTCGCTCGGCCTGCCGATGGGGCAAAAGATCAAAAGCCAAAGCCAGATCAAAAGCCGGATCAAGAGCCCCTCACCCTAGCCCTCTCCCGGAGGGAGAGGGGACTGACCGAGGTGTTTGGGGGATCTGCGCCGACGTGCGATATCGCGTTGAACTCAGGCGTTGAAAAACACACAAATCGGCCCCTCACCCTTCCAGGGAGAGAGGGGAGTGATCGAGGTGTTTGGGGGAGCTACGCCGACTTGGGATATCGAGTTGAACGCGAATTTTGAGAGACCCACCATCGGCTCCCTCTCCCTCTGGAGAGGGCTGGGCGGGCGGCGTTCCGATGAGGGGCAAGAGCACCACAAATCCAAAGCCAAACACCCGCTCTTCACCACTCAATAGGCCGAGTGTCAGCTCGCCTGCTTTTGATCTTGATCTGTAAGGCGACATCGGAAGGCTGAGTGGAGGGATTGATCCGGGGGTGGGAGCGCAGCGACCGTTTGGCGAAGCCAAACACAGCGAGAGGAGGTGCAGCGAAGCAAACCGGAGGCGCTGCGCCCGGATCGTTCCCGGAGCGAAGGAACCCCGAGCCCCAGCGAGCGGGCCGTACGTAGGAGCAAGCGTTTTTTGCTTACTTTTTTTGGCGTTCGGTACGTGTCAAGGTAACTGTCGCCTTGGTCTTACGGTTGCTAGTCCATTGCGCCCTTAATTTCAGGGCGCTCAGGATTTAAGTAAACGGCATCTGCCAGCTTCCAGTTGCGTGTGCGAGTGCTCCACCGGCTTGGGTTAGTTCGCCTGGCATCCTCATAAAGCTCTGCCCTGGCTTGTAATAGGGCGGTTGCTTTGCCCTCGTGCCGTTGGTTTGGCGTGACGTATTTCAGGGCACTGTGGCGGTGATCTTCGTTGTACCAATCGATGAAATTCTGCACCCAAAGCCTTGCATCAGTGACCGTATCAAATGGTTGATCCGGCCAAAGCGGGCAATACTTTGCGGTGCGAAAAAGTGCTTCGGCGTAAGCATTGTCATTGCTCACCCTTGGCCGACTAAAAGAAGGCTCTACGCCCAGCGCGACCATGCTTTCACGCAGCAAAGAACCTCTCATCACGTGTCCGTTATCTGAGTGCAACACCAGCGGACGACCTGCCGTCTGTTCGCGTAAACATCCCTTTCTGAGCAGTTCACAGGCGTGTTCGGCGCTCTCCACTTCGTGGACTTCATTGGCGACCAGTTTGCGACTGTAGACGTCCTTGACCATGTACCAGTAGAAAAACGGCCCTTCACTGTGCTCGGCAACCAGGTGATATCAGCACCACACCTGATTGGGGCCATCAGCGCGATGCGTCGTCAGTACTCTTCGTTTTGGGGCTTTGGCCCGGCCGCGACGGACGTTTTGATTGGCGGCTTTCAACACACGATAAAACGTCGATTCCGAAGCTAGATAAATGCCTTCATCAGCCAGCTTAGGCACGATTTGGTGCGGGGTCAGGCTGGCGTAGCCAGCCTGATTGGCAGCATCCAGCACCGCTTGACGCTCCGTATCATTGAGCTTGTTAGCCGGAGCTGCACGTTGAGCCAGCTGTCGCCCGTCACATTCAGTGTGTTGCCAGCGTTGAACTGTGCGCAGGCTCAGACCCAGTTCATTGCAAGCGCGATATCGACGAGCGCCATTCAGCACTGCGTCGGCAATCAACTTCATGGCTTGCGTACGATCAGAGGCGTTGATCAGTCTTCCTTGTCCTTGCCCCAGATCGCATTGGCTTTTTCTGAGCTCCAGCAACGCCACCGCCTCTGCACGACTGGCATCAGACTGAATCAGTTGGCGCTCAAGTATTTTGATGCGCCGTTGCTCGGCCGTTTTTGAAGTTCGAGAGGTGAGATCAACAACGGGATTAGCGTTTTGGCATGCCACTCGCCACTGTTGGATTTGCTCAGGGTAAATGCCTTTGATTCGGCAGTATTGAGAGATCTCGACCTCGCTCAACGGCGCGGTTTCCATGACGGCATTGAATTTATCGGCGCTAGACCATTGGTCACTGGTCTTGCCGTTTCCCGGAACGATCAAGCCTTTATCTCTAGCCATTTGTCTCCAGTTTCGCAGTGACTGTGGCGTGAGATTGAGTGCAACGGCAAGTTCCGCCACTGATCGATTGAGGGGCGGCATCATTTGCAGAACGACCCAATCTTTGAAGTCGTTGTCGTAGCGTTTGCCCATTTTGGACATGGTTATTCACCTTCGCCCTCTTGATTATTTGAGTCAATCAATAAGGGCGACAGGTAGCCTGACACGGAGGGCGTTTGAAAAAAAGTGAGTCGCCGTAAGGGCGAAACCCTAAGCCGCCGTTACCGCAGCAATGGATATGTACACAGCTCGAGCCGATAACCGCCCACAAAAAATGCCCCGATCTCTCAACCGGGGCATTCAGCACAACATTACAAAACCATCAAACCATCAATGCGAAACCGCCCCACTCGCCCCCAACCCAGTCTGCGAACGCACAAACTGCGGGAAGAACAGCGCCCGCTCGTTATCCGCAGCCGCCGACTTGTCGGTAATCGAGAAGAACCAGATCCCGATGAAAGCAATGATCATCGAAAACAGCGCCGGATACTCGTAAGGGAAAATCGCCTTCTCGTGATGCAGAATCTGCACCCAGATGGTCGGGCCAAGCACCATCAGGCCTACCGCACTGATCAGCCCCAGCCAGCCGCCAATCATCGCACCGCGGGTAGTCAGCTTCTTCCAGTACATCGAAAGCAGCAGCACCGGGAAGTTGCAGCTCGCCGCGATGGAGAACGCCAGGCCGACCATGAACGCAATGTTCTGGCTTTCGAACAGGATGCCCAGGCCGATGGCCAGCACGCCCAGTGCGATAGTGGTGATCTTCGAGACGCGGATTTCATCCTTGTCGTTGGCCTTGCCCTTCTTGATCACGCTGGCATACAGGTCGTGAGACACCGCAGAAGCACCGGCCAGGGTCAGACCGGCCACCACCGCCAGAATGGTCGCAAACGCTACCGCCGAGATGAAGCCGAGGAAGATACTGCCGCCCACCGCGTCCGCCAGGTGTACCGCCGCCATATTGTTGCCGCCGAGCAGAGCGCCCGCCGCATCTTTGAAGGTCGGGTTGGTGCTGACCAAAAGGATTGCGCCGAAGCCGATGATGAAGGTCAGGATGTAGAAGTAGCCAATGAAGCCAGTGGCGTACAGCACGCTCTTACGGGCTTCTTTTGCGTCGCTGACGGTGAAGAAGCGCATCAGGATGTGCGGCAGGCCAGCGGTACCGAACATCAGTGCCAGGCCGAGGGAGAACGCCGATACCGGATCCTTCACCAGACCGCCCGGACTCATGATCGCTTCACCTTTGGGGTGAACCTTAATCGCCTCGGAGAACAGCATGTTGAAGTCGAAGTTGACGTGCTTCATCACCATCAGCGCCATGAACGAAGCACCGGAGAGCAACAGCACCGCCTTGATGATCTGCACCCAGGTGGTCGCCAGCATGCCGCCGAACAGCACGTACAGGCACATCAGGATACCGACCAGAATCACCGCGACGTAGTAGTCGAGACCGAACAGCAGCTGAATCAGCTTGCCGGCACCGACCATCTGCGCGATCAGGTAGAACGCCACCACCACCAGCGAACCGCAAGCGGACAGCGTACGGATCTGGGTTTGCCCGAGGCGATAGGACGCCACGTCGGCAAAGGTGTATTTGCCCAGGTTACGCAGGCGCTCGGCGATCAGGAACAGAATGATCGGCCAGCCCACCAGAAAGCCGATCGAGTAGATCAGGCCATCGTAGCCGGAGGTGAACACCAGCGCGGAAATCCCCAGGAAGGATGCCGCCGACATGTAGTCACCGGCAATCGCCAGACCGTTCTGGAAACCGGTGATCTTGCCGCCAGCAGCATAGTAGTCAGCCGCCGACTTGTTGCGCTTGGAAGCCCAGTAGGTGATGCACAGCGTTGCCCCGACGAACACCACGAACATGGCGATTGCCGAAACGTTGAGCGGTTGTTTGTGAACTTCGCCGGTCAAGGCATCGGCAGACCATACGGCCGGAGCGAAGGCTGCGATGCTCAAAAGAGCCAGTAGACGCCGGATCATTGCTGAGCCTCCTTGAGAATCGCATTGTTCAGGTCGTCGAACTCGCCATTGGCGCGGCGCACGTAGATAGCGGTGAGGATGAATGCAGAAAGAATGAGTCCGACACCGATTGGAATTCCCCAGGTAATCGAGGATTCCGGACTGAGTTTCGCGCCCAGAACATGCGGCCCGTAAGCGATCAACAGGATGAAGCCAGAGTAAAGCCCGAGCATGATCGCCGAGAGTATCCAGGCGAACTTTTCCCTTTTTCGCACCAGCTCCTTGAATCGGGGACTGTTTTGAATCGAGAGGTAAATGCTGTCGTTCATTGTTTTTATCCTCGCAGCACAAATTATTGTTGGAACATAGCTAATGTATGCGGCTGCGAGCGCGGTAACAGACGACCTTAGTAGTAGAACGCCATGACACTTTTGCCAATTTCCGGTACACGCAAAACAACTGTGGGAGCGAGCTTGCTCGCGAAGGCGTCAGATCAGTCGATATTTGCATCAACTGACAGAACGCATTCGCGAGCAAGCTCGCTCCCACAGGGTTAGGCGGCGAAGCTTTTATTTGGTCCAGTCAGCCACGCGATCCGGGTGCTTGGCGACCCAATCCTTGGCCGCTGCTTCAGGTTTGGCACCGTCCTGAATTGCCAGCATCACTTCGCCGATCTCGTCTTTCGACGCCCACTGGAAGTTTTTCAGGAACTTGGCCACTTCCGGAGCTTTGGTGGCGAGTTCCTTGCTGCCGATGCTGTTCACGGTTTCAGCCGCGCCGTACACGCCTTTCGGGTCGTCGAGGAAGCGCAGTTTCCACTTGGCGAACATCCAGTGCGGCACCCAACCGGTAACCGCAATCGACTCGTTCTTCTTCTCGGCACGGGTCAGCTCGGCAATCATGCCGGCGCCGGAACTGGCCTTGAGGGTGTAACCGGTCAGGTCGTAATCCTTGATCGCCTGATCCGTCTTGAGCATCACGCCGGAACCGGCGTCGATGCCAACAATACGTTTTTTGAAGCTGTCGTCGGTTTTCAGGTCTTCGATGGATTTGGCTTTCACGTATTCCGGCACGATCAGGCCGATTTTCGCGTCCTTGAAGTTCGGGCCGTAATCGACCACCTGGTCCTTGTTCTTCGTCCAGTATTCACCGTGGGTCACTGGCAGCCAGGCCGAGAGCATGGCGTCGAGTTTGCCGGTGGCCACGCCTTGCCACATGATCCCGGTGGCGACGGCTTGCAGTTTCACGTCGTAGCCGAGTTTCTGCTTGATCACTTCGGCCGCCACGTGGGTGGTCGCGACGCTGTCGGACCAGCCGTCAACGTAACCGATGTTAAGGGTCTGTTTTTCAGCGCTGGCGAATGTGGAACTCATCGCAAGCACCAGAGCGGCACCTGCGCCTAAAAGTCGTCGCATCTTCATCGTTACTTCCCCGAAATGCTGCGCCCGACGGATGCCGGGCATCGTCAACGTATTGTTATGGTGCACAGCGCCCCCATCACGCCTGACCGCAAACTCGCCCGACCGTCAGTGGAGTACTGACGCTTTCGATCATCGGCCTGACGCCCACAGCGACCTGCTCTGTCAGCGACCTCAATACACCGAGAAACGACATCAGAAAGCCATTAATTGCAGCTGAATAAATGACGCCAGATAATCCGCCCGAACTTTGCATGGCAAATCATGCCGGCCACCAACGCGTGGATAAATGCAGGTAACATGCGTCGCTTTGCAGCCACTCGGCCTGACCATGTCCGCGACGTCCCGCTTCCCGTTTATTCCTTATCTCTTCGCTTGCCTGCTCGGCCTGCTGGCCCTTGGCGGCTTCTGGTACGACCTCGGCAAGCCGGTGATCCTCCCGGACGCCGCGACCCCGACGCATAAATTGCAGTGCGCCTCCTACACGCCTTTCGACAAGGATCAGTCGCCGTTCGACGTGCCGTTCAAACTGCGTCCGGAACGCATGGATGCCGACCTTGCCCTGCTGGCGACGCGCTTCGAATGCATCCGCACCTATTCGATGACCGGCCTCGAAGCCCTGCCGGAACTGGCGCGCAAGCACGGTTTGAAGTTGATGATCGGCGCCTGGGTCAACAGCAACCCGGTGGACACCGAAAAAGAAGTCGATCTGCTGATCAAGTCGGCCAACGCCAACCCGGACGTGGTCAACGCAGTGATCGTCGGCAACGAAGCCTTGCTGCGCAAGGAAGTCACCGGCGCACAATTGGCCAAACTGATCAACAAAGTCAAAAGCCAGGTCAAGCAACCGGTCACGTATGCCGATGTCTGGGAGTTCTGGCTCAAGCACCCGGAAGTCGCGCCGGCGGTGGATTTCCTGACCATTCACCTGCTGCCGTACTGGGAAGACGACCCGTCGAACATCGACGTCGCCCTGCAACACGTGGCGGATGTGCGTCAGGTGTTCGGCAACAAGTTTGCGCCCAAGGACGTGATGATCGGCGAGACCGGCTGGCCCAGCGAAGGCCGCCAGCGCGAGACCGCCCTGCCGAGCCGAGTCAATGAAGCCAAGTTCATTCGTGGTTTTGTCGCGATGGCCGAAAAGGAAGGCTGGCACTACAACCTGATCGAAGCGTTCGACCAGCCATGGAAGCGTGGCAGCGAAGGCGCGGTTGGCGGTTACTGGGGTCTGTTCGACGCGGATCGTCAGGACAAAGGCGTACTCGCCGGGCCGGTGACCAATGTGCCGTACTGGAAGGAATGGCTGGGCCTCGGCGGGCTGATTTTCCTCGGTACGCTGCTGCTCGGCGGCCGGGTGCGCAGCACACAATCGGCATTGATCCTGCCGCTGCTCGGTGCGGTGGCTGCCTGCTCGATCGGCGCCTGGGGCGATCTGGCGCGGGTGACCACGCGGTTTGCCAGCGAATGGCTGTGGGTCGGCTTGCTGACCGTGTTGAATCTGTCAGTGCTGGTGCACGCTGCGTTGACCTTGAGCGCCCGCCAGGGCTGGCGTGAACGCGCGTTCAATTGGCTGGAGCGCCGCGCCGGGTGGCTGGTCGCTGTGGCCGGTTTTGCCGCTGCGGTGATGATGCTGGAGATGGTGTTCGACGCACGTTATCGCAGCTTCGCCAGCATGGCGTTCATTCTGCCGGCGCTGGTGTACGTGTGCCGCCCGGTCAGTGTGCCGCGCCGGGAAATCGCCCTGCTGACCTTCATCATCGGCGCAGGGATTGCCCCGCAGCTGTATGAAGAGGGATTGTTGAATCAGCAGGCGTGGGGCTGGGCGCTGGTCAGTGGCTTGATGGTGGCGGCGCTTTGGCGTTGCCTTCGTGTTCGCAAGACCTGATTTTCAGCGCCTTCGAAGCCCTCATCGCTGGCAAGCCAGCTCCCACAGGATATTGGCTGAACACAACATGTGTGTACGAGCCAAAAACCTGTGGCAGCGGGCTTGCCCGCGATGACTGACTGTCAGGCGCTAAGGGACGCCCGGACCAGGCGCAACCCGGCAATCACCAGCGCAAACACCGCCAACGTGGTGTTGTACAACGCCAGCGCCGGCAGGCCGAACGCCAGCGCGAGCACCGCCAGCCACCACCCTGCCCGCCCGGGCAACACAAACCCCAGCAACGCCGCAACCAGCGCGGTCCAGCCCAACACCTTGAAGTGAATCATCAGCCCCAGGTTCGAGCGCACCGTGCATTCCCAGCGGCTTGCCTCGTCGACGCAGATGCCGACCCACCGTCCATCCTCCATGAAGCCGTAACGCGCGCCATAGCTGGCAGCCAGCCACAACGGCAACAGGACGAGCAACAGCACCACGGGCAAGCGGCGAGACATGAATCACTCCAATCTACGGAAATCGGCGGCCAGCTTAATCGGACTTGTACCGTTGGCAAGTACTAACAACTGTTAACTGTTCATTCGGCCGCTGCAAAGTGTATCGTCCAGCTACTATTACTCCGAATTCTGCCTGTTTGGTGCCGAGGCATGGCACTTTGGCGCAAGCCCGGTGGTCATAGCCTGCGAACTTCATTCGGCACCTTCCTTTAAGGGATCCAGTCATGCTCCGTTCCTTGCGCTTCGCCGCGCTGTTCAGCGGCCTTATTCTGAGTGCGTCCGCACTGGCGGTGGATATCGATGCCGCCAGTTATGGCTATCCCCTGACCAACCCGTTCGAGGCAACCATCGCCACGACGCCACCGGACCTGCGCCCGGAATTGCCGTCCAACGACGACATCAACCAGTCCGACCACAGCATCACCTTGCGCCCGGAGCGGGCCTTCATCCTCCCGGACAACTTCTGGGCGGTGAAGAAGCTCACCTACCGCATCGCCGAGCAGGACAAACCGGCGCCGCTGATCTTCCTGATCGCCGGCACCGGCGCACGCTATGACAGCACGCTCAACGAATACTTGAAGAAGCTCTACTACAAGGCCGGTTATCACGTCGTGCAGTTGTCCTCGCCGACCAGTTTCGATTTCATCAGCGCCGCTTCACGCTTCGCCACGCCCGGTATCACCAAGGAAGACGCCGAAGACATGTACCGGGTGATGCAGGCCGTACGGGCGCAGCACCCGAAACTGCCGGTCACCGAGTATTACCTGACCGGCTACAGCCTCGGCGCCCTCGATGCCGCGTTTGTCGCGCACCTGGACGAAACCCGGCGCAGCTTCAACTTTAAGAAAGTCCTGCTGCTCAACCCGCCAGTCAACCTCTACACCTCGATCAGCAACCTCGACAAGCTGGTTCAGACCGAAGTGAAAGGCATCAACAACAGCACCACGTTCTATGAACTGGTACTGGGCAAGCTGACCCGTTACTTCCAGCAGAAAGGCTACATCGACCTCAACGACGCCCTGCTCTATGACTTCCAGCAGTCCAAGCAGCACCTGACCAACGAGCAGATGGCGATGCTGATCGGCACGTCGTTCCGCTTCTCGGCCGCCGACATCGCCTTTACTTCGGACCTGATCAACCGTCGTGGCCTGATCACCCCGCCGAAATTCCCGATCACCGAAGGCACCAGCCTCACGCCGTTCCTCAAGCGTGCGCTGCAATGCGACTTCGATTGCTACCTGACCGAACAGGTGATTCCAATGTGGCGCGCGCGCACCGACGGCGGCAGCCTGCTGCAACTGATCGACCAGGTCAGCCTGTATGCGCTCAAGGATTACCTGCACGACAGCCCGAAAATCGCCGTGATGCACAACGCCGACGACGTGATCCTCGGCCCGGGCGACCTGGGCTTCCTGCGCAAGACGTTCGGCGATCGCCTGACCGTTTATCCACTGGGCGGCCATTGCGGCAACCTTAACTACCGCGTCAACAGCGACGCCATGCTGGAGTTTTTCCGTGGCTAAATATCTCCTGCTGATTGCAGCGCTCCTCAGCGCAGGCGTGGCCCAGGCCGACAACAGCAAAGCCAACGCGCCGGTGGTGGTCGACAGCGACGGCTTCAAGGAGCCGTTGTCCAAACTCAAGTTCAACCCGGGTCTGGACCAGCGTGAGTTCGAGCGCTCGACGCTCAACGCGCTCAACGTGTATGACCCGCTGGAGTCGTGGAACCGTCGCGTCTACCACTTCAACTACCGCTTCGACCAATGGGTGTTCCTGCCGGTGGTCGACGGTTACCGTTACGTGACCCCTGGCTTCCTGCGCACCGGGGTCAGCAACTTCTTCAACAACCTCGGCGACGTGCCGAACCTGGTCAACAGCCTGCTGCAGTTCAAGGGCAAGCGTTCGATGGAAACCACCGCACGCCTGTTGCTCAACACCACCATCGGCATTGCCGGCCTGTGGGACCCGGCGACCGCCATGGGCCTGCCGCGCCAGAGTGAGGACTTCGGCCAGACCCTGGGCTTCTACGGTGTACCGGGCGGCGCCTACTTCGTGCTGCCAATCCTCGGCCCGTCGAACATCCGCGATACCGCCGGGCTCGCGGTGGACTACACCGCCGAATCGGCGATCAACTATCTGAACGTCTCGGAAGTCAGCTCCAACCATCCTGAGATCTGGGCCCTGCGCGCCGTCGACAAGCGCTACCAGACCAACTTCCGCTACGGCCAGATGAACTCGCCGTTCGAGTACGAGAAAGTGCGCTACGTGTACACCGAGTCGCGCAAGTTGCAGATTGCCGAGTAAAAACGGCTGCCACAAAACAGTGTGGGAGCGAGCTTGCTCGCGAATGCGGTAGTCCAGTCAACGTTTAAGTCGACTGATACTCCGCTTTCGCGAGCAAGCTCGCTCCCACATTTGTTTTGTGTCGCTGGTTAGCTCTTCAAGGCGCGCCAGATTTTGCCGACGACAGAAACCACCGCCAGCACCACCGCGCCCGCGATGATCCCCGCCACGCCGTTGAGCAGCACCGGCACCGCAAACCCGGCACCGCCCGCCGCTGCGCCAACGCCTTCAATCCAGTGATGCACCACAGGAATGCCGTGGGTGAGGATGCCACCGCCGACCAGAAACATCGCTGCCGTACCAATCACCGACAGGCCTTTCATCATGTACGGCGCGGCGCGCAGGATCGCGTTGCCGATGCTTTTTGCTGCCGAGCCGGATTTCTGCGTCAGCCACAGGCCCAGGTCGTCGAGTTTGACGATGCCGGCCACTAGGCCATAAACGCCAACGGTCATGACAATCGCGATGCCGGACATCACGATCACTTGCTGGGTCAACGAGGCATCGGCCACGGTACCGAGGGTGATGGCGATGATTTCCGCCGAGAGGATGAAGTCGGTGCGGATCGCGCCTTTGATCTTGTCCTTCTCGTAGGCCACCAGATCGGTGGTCGGGTCAGCGACCGCCTCGGTGAGTTGCGCATGCTCGGCGTCATCTTCGGCCTTGCTGTGCAGGAACTTGTGCGCGAGCTTTTCAAAACCCTCAAAACACAGATAGGCGCCGCCAACCATCAGCAGCGGCGTCACCAGCCACGGTACGAACGCACTGATCGCCAGCGCGGACGGCACCAGAATCAACTTGTTAAGGAACGAACCCTTGGCGACCGCCCAGACCACCGGAATTTCCCGCTCGGCGCGCACCCCGGAGACCTGCTGGGCATTGAGCGCCAGATCGTCGCCGAGCACCCCGGCGGTCTTCTTCGCGGCCATCTTGCTCATCAACGCCACGTCATCCAGAACGGTGGCAATATCGTCGATCAGCACCAGCAAACTGCTTCCTGCCATGAATCTTGTTTCCTTATGTGAATAATGCCGCGCAGCATACCGCGACTGCAGGCCACACGGGCATTCTTGAGCCACGCGCGAGGCCGGTGCTACCATGCGCAACCGCCAGAACAGGCAAGGAACCACCGGGTTTATGAGCACAATCCGCGAGCGCAACAAAGAACTGATCCTGCGTGCCGCCAGCGAGGAATTCGCCGACAAGGGCTTCGCGGCGACCAAAACCAGCGACATCGCCGCCAAGGCAGGATTGCCCAAACCCAACGTCTACTACTACTTCAAGTCCAAGGAAAACCTCTACCGCGAGGTGCTGGAAAGCATCATCGTGCCGATCCTGCAGGCTTCGACCCCGTTCAACCCGGACGGCGTGCCGAGCGAAGTGCTCAGCGGCTACATCCGCTCGAAGATCCGCATCTCCCGCGACCTGCCCTTTGCCTCGAAAGTGTTCGCCAGCGAAATCATGCACGGCGCCCCGCACCTGAGCGCCGACCTGGTCGAGCAACTCAACGGCCAGGCCAAGCACAACATCGACTGCATCCAGACCTGGATCGACCGCGGCCAGATCGCCCCGATCGACCCCAACCACCTGATGTTCAGCATCTGGGCCGCGACCCAGACCTACGCCGACTTCGACTGGCAGATCTCTGCGGTCACCGGCAAGGACAAGCTCGACGAGGCGGATTATGAAGCGGCAGCGCAGACGATTATCCGATTGGTGTTGAAGGGGTGTGAGCCGGATCAGTAAGACCGCGGTGACCCTATCGCTGGCAAGCCAGCTCCCACAAGGTTTTTTGTCGTTTGCAAAATCTGCATTCAACAAGCAAACCTGTGGGAGCTGGCTTGCCAGCGATGGCGGCAACTCGGTATCAGATCAAACCCAGATGGCATCCCACAGCGGATAATCACCCAGCCTTTCTACCAATCCTGCCCGCAACGGGTTAGCGACCACATAGCGCGCCATCTTCACCAGATCATCTTCCCGCCTCAATGCTCGATCATGAAAACCCTGCTGCCAAAGCGGCCCGCTACGATCGCTGGATAGATTCACTTCACGGGTAATCAGCGACTTGGTTTCCCCCATCAGCCTTCTGAGCGAACAATTTTCCAGCTCAACGAGCCAATGAAAATGGTCAGGCATGACCACCCACGCCAGTGAATTAGCCAATCCAAGCTCCTGTGCCCGGCGAAATTGATGAACCACCAATCGACCCAAAGCGAAATTGGCAAAGATAGGTTCGCGACCAAGTGTGTTGGTTGTCAGCAGATAGATTTGATTGGGCTCGGCATAGCGGCCGGTTCGCAGACGATGTGAAGCCGGAAGATCAGGCAATCCTTTGCCCCTTGATGATGAGTTCACCAGAAGGCTAGACCGCAGCGCCCCATCTGGCTCGGCCGTCTTTTATCTTGATATGTCAGTCAGGCCGCCATCGCTGGCAAGCCAGCTCCCACAGTTTTGATGTTGAATACAAAATTTGTGAACGACACAAAACCTTGTGGGAGCTTGCCAGCGATTGCTTTACTTCAGACGCTACTGATCAAGCCGCCACCCCCGCATCCGCCTTCAACTCCAGCGCCTCCACTGCCCTGATCGCCACCTGCTCATCAATATCCGACAGATCGCCGCTGATGCCGATCGCTCCCAGCACATTCCCCGCCTGATCGCGAACCAACACCCCGCCCGGGGCCGGGACGACGCTGCCCTGGCCCATGCTGTTGAGTGCGGCGATAAAGGCCGGGCGTTGTTGGGCGTCCAGCGCCAGCAGGCGTGAGCCCTTGCCCAAGGCGATAGCGCCCCAGGCTTTGCCGATGGCGATCTGCGGGCGCAGCAGACTGGCGCCGTCTTCGCGTTGCAGGGTGATCAGGTGGCCGCCGGTATCGAGTACCGCAATGGTCAGCGGCGCAGCGTTGACAGCTCGCCCGGCGCTGATGGCTTCGTTGACCAGGTTGACTGCGACTTTCAAGGTTAAAGCGCTCATGGTGCCGTCCTCATTTTGTTATTGGGAAAGTCGGGGGGCTGCGGTTTTGTGCCGCAGTCCGATGCAACAAATAGAACACAATGAGTTATTTTTTTGTATACAATAATTCTCGAAAAGCGCCACATGCGACGAAAAGCCACAGTAGATACGGCTTCCGACGAATGAAACAGGCGCTTGAGAAAATGGATTGACCTGCGCCGTCCGCCGTGAATACACTCTGCGCAAAGCCACTTGTATACAATTACAAAACGTAAAGAGGCACAAAACCATGAGCAAAATGAGAGCAATCGAAGCCGCCGTTCTGGTGATGCGCCGTGAAGGGGTTGATACCGCCTTTGGCATTCCCGGCGCTGCGATCAACCCGCTGTACTCCGCCTTGCAGAAAGTCGGTGGCATCGATCACGTCCTCGCTCGCCACGTCGAAGGCGCGTCGCACATGGCCGAGGGTTACACCCGCACCAAGGCCGGCAACATCGGCGTGTGCATCGGTACTTCCGGCCCTGCCGGTACCGACATGGTCACCGGGCTCTACAGCGCCTCGGCCGACTCGATCCCCATCCTCTGCATTACCGGCCAGGCACCCCGCGCCCGTATGCACAAGGAAGACTTCCAGGCGGTCGACATCACCAGCATCGTCAAGCCCGTCACCAAGTGGGCGACCACAGTTCTGGAGCCGGGCCAGGTGCCTTACGCGTTCCAGAAAGCTTTCTATGAAATGCGCTCCGGCCGTCCAGGCCCAGTGCTGATCGACCTGCCGTTCGACGTGCAGATGGCCGAGATCGAATTCGACATCGACGCTTACCAGCCGCTGCCGCTGGCCAAGCCGACTGCGACCCGCGTTCAGGTTGAAAAAGCTTTGGCGTTGCTGGATCAGGCCGAGCGTCCATTGCTGGTGGCCGGTGGCGGCATCATCAACGCCGATGCCAGCGATCTGCTGGTTGAATTCGCTGAGCTGACCGGGATCCCGGTCATCCCGACCCTCATGGGCTGGGGCACCATCCCGGACGATCACCCGCTGATGGTCGGCATGGTCGGTCTGCAGACGTCGCACCGTTACGGCAACGCGACGATGCTGAAATCCGACGTGGTACTGGGCATCGGTAACCGCTGGGCCAACCGTCACACCGGTTCGGTCGATGTGTACACCGAAGGTCGCAAGTTCATTCACGTCGACATCGAAGGCACGCAGATCGGCCGCGTGTTCACCCCGGACCTGGGCATCGTGTCCGACGCTGCTGCCGCGCTGACCGTGTTCATCGAAGTGGCGCGTGAATGGCAAGCCGCCGGCAAGCTGAAAAACCGCTCTGCCTGGCTGCAGGATTGCCAGCAGCGCAAGTCCAGCCTGCACCGCAAGACCCACTTCGACAACGTGCCGGTCAAGCCGCAGCGCGTTTACGAAGAGATGAACCAGGTGTTCGGCAAAGACACCTGCTACGTCAGCACCATTGGTCTGTCGCAGATTGCCGGCGCGCAGTTCCTGCACGTCTACAAGCCGCGTCACTGGATCAACTGCGGTCAGGCCGGCCCGTTGGGCTGGACCATTCCGGCAGCGCTGGGCGTGGTCAAGGCCGATCCGAGCCGTAAAGTCGTGGCCCTGTCGGGGGACTATGACTTCCAGTTCATGATCGAGGAGCTGGCGGTCGGCGCTCAGTTCAAACTGCCGTACATCCACGTTGTGGTGAACAACTCGTACCTGGGCCTGATCCGCCAGGCCCAGCGCGGGTTCGAAATGGACTACTGCGTGCAGCTGTCCTTCGATAACCTGAACGCGCCGGAACTCAACGGTTACGGGGTTGACCACATCGCAGTCGCCGAAGGCCTGGGCTGCAAGGCGCTGCGTGTGTTCGAACCCTCGGAAATCGCCCCTGCCCTGCGCAAGGCCGAACAGATGATCGAAGAGTTCAAGGTGCCGGTGATCGTCGAAATCATCCTGGAGCGTGTGACCAACATCTCCATGGGGACCGAGATCAACGCCGTCAATGAATTCGAAGACCTGGCGCTGGTCGGCAACGATGCGCCAACGGCGATTTCGCTGCTCGACTAAACGTAATTGGCCCCCTCTTCCTCCGGGAGAGGGGACTTGATCGCGTTCAGTCTGATCAACCGTGTCACATGCGTTTTTAGGAGACCACCATGCCGCGTTTCGCAGCCAACCTGTCCATGCTGTTCACCGAACAGGATTTCCTTGCCCGTTTCGACGCCGCCGCCAAGGCCGGTTTCAGTGGTGTGGAATACCTGTTCCCGTACGACTTCAGCTCCGCCGAAATCAAGGCCAGGCTCGACGCCAACGGTCTGACCCAAGTGCTGTTCAACCTGCCGGCCGGTGACTGGGCCAAGGGCGAGCGCGGTATCGCCTGCCTGCCGGACCGGGTTGAAGAATTCCGCGCCGGTGTCGATCTGGCGATCGCCTACGCGCAAGTGCTGGGCAACACTCAGGTCAACTGCCTGGCCGGTATCCGCCCGCAAGGCGTCGACGATGCCACCGTGGAAAGAACCTTCGTCGCCAACCTGAAATACGCCGCCGACAAGCTGCAGGCAGCGGGCATCAAACTGGTGATGGAAGCGATCAACACCCGCGACATTCCGGGCTTCTACCTGAACAACACGGCGCAAGCCCTGTCGATCCGCGAGCAGGTCGGCAGCGCCAATCTGTTCCTGCAATACGACATCTACCACATGCAAATCATGGAGGGCGATCTGGCCCGCACCCTGCAATCGCACCTGGGCGAGATCAACCACGTGCAGCTCGCGGACAATCCGGGGCGCAACGAGCCGGGCACTGGCGAGATCAACTACCGCTTCCTGTTCGAACACCTCGATCGCATCGGTTATCAGGGTTGGGTGGGTTGCGAGTACAAGCCGCTGACCACCACTGAAGCGGGCCTCGGCTGGCTGAAAACCCACAACGCAATCTGATTGACCACGCATAGCCCGTGTGGCGAGGGGATTTAGCGAATCGTCGCACCGCCCCGTTCGGCTGCGCAGCAGTCGTAATAGCTACACCCGCGCATTGCAAAAAATCTGGGGCAGCTTCGCTGCCCATCGGGGATAAATCCCCTCGCCACAAAAGCTCACCGACTCGGTGTTGGGAGCAAGACAAAAACAAGAGGATTTTCTCATGGCTAAAATCGGATTTATCGGCACCGGCATCATGGGCCACCCAATGGCGGCGAACCTGCAGAAAGCCGGTCACAGCCTGTTCCTGTCGGCGCACCACGACGCCGCGCCTGCCGACCTGGTTGCCGCTGGCGCCGTCGCCCTGGCCAACCCGCGCGAAGTGGCGCAGGAAGCTGAATTCATCATCGTCATGGTTCCGGACACCCCGCAGGTCGACGACGTGCTGTTCCGCGCCGACGGCGTTGCCGCCGGTATCGGCAAAGGCAAAGTGGTGATCGACATGAGCTCGATCTCGCCGACCGCCACCAAGGCCTTCGCCAAGAAAATCAACGAAAAAGGCGCGCAGTACCTCGACGCCCCGGTATCCGGCGGTGAAGTCGGCGCCAAGGCGGCGACCCTGAGCATCATGGTCGGTGGCGACGCCGATGCGTTCGAACGCGCACTGCCGCTGTTCCAGGCCATGGGCAAAAACATCACCCTGGTCGGTGGCAATGGCGACGGTCAGACCGCCAAGGTCGCTAACCAGATCATCGTCGCGCTGAACATTCAGGCCGTGGCCGAAGCGCTGTTGTTCGCCTCGAAAAACGGTGCCGATCCGGCCAAGGTGCGTGAAGCACTGATGGGCGGTTTCGCTTCGTCGAAGATCCTCGAAGTGCACGGCGAGCGCATGATCAAGGGCACCTTCGATCCGGGCTTCCGCATCAGCCTGCACCAGAAGGACCTGAACCTGGCCCTGCAAGGCGCCAAGGAACTGAACATCAACCTGCCGAACACCGCCAACGCCCAGCAAGTGTTCAGCACCTGTGCGGCCATCGGTGGCAGCAACTGGGACCACTCGGCGCTGATCAAGGGTCTGGAACACATGGCCAACTTCTCGATTCGCGACAACAAATAATCTTCACTTCTGGCTCGCTCCCTGTGGGAGCGGGCTTGCCCGCGATGGCATCGACTCGGTTTTTCTGAAGGACCGCAGCGCCTGAATCGCTGGCAAGCCAGCTCCCACAGAGACCGGGTTGCTGCACCGTTGTCGCTCCACTCCAATAACAAGAATTCCGGGAGCCCGCCATGTCGGTCGATCCGCAACAACTGCTGCGCGAGCTGTTTGCCACAGCCATCGACGCGGCCCATCCGAACCAGGTCCTCGAAGCTCATCTGCCTGCCGATCGCACTGGCCGAGTCATCGTCATCGGCGCCGGCAAAGCGGCCGCCGCGATGGCGCAAGTGGTCGAGCGCTGCTGGCAGGGTGACGTCTCGGGCCTCGTGGTGACCCGTTACGGTCACGGCGCCCCGTGCGAAAAAATCGAAGTGGTCGAAGCCGCGCATCCGGTGCCGGACGCTGCCGGTCTGGCCGTGGCCAAACGCGTGCTGGAACTGGTCAGTAACCTGACCGAAGACGACCGTGTGATCTTCCTGCTCTCCGGTGGCGGCTCTGCCCTCCTCGCCTTGCCGGCCGAAGGCATCACCCTCGCCGACAAGCAGTCGATCAACAAAGCCCTGCTCAAATCCGGCGCAACCATCGGCGAGATGAACTGCGTGCGCAAGCACCTCTCGGCGATCAAGGGCGGGCGTCTGGGCAAGGCCTGCTGGCCAGCCACGGTGTATACCTATGCGATTTCCGATGTGCCGGGCGACCTCGCCACGGTCATCGCGTCCGGCCCGACCGTGGCCGATCCAAGCACGTCTGCCGAAGCACTGGCGATCATCAAACGCTACGGCATCGAGATTCCCGCTTCCGTGCGTAACTGGCTGCAAAGCCCTGAGTCGGAAACGGTCAAACCCGGCGATCCGAGTCTGGCGCGCAGCCACTTCCAGTTGATCGCCCGCCCTCAGCAATCGCTGGATGCCGCTGCGGTGAAATGCCGCCAGGCCGGTTTCAGTACGCTGATCCTTGGCGACCTCGAAGGCGAGTCGCGCGAAGTGGCCAAGGTCCACGCCGGCATCGCCCGCCAGATCATCAACCACGGCCAGCCATTGGCGGCGCCGTGCGTGATTCTCTCCGGCGGCGAAACCACCGTGACCGTGCGCGGCAATGGCCGTGGCGGACGCAACGCCGAATTCCTCCTCAGCCTCACCGACAGCCTCAAGGGCCAGCCCGGCGTCTACGCCCTGGCCGGTGACACCGACGGCATCGACGGCTCGGAAGACAACGCTGGCGCGATCATGACCCCGGACAGCTACGCCCGCGCCGCCGCCCTCGGTTTGAGCGCCAGCGACGAGCTGGATAACAACAACGGTTACGGCTACTTCGAGGCGCTCGATGCGCTGATTGTCACCGAGCCGACCCGCACCAACGTCAACGACTTCCGCGCCATTCTGATCCTCGAGAGCTCTAAATCATGACGCCTGATAAAAAGGTCAAAATCCTCGCCACCCTCGGCCCTGCCGTCGATGGCATCGAAGACATCCGTGAGCTGGTCGAGGCCGGGGTCAATATCTTCCGCCTGAACTTCAGCCACGGCGATCACGCCGACCACGCCAAGCGCTATCAGTGGATCCGCGAAGTCGAGCGCCAGCTCAACTACCCGCTGGGCATTCTGATGGACTTGCAGGGGCCGAAACTGCGCGTCGGCAAGTTCGCTGACGGCAAGGTGCAACTGCATCGCGGTCAGGCGTTCCGTCTGGATCTGGACGCGACACCGGGCGACGAACGCCGAGTGAACCTGCCACATCCGGAGATCATTGCGGCGCTCGAAGCCGGTATGGATCTGCTGCTCGATGACGGCAAACTGCGCCTGCGGGTGGTCAGCAAATACACCGACGCGATCGACACCACCGTGCTCAACGGCGGTGAGCTCTCCGACCGCAAAGGCGTGAACGTGCCGCAAGCGGTGCTCGACCTGAGCCCGCTGACCGCCAAGGATCGCCGCGACCTGAGCTTCGGCCTCGAGCTGGGGGTGGACTGGGTGGCGCTGTCGTTCGTGCAACGTCCGCAGGACATCATCGAAGCCCGCGAGCTGATCGGCGACAAGGCCTTTTTGATGGCGAAAATCGAGAAGCCGTCGGCGGTTGAGCAACTGCGTGAAATCGCCGAGCGGAGCGATGCGATCATGGTCGCCCGTGGTGACCTTGGCGTGGAAGTGCCGGCGGAAAGCGTGCCGCAGATCCAGAAAAACATCATCAGCACCTGCCGCGAACTGGGTAAACCGGTGGTGGTGGCGACGCAGATGCTGGAGTCGATGCGCTTCTCCCCGGCGCCAACCCGCGCCGAGGTCACCGACGTCGCCAACGCCGTGGCCGAGGGTGCCGATGCGGTGATGTTGTCGGCGGAAACCGCGTCCGGTGAATACCCGCTGGAAGCCGTGCAGATGATGAGCAAGATCATCCGTCAGGTGGAAAACGGCCCGGACTATCAGACGCAGCTCGACGTCAGCCGACCAAAGGCTGAAGCAACCGTATCCGACGCGATCAGCTGTGCGATCCGCCGCATCAGCAACGTGCTGCCGGTGGCGGTGCTGGTCAACTACAGCGAGTCGGGCGCATCGACCCTGCGTGCGGCGCGGGAACGGCCGAAAGCGCCGATCCTCAACCTGACGCCAAACCTGCAGACCGCACGCCGCTTGAGTGTCGCGTGGGGGATTCACTCGGTGGTCAACGATCGCCTGCGTCAGGTCGACGAAGTCTGCTCGACCGCGCTTGAGATCGCCCAGGCCCAAGGCATGGCCGAGCGCGGCGACACGCTGCTGATCACCGCTGGTGTGCCATTCGGGCAGCCGGGGTCGACTAACTCGCTGCGTATCGAAACCTTGATCTAAAGAAAGCTACACAACCTGTGGCGAGGGGATTTATCCCCGTTCGGCTGCGCTGCAGTCGTCGCTTTTAGGGGTGTGACGGTTTCCACAGAGAAACCGCATTCTCCGATGGGGGCCGCTTCGCAGCCCAACGGGGATAAATCCCCTCGCCACACTGACTTGCAAGACCTTTTGATTTTCCAACTGCCCAGATTTTCTCAACATGCCTGCCAATCATTTCAACACCCACTGCCCCGACTGGGCCGAGGCTTTGCTCAACGGTTTCAGTCAGATATTCCTCCAGCGCCATCCGTTGTGCGGCCTGTTGTGCCTGTTGGCGATCCTGCTGACGGCGCCGGTGCTGTTCGCCGGCGCGCTGCTCGGTGCCGTCGCCGGGTTGCTCACTGCACAGCGGCGCAACTACGCCAAGGCGGATCGCCAGGCCGGATTGTTCAGTTACAACGGCGTGCTGCTCGGTTTGTTGCTGAGCCTGTATTTCCCCTGGTCGCCGCTGCTGCCGCCACTGATTCTGGCGGCTGGCGGCCTGAGCGCGATGCTCACTCAGCAGTGGCTCAAACATGTGTACCGCAGCCGCTCGATACCGGCCTACACCTCGCCGTTCGTGGCGATGAGCTGGATGTTGCTCCTGTTCGCCGAACCGTCCGCGCCAATGGCACACATCGAGATGAACACGCTGAACCTGCTCGCCGCTGAACTGCGTGGATTGGGTCAAGTGATGTTCCTCGGTCATCCGCTGGCCGGCGCATTGGTCGCCGCCGGTCTGCTGGTCGCGGATCGCCGTGCGTTTGCCTGGGCGCTATTGGCTTCAGCCATCGGCCTCGGTTCCAGTCTGCTGCACCATGAAACCCACGCGGCGTTGCTCGGCCTCGGCAGCTACAACGCCGTGCTCGCCGCCCTCGCCTTCAGTGGTCAACGCCAACAGCCGTGGTTGCCGCTGCTCGGTATCGTGCTGGCATTGCTGGTGACGCCGCTGTTCGCCGCCATCGGCCTGGCGACGCTGACGGCGCCGTTCATCCTAGCCGGCTGGCTGATCCGCGCCGGGATCCAGGTGCTCGGCAAAGCGGCCGTGGACGGCACGCCTTGCGTACAGGGGGAGAATCAACCTAGGCTGCGCTGATCTTTAATTCAGGCGTTATCCATGGACAGCAACAACGGTTGGCGTGAACGGCTTTACGTCATGATTTTCCAGAGTGACACCCTCGCCGGGCGGCGCTTCGACGGCACCTTGCTGTTGATCATCCTCGCCAGCCTGGTGGTGGTGATGCTCGACAGTATCGACAGCATTCACCAGAACTACGCCGATGTGCTGGCCTACATCGAGTGGGGCTTCACCATCATTTTTCTCGGGGAGTACATCCTGCGGTTGTACTGCTCACCGAAACCGTTGCGCTACGCCTTCAGTTTCTACGGACTGGTGGATCTGCTGGCGATCGTGCCGGGGATTCTCGCGCTGTACTACAGCGATGCGCAGTACCTGCTGATCATCCGGATCATTCGCATGCTGCGGATCTTCCGCGTGCTCAAGCTCAGCCCGTACCTCAAGCAAGCCAACTACCTGATGTCGGCGCTGCGTGGCAGCAAGCAGAAGATCGTGGTGTTTCTGGTCAGCGTCTGCACCCTGGTGACAGTGTTCGGCACCCTGATGTACGTGATCGAAGGCCCGGAACACGGCTTCACCAGCATCCCCAAGGGCATCTATTGGGCTATCGTGACCCTGACCACCGTCGGCTTCGGCGACATTGTGCCGAAGACCCCATTGGGCCAGGTGATTTCGTCGCTGGTGATGATCACCGGTTACTCGATCATCGCCGTGCCGACCGGGATTTTCACCGCAGAACTGGCCAACGCCATGCGCGGCGAACAGCTGCAACACGACTGCCCGGTGTGCAGGAAAAACAGCCATGAACATGGCGCGGCGTTCTGCTCCCGTTGCGGCAATGCACTGTTCAAGAAAATGGAATAAGCACAGAGCTTTTTAATCTTTAAGCGACTATGCGTGCCCCGTTATAGTCGCTGGCAAAACGGTATCCCCCCGACCGCTATCACCGACACAACAAGGAATGCGCAGTGAAAAAACTCTTTGGCGCCTCACTTCTCGCCGCCGGTCTTGCCTTTGGCAGTGTGGCGCAAGCCGCACCGCCCCTGCTCAACGTCTCCTACGACGTGATGCGCGATTTCTACAAGGACTACAACACTGCCTTTCAGAAACACTGGCAAGCCGAGCACAACGAGAACATCACCGTGCAGATGTCTTTCGGTGGCTCGAGCAAACAGGCGCGTTCGGTGATTGATGGCTTGCCGGCTGACGTCATCACCATGAACATGGCGACCGACATCAACGCCCTCGCCGACAACGGCAAACTGGTCCCGGAAAACTGGGTCACCCGCCTGCCGAACAACAGTGCGCCGTTCACTTCGGCCACCGTGTTTATCGTGCGCAAAGGTAACCCGAAAGCCCTGAAAGACTGGCCGGACCTGCTCAAGGACGGCGTGCAGGTAATCGTGCCGAACCCGAAAACCTCCGGTAATGGCCGCTACACCTACCTGTCGGCCTGGGGCTACGTGCTGAAGAACGGCGGAGACGAGAACAAGGCCAAGGACTTCGTCGGCAAGCTGTTCAAACAGGCGCCGGTGCTCGACACCGGTGGCCGCGCCGCGACCACGACGTTCATGACCAACCAGATCGGCGACGTGCTGGTGACCTTCGAGAACGAAGCGGAAATGATCGCCCGCGAGTTTGGTCGCGATCAGTTCGAAGTGATCTACCCGAGCGTCTCTGCCGAAGCCGAACCACCCGTGTCGGTGGTCGACAAAGTGGTCGACAAGAAAGGCACCCGCGCTGCGGCGGATGAATACCTGAAGTACCTGTGGTCGCCGGAAGGCCAGGAAATTGCCGCCGCCAACTACCTGCGTCCACGGGACCCGGCGGTGCTGGCGAAATACACTGACCGCTTCCCGAAAGTCGATTTCCTCTCGGTCGAGAAGACCTTCGGTGACTGGCGATCGGTGCAGAAGACCCATTTCAATGATGGTGGGGTTTTTGACCAGATTTATACCGGCCAGTAAGGCTTGAGTGACAACGAAAAAGGCGATCCTCTGCGGTCGCCTTTTTTTGTGGAAGCCTGCCCCTCACCCCAGCCCTCTCCCGGAGGGAGAGGGGGCCGACCGAGGTGTCTGGCGTCAGACATCGACCTGAAATATCGAGTCGATTATGCGGTCGCCCAAACAGTTCCAAGTTGGTGTACCTCTCAAGCATCGCCCAATCAGTTTCAGGTCGGTGCACCTCTCAAGCATCCCCCAAGCAGTCCCAGGTCGGTGCACCTTTCAAGCATCCCCCAATCAGTCCCCTCTCCCTCTGGGAGAGGGTTAGGGTGAGGGGCTTTTACATCGGTGGAGTGACGCCATCCTTGCCGGCGGAAATCGATTGCGCGGTCAGCGTGCCATCCGCGCCCTGGGTCACGAAGGTGACAATCTTCACCCCGACCTTGAGCAAACTGCGATCCCCCGGCGTCAGATTGACGATCGGCACATCCTCCGGCACCAGGATCTTCTGCTGCCCGCCCTTGTAACTGACGGTCAGCACCCGCCCATTACTCACCACCAGATCACCGACGCTGCCATTGGTCATGCTGCTGCCCCTGGCCAGGTCGAACGGCCGATGGCCGTCGCCACTGCCGGCCAGTTCCGGCGGGAATACGTGCACTTCAAGGGCCTTGAGCGTGCCATCCTCCTGGGGCATGGCCGCCGAACCGATGTAGCTGCCGGGTTTGATGTCTTCGATATTTGCCAGCGTGACGGCGCGGACCTTGGTGTCGGCGGTCAACTGGATGACCACGTTTTCGCCGCTGTTGACGTGGACTTTCAGCGCCTCGGCGCTGACCCCGGTGATCTCGCCGCGCACACCGATGCGCATCCCCGGTGCGTCCGCGGCCTGTACGCTGGCCGTGCCAAGCAGGCTGATCAAGGCAATGGTTACGGTGTGGCGAAGCCTCTGACGAAACATTGCAATCCTCCGGTCATGAATGTTGAACAAGCCGCTGCAAACATAAGCACGCTATCGAAGAAGATGTAAGTGAATGTATCATCGCCTTTCAACGGTCGGACGCAAAGTCCACCGATGGATGCCCCCTGACAGAAGCCAGTCATTCCGCAACGGAATAATTGATATCAACCGAAGGCTTCTTCTGCGCACCCGGTTTGTCCCTTAGCCTCACCGCATCCCCTTTCGCCGGATCGAGAAATCTTATGACCACCACTACACACGCAATGACCCGAGGCATGGTGCTGCTGTTCGCCTTCTGCTGCGGCGCCATCGTCGCCAACATCTACTACGCACAGCCAATCATCGGCCTGATCGCCCCGGACATCGGCCTGTCCGACACCATGGCCAGCTTCATCGTCTCGCTCACGCAGATCGGTTATGCGCTGGGCCTGTTCTTTCTGGTGCCGCTCGGCGACCTGCTGGAAAACCGCCGGTTGATGATCATCACCACCGTGGTGGCGATTGCCAGCCTGCTCGGCGCGGCATTCACCAGTCAGCCGAATGTGTTCCTGCTGATTTCATTGCTGGTGGGCTTCAGTTCGGTGTCGGTGCAGATCCTGATTCCCCTCGCCGCGCATCTGGCGCCGGAAGAATCCCGTGGCCGGGTGGTCGGCGGGATCATGGGGGGGCTGCTGCTGGGTATCCTGCTGGCGCGGCCGGTGTCGAGCGTCGTGGCTGACCATTTCGGCTGGCGCGCGATGTTCATGATTGCTGCCGCGTTGATGGCGGCGATCAGCGTGGTGCTGGCGTTGACCGTACCCAAGCGTCAGCCGGACCACAGCGCTTCTTATGGCCAGTTGATCGGTTCGTTGTGGACCCTGCTGCGCCAGCAACCGGTGTTGCGTCAGCGCGCGTTTTATCAGGGCTGCATGTTCGCCACGTTCAGCCTGTTCTGGACGGCGGTGCCGCTGGAACTGGCGCGCAACCATGGTCTGTCGCAAAGCGAAATCGCGATCTTCGCCCTGGTCGGTGCCATCGGGGCCATCGCCGCCCCCATCAGCGGGCGTCTCGCGGATGCTGGCCACACTCGCATCGCCTCGCTGCTGGCCATGCTGTTCGCCAGCCTGAGCTTTCTGCCGGCCTTCATTCACCCGGCCTACAGTGTGATCGGCCTGGCCGTCACCGGCGTGGTACTCGACTTCTGCGTGCAGATGAACATGGTCCTCGGCCAGCGCGCTGTCTATTCGCTGGACGCCAAAAGCCGCGGTCGCCTGAACGCCCTGTACATGACCAGCATCTTCATCGGCGGCGCCTTCGGCTCCTCGGTCGCCAGTGCGGTGTACGAACATGGCGGCTGGTTGTGGATCGTGATTGTCGGCAGCGTGTTCCCGCTGCTGGCGCTGTTGCGGTTTCTGAGTGTCTCGCAGCGTGGTGCATTGGCAACGGCGTAAGACGTCAACGCATCGCGAGCAGGCTCGCTCTCACAGGTTGCTCACTGGACCTGTGGGAGCGATGACGCTTAATACCGAACCAGTTTCTCCATCGCCGCATCCGCCAGAAAGGAGGAGCGGCTTTTGACGTTGTGCTCACGCACATAGCGATCAATGCGTTGGATGACATAGCCCGGCAACGTCACGTTGACCTTCTCGGTTTTGCCCAGGTAGGGCGAGATATCCAGCTCCAGCATGCCCCAGCCCATGTCGGCAAACTCCGGATTATTGCGATGGGCCGCTGCCGACGTCGGCATGGGAATCGACTCGCCGTCCGCCGCCATCTCCTGTAGCAGGATGTGAGCGATTTCGACGGCGGCGTTGTAGGCGTCCTCGAAGGTATCCCCAGCCGTGGCCGCGCCGGGAATGTCGGGTATCTGAATACCGATGGCCGGTGTTGTCGTCACCCCATTCGATGCAGATCGGATATTGCATTATGGATCTCCCTTGTCGCTGGCTGGCGGGGTGTATCGGTGCCTGAAGATGTGATGACTGCCGGTAACCCGATCCAGTGTCCAGCCTGCCTCCTCCAGCTCCTTGATCAATAGCCTGCTCTGCACCCACCGCCTCCTTGCCTCGGCCTGTTAAAAGCAACCCTGGAGTTATCTTTACTCAAGTACAGAAATCTACGGAGTGACGTCCAGCTGTTTTACCGAATGTGATGAACGGCCCCATTCCCCCCAGGCATGAGTGCTATGCCACGCGCCTGTGTTCCGCCGCCCTCGCCTCACGGTCAATCTTGAATCCAGCCACTACCGGCGCTCCTACAGGACTTTCGACCATGACCCTGCAAGCAAGACTCGACGCGTTCAAAGCCGACTTCAAGGCCGGCAAGCCCCCTTACAACGCCCCCGCCGACATTCACCCGGTGATGGAGCGCGCCACCGCCGAGCTGATCGCCTCCGGCGCGGCAAACCGTGCCCTGAAAGTCGGTGACATGGCGCCGCTGTTCACCCTGAAAGACCCCGAAGGCCATCCCGTATCGTCGGCGGATCTACTGGCGCAAGGGCCATTGGTGTTGACGTTCTATCGCGGTGTCTGGTGCCCGTACTGCAACCTGGAATTGCAGGCGTTGCAGGCCTTTCTCCCGTCGATTCAGCATGCCGGCGCCAGTCTGCTGGCCATTTCGCCGCAGATCGCGGCCAACAGCCGCAAGTCGCAACGCATCAACCAATTGCAATTCCCGATCCTCAGCGACCCGCGCAATGACGTGGCGGCGGCGTTCGGCCTGCGTTTCGAATTACCGGACTACCTGATCGAGCTGTACAAGAACCTGCGCAACGACCTGCCGACCTTCAACGATGATCCAGCGTGGACATTGCCGATGCCGGCCCGTTTTGTGATCGCTCAGAATGGCGTGATTCGTTACGCCGAGGTCAACCCGGATTACACTCAGCGTCCCGAGCCTGAAGCGATGCTGGATGCATTGCGCGGCTGATCCGATCCCCTGTGCCCAGGAGTTGCCATGACCCGACGTACCTTCCTCATCACCGGCGCCAGCAAAGGCATAGGCCGAGCGCTGGCCGAGCATCTGGACCGTGCCGGCCATCGGGTGGTGGGGATTGCCCGCCAGCCTGACCTGAGCTTTCCGGGCATCCTGTTTCCACTGGATCTGAGTGATCGCAAGCTGACCGGCGAGGTACTGGCGGAACTGGCGCGCACCTATGAATTCGACGGGCTGGTGAACAACGTCGGGCTGGTACGACCGCAGGCCTTGGGCGACATTGATCTGGACGCGTTCGACGAGGTCATGCGGCTCAATCTGCATTCGGCGTTGCAGGCGACTCAGGCGCTGTTGCCGGGGATGCGCACGCGGGGCTGGGGTCGGGTGGTGAACATCTCCAGCCTGACGGTGCTGGGCATTACTCAGCGTACAGCCTATGCCGCAGCGAAAGCAGCGCTGGTCAGCTTTACCCGTTCGTGGGCGCTGGAACTGGCGCAGACCGGCATCACCGTGAACGCCGTCGCGCCCGGACCGACCGAGACCGAGCTGTTCCGCGCCAACAATCCGCCCGGCAGCGAAGGCGAAGCGCGCTATCTGGCCGGGGTGCCGATGGGCCGCCTGGGGCAGCCGGAGGAGATCGCCGCGGCGATCGCGTTTCTGTTGTCCGAGCAAAGCGGGTTCATCACCGGGCAGACATTGTTTGTCGATGGCGGCGCCTCTGTGGGCAAAGCCGCGTTCTGAGCAACACCTTATTGCCCGGTGGGGTTACGACAATTTTCAGACTTGCACAGGAATACCGATGGACCGTCTCGCCGCCATGGAAACCTTCGTCTGCGTCGTTGAAACCGGCTCGTTTTCCGCCGCTGCCCGGCGCTTGAATATCGGCCAGCCGGCTGTGTCGAAGACCATCGCTCTGCTGGAAAAGCGCCTGGCCGTCAGCCTGTTGCTGCGCTCGACCCGCGGCCTGACCCCGACCGAAGCCGGGCTGGCCTATTTCGAGCGGGCCAAACGTGCCATCGACGAAGCCGACGAGGCCGACAACGCCGCCCGTGGCAGTGCAGGCGGTTTGAGCGGCAACTTGCGCATCAGCGCGGCGGTGACCTTCGGCCGTCTGCACATCGTTCCGCACCTGGGGGCGTTTCTCGATCAGCACCCGCAACTGAACATCGACCTGATGCTCGACGATCGCAACATCAACCTCGTCGAGGAAGGCATCGACGTCGCCCTGCGCATGGGCGCATTGACCGATTCGGGCCTGACCGCGCGCAAGATCGCCGATTGCCGCCGCGTGGTGCTCGGCACCCCGGCGTACTTCGCCAGACACGGCGAACCGAACTGCCCTGCCGATTTGAGTAAACACCAGGCCGTCGTCTACAACCTCGGCGGCGGCAACACCTGGCAGTTCGCCAAAGGCGCGGAACGACAATCGGTCATTATCAGTGGTCGCCTGCGCGTCAGCGCGGCCGAGGGCGTGCGCGAAGCCGTGCTGGCCGATCAGGGCCTGACGCTCGCCTCCGAATGGATGTTCGCCCCGGAACTGGCCAGCGGTGCGGTGAAGCCCGTCATGCCCGACTGGACCCTGCCCGACATGGATTTATGGGCGGTGTTTGCGACGGGAAGGATGGCGAGTGCCAAGGCGCGGGCGTTTGTCGAGTACGTGCAAGGGTTGCTGGCTAGCGAACATTAGCGCCCAGCGTTTCGTTTATTCGAATAAGGTCCCGACATCCCTCCTTTGCGAATGCCGGAACACCCCGTGTCGATCATCACCCATCCGCGGATTCGGCTACGGCCAGCGCTGCCGCTGAACAGCAACGATCACACTTGAAACTTCCAGCGCTGGACGTCGAACCTTTTCTCAATCTGCTACAGCGCCAAGGCCTGATTCAATCGGTGCAGGCATTGCGCAAGTTCGGCGCAATGCTCTGAAGACGCGCCCCCGAAACGCGGACAAAAAAAACGGCGATCCAAAGATCGCCGTTTTTTCATTACTGCCCGAACTGTTTGCCCAATCCCGGCGGCACGCCGTGGATGTTGGTGTCTTCCCACGGACCGTTGGGGCTGATCGAGCGGCTCCAGCCGTTGTTCCAGCGGTAGTAGGTGCGCTGGCGGTAGAAAGTGTTGGGCTGGTCGTCGAGGACATAGACGCCGAGCTTCTGGTCCCAGTGGCTATTGCCACCCGGTGGCGGGGCGAAGCTGGCCGAGGTGCGTGGCACCGGTTTGGACGGTTTGGCCGGGATGCTTTTGCCAGGGGTTGGCGAGGTGGACGGGGTCGGGCTCGGCTGGGACGGCGGAATCGGCGGCAGATTGGTGGTGGGTTCCGGTCGTTGCACCGCACATGCACTCAAGCCCAGGGCCAGTGTGAGGACTGTGATTCGGGCGATGGTGTGCATGGCGGTGCTTTCCTGTTGTGTCCGGCTATTTGTCCGGGCTGTCGATGATCAGTTTTTGTAGCGCGGTGGTGCTGCTGGCCAGAGGCCCGCTGCGACCGACCCACTCACCAGCCGTTGGCTGGCCCGCGCGGGAGATGCGCGCAACCAGTTGGACTTCAGGGAAGTTCGACAGTTTCAACTGCGGCATCATCGCGTCGGCATCGCCCAGTTCGACAGTCACCGGTAGATCCGCCACGGTCAGGCGTTTGGCCGCCAGCGGTGCCGGCGGGCCGGAGGTGGCGCGGGCAAAGATGAACACGCTGTCGCCCGGCTGCACTTTGCTTCTGAGTTCGCTGGAAAGATCGACGCTGACTTTCAACAGTGCGGCTTTCGCGGCTACCGGTGCCTGAGCGACTTTGCCGCCGCTGGCTTCCAGACGCTCGGCGGCACGTTTGATCCCGCCTTGCAGCGCGGCGCGGGAGTTGTCGTCCGGCGGCAGTTGCGCCAGCAGACGATTCCAGTAGTCGATTGCCTCCTGATAACGCTCGCCCTCGAACGCGGCAATACCGAGCAGGCCAAGGCTGGTGACCTCTTTCGGATCGGCCTTCAGTGCTTCGTCCGTCAGCGCCTGGATCTTCGCCGACCACTTTTTGCCGTCAGCGAAATATTGCGCCTGGGCCCACTGGCCGAGCAGTTCCGGCTGACGCCCGGCGAGGTTGGCGGCGCGCTCGAACATCTTCGCCGCGTCCGCCGGACGCTCCTGAGCCATGTAGGTACGACCGAGGAAATACAGGCCCTCGGCAGAATCCGGTTGCGCCGCGACCGCACGCTCCAGACGCTGGGTCATTTCTTCCATCGACTGCGGCGCCTGGGCGAACTCGCGGGTCAGTTCGACCTTGTCGGCAGCGCCAAAATGCAGGTACAGACCCAGGCCCAGTACCGGCACCAGGACGGCGGCCAGCAGCGGCAACGGTTTGCCCAGTTTCGACACACGTGGCGCGGCAACGCCTTCGGTATCGGCGAGCAGTTCACGGGCAGCCTCGGCGCGCCCGCTGTCCATTTGCCCGGCATCGAGTACGCCTTCGGCCTGCTGCGATTGCAACTCGGCCACGCGTTCCTGATACAACGCGACGTTCAGGGCAGTGCGATCCTCTTCACGCTGGGCGCGACGCTCACGCAGAACCGGGATCAACAGAAAACTCAGGGCGACCAGAAGCAACAGCCCTGCGGCAAGCCAGAAATCAATCATTCTTGGTTTTTATCCAACAGTTGGTCGAGACGCTGACGCTCTTCGGTGGACAGCGATGTCGGGGTCTCGGCGCGCTGGCCGCGACGACGGCGGACAATCACCGCGATCACCACAAAACCGCCAAGCAGCAGCCCGGCCGGGCCGAACCACAGCAGTGCGGTCTTGGCGTTGAGTGCCGGTTTGTAACGGACGAAATCACCGTAGCGGTCGACCATGAAGTCGATGATCTGCTGGTTGTCCTTGCCCTCGCCGAGCATGCGGAAAATCTCTTTGCGCAGGTCGGCGGCAATCGGTGCGTTGGAGTCGGCAATGTCCTGGTTCTGGCACTTGGGGCAGCGCAGCTCCTTGGTCAACTCACGGAAACGCTCGCGATCACCTTCCTTGGCGAACTCATAAGTATCAATCGCGGCGTGAGCCATGCCGGCCAGACTCAGGCCCAGTACCACGGCGGCTAAAAAGCGCTTCATGGCTTGGCCTCATCGACCAGCGCCTGATACTTGGCGGCGAGTTTTTCGCGCCAGACCTGCTCGTCGATCACGCCGACGTACTTGTCGCGGATGATGCCCTTGGCGTCGATGAAGAAGGTTTCCGGGGCGCCGTAGACGCCGAGGTTCAGACCCAGCGAGCCTTCGTCGTCACGGATGTCCAGCACGTACGGGTTGTGGAATTCGGCCAGCCACTTCAAGGCATCGGCGTTGGTGTCCTTGTAGTTGATGCCGTAGATCACCACGCCGCGCTCGGCGAGTTTATTCAACACCGGGTGCTCGACCCGGCAGGAAATGCACCAGGTGCCCCAGACGTTGACCAGGGCAGGTTTGCCGAGAATGTCAGCCTTGGTCAGGGTCTTGTCGCCCTGCACGTTCGGCAGGCTGAATTCCGGGAATGGCTTGTTGATCATCGCCGACGGCAACTCCGCCGGATCGAGGTACAGACCGCGATACAGAAACACCGCCACCAGCAGGAAAATCGCCAGTGGCACCAGCATCAACCAACGTCTCATGCAGCCGCTCCCGTCATGCCCAGTGCTTCACGCACCTTGGCTTTCACCTTGACCCGATAACGCCGATCCAGCGCCGCCAGCAATCCGCCCAGACCGGTGAGCAGGCCACCGAACCAGATCCAGCGCACGAACGGTTTGACGTGAACCCGCACCGCCCACGCGCCGTTTTCCAGCGGTTCGCCGAGTGCGACGTAGAGATCGCGAGTGAAACCGGCGTCGATCCCGGCCTCGGTCATCATCGAACTCTGCACCGTGTACAGGCGTTTTTCCGGGTGCAGCACGCTGATTTCCTTACCGTCGCGGATGATCCGGATAGTGCCTCTGTCGGAGGTGAAGTTCGGCCCTTCGAAGTGTTTGGCGCCTTCGAAGATGAAGTGATAACCGGCCAGGTCCATCGACTCGCCCGGCGCCAGACGCAGATCGCGTTCAGCACTGTTCTGGCTCGACAACACCACACCGAGGGCGCATACGGCGATGCCGAGGTGAGCGATCTGCATGCCCCAGTAGCTGCGGGTCAGGGCTGGCAGGCCTTTGATCAGGCCTTTATGGCGGGTCTTGTCGAAGATGTCGCGCACGCCGGCCAGCAGCACCCACGCGGCGAGCAGGAAGGTCGCGATCACCGCCCAGTTGAAATCGCCGTAAGCGACACCGGCCACCACGGCCAACGCGACGCTGCCGAGCAACACCGGGGTCAGCATGTTCGCCAGCCATTTCACCGGAGTGTCTTTCCAGCGGACGATCACACCAACGGCCATCACCACCATCAGCAACGCCATCAGCGGGATGAACAACGCATTGAAGTACGGTGGGCCGACCGACAGCTTGGCACCGCTCAGGGCATCGAGAATCAGCGGATACAGGGTGCCAAGCAGAATCATCGACGCCGCTACCACCAACACCAGGTTGTTGCCCAGCAACAGGGTTTCCCGCGACCACAGGTTGAAACCGACCTGACTCTTCACCACCGGGGCGCGCAACGCGAACAGCGTCAGCGAACCACCGACCACGAACAGCAGGAAAATCAGGATGAATACGCCGCGCTCCGGATCGGAAGCGAACGCGTGCACCGAGGTCAGCACGCCCGAGCGGACAAGGAAAGTGCCGAGCAGACTGAGGGAGAACGCGGCAATCGCCAGCAACACCGTCCAGCTCTTGAACACGCCACGTTTTTCCGTGACTGCCAGCGAGTGAATCAGCGCGGTGCCGACCAGCCATGGCATGAAGGAAGCGTTTTCCACCGGGTCCCAGAACCACCAGCCGCCCCAGCCGAGTTCGTAGTAAGCCCACCACGAACCAAGGGTGATGCCGATGCCGAGGAAGGCCCACGCGACGATGGTCCACGGACGCGACCAACGCGCCCACGCCGCATCAAGGCGACCGCCCATCAACGCCGCGATGGCAAAAGCGAACGCCACCGAAAAGCCGACATAACCCATGTACAACATCGGCGGGTGAACGATCAGGCCAATGTCTTGCAACAGTGGATTGAGGTCAGCGCCATTGCTCGGCATTTGCGGCAGGATGCGTTTGAACGGGTTGGACGTGAGGATGAGGAACAGCAGGAAGCCGGTGCTGATCATGCCCATCACCGCCAGAACGCGGGCGAGCATGACTTGCGGCAACTGCCGCGAGAACACCGACACGGCAAAGGTCCAGCCGCCGAGGATCAACGCCCACAACAGCAACGAACCTTCGTGGGCGCCCCACACTGCGCTGAATTTGTAATACCACGGTAAAGCGGTATTGGAGTTGTTGGCGACATAGGCGACGGAGAAGTCATCGGTCATGAACGCGTAGGTCAGAATGCCAAACGCAAACAGCAAAAACGCAAACTGGCCCCACGCCGCCGGCTGGGCCAGGCTCATCCAGAAACGGTCGCCACGCCAGGCACCGACCAATGGCACCACGGCCTGCACCAGCGCAAAACACAGCGCCAGAATCATCGCCAGATGGCCGAGCTCGGGAATAAACAGTGCGGACGTCATCGATCAACCCTCCTTCGCTGGGGTCGGCGCGGATTGACCACTGTCTTTCAACGCTTTGGTCACTTCCGGCGGCATGTACTTCTCGTCGTGCTTGGCCAGCACTTCATCGGCCACCACCACACCGTCGGCATTGAGCTTGCCGAGGGCGACGATGCCCTGCCCTTCGCGGAACAGGTCCGGGAGGATCCCGCGGTAGGTGATGGTCACGGCTTTGTTGAAGTCGGTGACGACGAATTTGACGTCCAGCGAGTCCGGCGAACGTTGCAGCGAACCCTTCTCGACCATGCCGCCGGCGCGGATGCGCGTGTCATGCGGCGCTTCGCCGTTGGCGATCTGGGTCGGCGTGTAAAACAGGTTGATGTTTTCCTGCAGGGCGCTCAGGGCCAGGCCGACGGCAGCGCCGACCCCGACCAGGATCGCCAGAATGATGATCAGACGTTTTTTGCGCAGCGGATTCACTTGCCGTTCTCCCGGCGCAGACGACGCGCCTCTTGTTGCAGATACCGCTTGCGGGCCAGGACCGGCGCCGCCACGTTGAAGGCCAGCACCACCAGACAGATGCCATAGGCCGACCAGACATACAGGCCATGATGGCCCATGGCGAGGAAGTCGCCGAATGAAGCAAAACTCATCGCGCGGCCTCCAGACTGTTCTGCACTTCTTCTTTCACCCAACTGGCGCGGGCTTCGCGCTTGAGCACTTCAAGGCGCATGCGCAGCAACAGCACGGCGCCGAAGAAACAGTAGAAACCCAGCACGGTCAGCAACAGCGGCAGCCACATCTCTGCCGGCATTGCCGGTTTTTCGGTGAGGGTGAAGGTCGCGCCCTGATGCAGGGTGTTCCACCACTCCACCGAGTATTTGATGATCGGGATATTGATCACGCCGACGATGGCCAACACCGCGCAGGCCTTGGCGGCGCTGTCGCGGTTGCTGATGGCATTGCCCAGCGCGATCACCCCGAAGTACAGGAACAGCAGAATCAGCATCGAAGTCAGGCGCGCGTCCCACACCCACCACGACCCCCACGTCGGTTTGCCCCAGATCGCCCCGGTGACCAGCGCCACGGCGGTCATCCACGCGCCGATCGGCGCGGCGCATTGCAGGGCGACGTCGGCCAGTTTCATCTTCCACACCAGCCCCACCACACCGCACACCGCCAGCATCACGTAGATCGACTGCGCGAGCATCGCCGCAGGCACGTGGATGTAGATGATGCGAAAGCTGTTGCCCTGCTGATAGTCCGGCGGCGCGAAGGCCAGGCCCCAGACGACGCCGACGCCGATCAGCAGCAACGCTGCAATGCTCAACCAAGGCAGGAACTTGCTGCTGATGCCGTAGAACCACTTGGGCGAGCCGAGCTTGTGAAACCAGGTCCAGTTCATACTGTATCCATCACGGGTGCCGCTCATCGGTGTGAGCTGGCAAGGGTCATTCTTTAAAAAAAGTGGTCAATTTTTGACCAGACCTCATTATTATTCGCCGACGCTGATCTTCAGGCCAGCAGCTATTGCAAAGGGTGTCAGGGTGATCGCCAGGGCGGTCAGGCTACCCAGCCAGAGCAGATACCCGGTCGCCGGCATGCCTTGCAGCGCGGCCTGCAAGGCGCCACTGCCAAGGATCAACACCGGGATGTACAGCGGCAGAATCAACAGCGCCAGCAACAGGCCGCCGCGTTTCAAACCGACCGTCAGCGCTGCGCCCACCGCGCCGAGCAGGCTCAGCACCGGTGTACCCAGCAGCAACGACAACAGCAACACCGGCAGGCAGGCGACCGGCAAACCGAGCATCAACGCCAGCAACGGCGAGAGCAGAACCAGCGCCAACCCCGAAAAAAGCCAGTGTGCCAGCACCTTGGCCAGTACCAGAAGAGGCAGCGGGTGCGACGAAAGGACCCACTGTTCAAGGGACCCGTCTTCGAAATCACTGCGGAACAGCCCGTCCAGCGAGAGCAGCACCGATAACAGCGCGGCCACCCAGACTAACCCGGGGGACAGGTTTTGCAACACTTGAGTTTCCGGGCCGACGGCCAGCGGGAACAGCGCGATGACGATGGCGAAGAAAATCAGCGGATTGGCCAGCTCCGCCGGGCGGCGGAACAGCAGGCGCGATTCACGGGCAACCAGCAGGCCGAACACACTCATACTGCCCAGTTCCCCAGATCGAGATCACGATAGCCGGCCGGCATCCGGCTCAGCGTGTGGTGCGTGGTCAGGACCACGAGGCCGCCGCGTTCGCAGTGCCCGGCCAGATGTTCTTCGAGCTGCGCCACGCCCTGCTTGTCGAGGGCGGTGAACGGCTCATCGAGAATCCACAGTGGCGGGCTGTCCAGATACAGCCGCGCCAACGCCACGCGACGTTGCTGACCGGCGGACAACGTGTGGCAGGGAACATCTTCGAAACCGCGCAATCCTACGGCTGCCAGCGCTTGCCAGATCGCGTCGCGCTCGGCGGGATGATGCAGGGCACAGAGCCACGAGAGGTTTTCTTCCGGGGTCAGCAAATCCTTGATCCCGGCGGCATGGCCGATCCACAGCAGGTTGCGCGCCAGTTCGCCGCGTTGTTCGGTCAGCGGCTGGCCATTGAGCAGGACCTGACCGTCGGTCGGCTGCATCAGCCCGGCGAGCAAACGCAACAGACTGGTTTTACCGCTGCCGTTGGGCCCGCTGATCTGCACCATATCGCCACTGGCCAGTCTCAATTCGAGATTTTCGAAGAGCAGCCTGAGATCGCGTTCACACGCGAGGGCAACGGTTTGCAGGACAGGACTGGTCAAGGGATCACGGGCCTTATACGGTTCAAGTCGGCTCTGGCGCGGCCGTTAAAGAGGTGCAGCATAGATGCATTGACGGCTCGATCTAGAGAGCTGGGTCAAACAATTGCTATGTTTTTTGAACGAAGCGCAAGACGGGCGGCATTATACATGCCGTGCCTTACTCTCAAGAGTGCATTTTCCTCAGGTTGTGTCCGCGTATGACAGGCGAAATGAACATCCTCCCGCTCCCGCCCGCCACCCCGGCGACCGTTCGCCCGCAGGTCGGTGAGCTGCTCAAGCTGCTGACCCCGGTCGAAGGCCTGATCGGCGCCGGGCAAAGCGCCAAGGCCGAGGTGTTGTCGCTCAAGCAAGCGGACCAGACCTTTCAGTTGCTGCTCAAGGTGACGCTGGACAGCGGCCGTCAGACCACCGTGCAAGCGACCAGCAATCTGCCGCTGCCCCAAGGCACCAGTCTGGCGATCACTCAGCCCTCGGCGGGCAATCTGGCGATTACTGTGCAACAAGCCATTGCCAGCAGCGTCGCCGCCCTCACCCGCATCGACACCGCGCAATTGCCGGTCGGCACGCTGCTGCAAGGCAAAGTGCTGACCTCGCAGGCGCTGCCGCAAACGCCGGGGCAAGTGGCGGTGTTTCGCTCCTTGGTCAGTTTGCTCAACACCGCACAGAGCGGCAGCACCCTGACCATCGACAGCCCGCAGCCGCTGCGCATCGGCACCTTGCTCTCGGCATTGGTCGAAGACTCACACACCCTTAAATTCCTGCCGATGAGCAGCCGCCAGGAACAACTGGCCGTGAGTCAGCAACTGCTCGGCCAGCAAAGCCGTCAGGCCTCCCTGACGGGGTTGCTGAACGCCTTGCAAAATCTGCCGAGCGATACCGATCAGACATCGCAGGATCTGCGCGCCGTGGTCGACAAACTGCTCGCCAGCCTCCCCGATGTACAACAACTGAGTACCGCCAAAGGCGTAGCACTGGCCTTGGCCAACAGCGGCGTGTTCCTCGAAGGCAAACTGCTGACCGGGCAGAACCCGACGCTGGCACCGGACATGAAAGCCGACCTGCTCAAGCTGATCGCACAACTGACCCCGGGCCTGCCGGGCAACAGCAGTTTCAACGCGATCATCGCCGCCAACACCCTGGCGCAAGCGCTGCCGAGTTTCGTTCGCAACGCCCTCGGCATGCTTGGCCAGGTCAGCGCGAAACCGGTGCCAAGCAGCTTTCCGCTGCCCGAGCGTTTGCTGCAAAGCCTGGAAGGCGAAGGCGATCTGGAACAGTTGCTGCGCCTCGCCGCTGCCGCCGTTTCGCGCCTGCAAAGCCATCAGTTGTCGAGCCTGGAGCAGACCGGCGTTACCGACGACGGGCGCCTGCTCAGCACCTGGCAACTGGAAATTCCCATGCGCAACCTGCAGGACATCGTGCCGTTGCAGGTCAAGTTTCAGCGTGAAGAAGCGCCGGAAAGAGAACCGCAACCGAACGAACGTCGCGATGAGCGCGAACCCAGGCAACAACTGTGGCGCGTTGATCTGGCGTTCGACATGGAACCGCTCGGGCCAATGCAGATTCAGGCGCAATTGATCAGCGGCAGCCTGTCGAGCCAGCTCTGGGTCGAGCGGCCGTACACCGCCGACCTGATCGAAAACAACTTGTTCGCCCTGCGTCAGCGTCTGCTCGATTGCGGGCTGAATGTCGGTGACCTCGACTGCCACCTCGGCGCCCCGCCGCAAGGCAACCAAACCCGTCTCGAACACCGCTGGGTCGACGAAACCGCATGAACGATTCCACCGCACCACGCCAGGCCATCGCCCTCAAATACGACGGCAACCACGCCCCGACCCTCACCGCCAAGGGCGACGAAGAGCTGGCCGAAGAAATCCTGCGCATTGCTCGCGACTACGAAGTGCCAATCTACGAGAACGCCGAGCTGGTGCGCTTGTTGGCACGAATGGAATTGGGCGACAGCATTCCCGAAGAGCTCTACCGGACCATTGCCGAGATCATCGCGTTTGCGTGGAATCTGAAGGGAAAATTCCCCGAGGGGCAGGACCCGAATGCGCCGATGGTCGAGAAGGACGTCACCGAACGTGGGGATGATTATTAAGCCCTGAAAGCAAAAGATCGCAGCCTTCGACCGCTCCTACATCAGGATTAGCGTTTCCCCTGTAGGCGCTGCCGAACGCTGCGATCTTTTGATATTGCTTGCCGCTATAAGCTTGAAGCTCTTAGCTGCCCTTATGTAATTTGCGCATCAACTCCGCCTCAGCCTGGGTCAACCCGCAGGACTGAGTCAGTTCATCGACGCTCGCGCCCATGCCCACCAGTTTCGCCGCTTGGGCGAATGACAGGCTCGACGGATCGCGCTGCTCAAGCGCAACGATTTTGTCCGGCAAAGGACCGACCACCGAGCGCAACTCATGCAGGGCGTCGCCCATGCGCACGTTGCCGTTCTGGTAATCGTCGACACGTTTGGCCAGTTCCTTGATGCGCTGATCACGCAGCGCATCGCCCTGGGCCTGTTGCGCAGCGATCACCCGCTGCGCCTTGATGTACGCCAGAAACATCGCCAGCGTGCCTGCCCAGAAGAGGAACAGGACAATGACTGCAACCTCAAGAATCAATCAGATGTTCTCCAGATCCGACCATTCTTCTTCGCTCATCATCTTGTCGAGTTCGACGAGGATGAGGAGTTCGTTGTTCTTGTTGCACACGCCCTGGATGAACTTGGCCGACTCTTCGTTACCGACGTTCGGTGCGGTCTCGATTTCCGACTGACGCAGGTAAACCACTTCAGCAACGCTGTCGACCATGATGCCGACGACTTGCTTGTCGGCTTCGATGATGACGATACGGGTGTTGTCGCTGATCTCGCCGCTGTTCAGGCCGAAGCGCTGACGGGTGTCGATCACGGTGACCACGTTACCGCGCAGGTTGATGATGCCCAGCACGTAGCTTGGCGCGCCCGGCACCGGAGCGATCTCGGTGTAGCGCAACACTTCCTGAACGCGCATCACGTTGATGCCGTAGGTTTCGTTGTCCAGTTTGAAGGTCACCCATTGCAGGATCGGATCTTCAGAACCTTTTGCATTCGTCGCCTGACTACTCATACCCTGACCCCTCGAAAAAACCGCTCTGGGCGGTGTGTGTTCTGTGTGGCGGCATTCAACAATGCCGTCGCCTGATTGTTATGTCGGCTGCTACGTCGGTTTATGTAGCGGCTTGTGGCCGCCGAGGTGCTTTGCCCCACCGCTGGCGATCAACTCGGCCAGTGCGGAAACGTCAAGCAATGCACACATGTGCTCAATCACGGTGCCGGCGAGCCAAGGCCGCTGACCCCGGTGACTTCTCCATTTGATTTCATTCGGGTCCAGACGCAACGAGCGGCTGACCTGATGCACCGCCAGCCCCCACTCGTAACCTTGTACCGAAATCACGTACTGCAGGCCCTGACGGAAGTCATCGCGATAGCGATCCGGCATGACCCAGCGTGCGGTGTCCAACACTTTCAGGTTGCCGGCCTGGCTCGGCAGAATCCCGAGGAACCATTCCGGCTGGCCGAACAGTGGCGTCAGCTCGTGGCCGGCCAGCGAATAAATCGAGCCGAGGCACACCAGCGGCACGGCCAGGGTCAACCCGGCAACGTCGAACAGCAGGCATTCGAACGCTTCCGAAGCCCAGGCCGGGCGGCCATCGGTTTCCACCGGTGGCGGCGTATTGCTCGGCGGCAGATGCACTTCTACCAGCGGCGGGACCAGGGTCTGCTCGACCGGCGTACGCGCAACTGGAGCCGGAGCCGGCTCGACCACCGCCGGTTCCGGCGTGGTTTTCAGCAATTGGGTTTGCAGCAGGGGCGCGAGCGTCGAAACCGCTGCGCGCACCGGCTCAGCCTCTTCAAGCAACGTGACAGGGGCCTTGGCCACCGGGGCGGCGGCAGGCGCAGCAACCGGTGCGGCAGGCTTGGCCGCTTTCAGGGCGTCACGCGCCTGTTCCTCCAGTACCGCGGCCTGGAACTCGTCCAGTGCCTCGGTGCTTTCGATCACCTCGACCGGCGCCTCAACTGGCAGCAACTCGTCAGGAATCTCCTGCAGCAAGCCATCCAGATAGGATTGCAACGCCAGTTGCGGACGCGACGTCAATTTGATCGGCCGATTCATGCTCAAGCCACCTGCGGAACAAGTTGTTGCGCCAACAGATGCTTGAGCAGCGCGCGGTAAGCCAGCACGCCACGGCTCTTGCCGTCGAATTGCGAAGGCGTGACACCGGCCCGGCTGGCGTCGCGCAGACGGGTATCGACCGGGATATAACCCTGCCAGATCTCGTCGGGGAATTTGTCGCGCAGCACGCGCAAGGTGTGCATCGAGGCTTGCGTACGGCGGTCGAACAGGGTCGGCACGATGCTGAACGGCAGCGCCTGTTTGCGCGAGCGGTTGATCATCGCCAGGGTGTTGACCATGCGCTCCAGACCTTTGACGGCCAGGTGTTCGGTCTGCACCGGGATCACCAGTTGCTGGCTCGCGGCCAAGGCGTTGACCATCAGCACGCCGAGCAACGGCGGGCTGTCGATCACTGCGTAATCAAAGTCCTGCCACAACTGCGCCAGACTCTTGGCGATCACCAGGCCCAGACCACTCTGCCCCGGCGACTGACGCTCAAGGGTCGCGAGCGCGGTGCTCGATGGCAGCAGGGAAATGCGCTCGTCACTGGTCGACAACAGCAACTGCCCCGGCAGGCCTTGCGGCACGCTGCCCTTGTGCAGAAACAGGTCGTAATTGCTGTGTTCCAGGCTGTCGGGGTCGTAGCCGAAATAGCTGGTCATCGAGCCGTGCGGGTCGAGGTCGACCACAACCACGCGCTTGCCCGCCTCCGCCAGCAATCCGGCTAAAGCGATGGAAGATGTGGTTTTACCGACACCACCCTTTTGATTGGCGACTGCCCAGACTCTCATTCGGTTCGTTCCTCCCGGTCGAGATGCTCGACCGAGACATAGCTCAGCGTATTAATGCGGGTGACGGAGAATTGACGGCACTCTCGCGTCCCGGCGTCTTGACCGGGGTCGGTGCAGTTTGTGTGCCAGCGCGCTTCAACGCCGCGTCCGGTTGTGCATTGGCGGTGCCGGTGCCGGTCAGACTGCGGCGCACATCCAGATTGCGCGACACCACCAACACCACGCGCCGGTTCTTTGCGCGGCCTTCGGCGGTGGCGTTATTGGCCACCGGCTGGAACTCGCCATACCCCACCGATGCCAGACGCCCGGGGTTCACCCCCTGCATCGCCAGCATGCGCACGATGCTCGCCGAACGCGCCGAGGACAGTTCCCAGTTGGTCGGGTACTGCGCGGTGCGGATCGGCTGATCGTCGGTGAAGCCTTCGACGTGGATCGGGTTGTCGAACGGCTTGAGGATCGCCGCGACCTTGTCGATGATGTTGAACGCGATGTCGCTCGGCATCGCGTCGCCGCTGCCAAACAACAGGCTGGAGTTGAGTTCGATCTCGACCCACAACTCGTTGCCACGCACGGTCATCTGGTTGGAAGCGATCAAGTCGCCGAATGCGGCGCTGATATCATCGGCGATGCTTTTCAGCGGATCACTGGCCCCGGCGATCCCGGCGTCGACCTGCTCGGCGTCCTTGACCAGCGGCTTGGCCGGGGTCACGGTTTTCGGTCGTTCGTCACCGATCGGGATCGGCTTGAGCGAGCGGTCGGAGTCGGTGAAGACCCCGATCAGCGCCTCGGAAATGACCTTGTATTTGCCTTCGTTGATCGACGAGATCGAGTACATCACCACGAAGAAAGCGAACAGCAGCGTGATGAAATCCGCGTAGGACACGAGCCAGCGCTCGTGGTTAACGTGTTCTTCCTGATGCCTGCGGCGAGCCATAGTCCATTACCCCCATCAATCCATGAAGCCCTGAAGCTTCAGCTCGATAGAGCGTGGGTTTTCACCTTCGGCGATCGACAGAATTCCTTCCAGCAACATTTCGCGATAACGCGACTGCCGCAATGCGATTGACTTGAGCTTGGCCGCCACCGGCAGCAACACCAGGTTGGCACTGGCCACACCGTAGATGGTCGCGACGAAGGCCACGGCGATGCCGCTGCCCAGTTGCGTCGGATCGGCGAGGTTGCCCATCACGTGAATCAGGCCCATCACCGCGCCGATGATACCGATGGTCGGCGCATAGCCGCCCATGCTTTCAAAGACTTTCGCCGCTTCGATATCGCGGGCTTCCTGGGTGTAGAAATCCACTTCAAGAATGCTGCGGATGGCTTCCGGCTCGGCGCCGTCGACCAGCAGTTGCAAGCCCTTGCGCGAGTAGTTGTCCGGCTCGGCATCGGCCACGCCTTCCAGGCCGAGCAGGCCTTCCTTGCGCGCAGTGAGACTCCAGTTGACCACGCGGTCGATGCCGCCGGCCAGGTCCACGCGTGGCGGAAACAGAATCCACGCCAGGATCTGCATGGCGCGCTTGAAGGCGCTCATCGGCGATTGCAGCAACGCGGCACCGATGGTGCCACCGAGGACGATCAGCGCTGCCGGGCCGTTGGCCAGCGCGCCGAGGTGACCGCCTTCCAGGTAGTTGCCGCCGATGATGGCGACGAACGCCATGATGATCCCGATAAGGCTTAGAACATCCATCAGATACACGCCTCGACGATGTGCTTGCCGATGTCGTCCAGGCCGTAGACCGCGTCAGCCAGGTCGGCTTTGACGATGGCCATCGGCATCCCGTAGATCACGCAGCTTGCCTCATCTTGCGCCCAGACCGAGCTGCCGCCCTGTTTGAGCAGGCGCGCGCCTTCACGGCCGTCGGCGCCCATGCCGGTCAAGACGACCGCCAGAACTTTGTCACCGTAGGACTTGGCCGCGGAACCGAAGGTGATGTCCACGCACGGCTTGTAATTCAGACGCTCGTCGCCCGGGAGGATTTTCACCGCGCCACGGCCGTCGATCATCATCTGCTTGCCACCCGGCGCCAGCAGCGCCAGGCCCGGACGCAGGATGTCGCCATCCTCGGCTTCCTTGACGCTGATGCGGCACAGCTTGTCCAGACGCTCGGCAAACGCCTTGGTGAACGCCGCCGGCATGTGCTGGATCAGCACGATCGGTGCCGGGAAGTTCGCCGGCAACTGGGTCAGCACCCGTTGCAGGGCAACCGGGCCACCGGTCGAAGTACCGATGGCGACCAGTTTGTAGGCTTTGCGTTTCGGTGCCGGCGACGAAGCGCTGGCGGCCGGAGCGCGCGCCGGAGCAGGCGCCGGTGCCGGGCGAGCCGGAGCACTGGTGCTGTGGCTGCTGAAGCTCGATGCCGCCGGTGCTGGCGCAGGCGTCGGTGCAGCGGCCGGAGCCGGCGCACTGTAGGCACTGAAACGACGATTACTGCGCGAGATGCTATGGACCTTCTCGCACAGCAGTTGCTTGACCTTCTCCGGGTTACGCGAGATGTCTTCAAAATTCTTCGGCAGGAAATCCACCGCGCCGGCATCCAGCGCATCCAGGGTTACCCGGGCGCCTTCGTGGGTCAGCGAGGAGAACATCAACACCGGGGTCGGGCAGCGCTGCATGATGTGCCGCACTGCCGTGATGCCATCCATCATCGGCATCTCGTAGTCCATGGTGATCACGTCCGGCTTGAGCGCCAGGGCCTGATCAATCGCCTCTTTACCGTTGGTTGCGGTGCCGACCACCTGAATGCTCGGATCCGCTGAAAGAATTTCCGAGACGCGGCGGCGGAAAAAACCCGAATCGTCCACCACCAGGACTTTGACTGCCATAAACACTCCATTAGGTGCAGCGGGACGTTGTCGCCCCGCTGCCCCGGATTCAAATACGCCGTGCGGCGTAACGCTTGAGCATGCTAGGAACATCGAGGATCAGCGCGATGCGGCCGTCACCGGTGATGGTGGCGCCGGACATGCCCGGAGTGCCCTGCAGCATTTTGCCCAATGGCTTGATGACCACTTCTTCCTGGCCGACCAGTTGATCGACGACGAAGCCGATCCGCTGGGTGCCCACCGAAAGGATCACCACATGGCCTTCGCGCTGCTCTTCGTGAGCGGCGGAGCTGACCAGCCAGCGCTTGAGGTAGAACAACGGCAACGCCTTGTCCCGCACGATCACCACTTCCTGGCCGTCCACCACGTTGGTGGTCGACAGGTCGAGGTGGAAGATTTCGTTGACGTTGACCAGCGGGAACGCGAACGCCTGATTGCCAAGCATCACCATCAGCGTCGGCATGATCGCCAGGGTCAGCGGCACCTTGATGACGATCTTCGAGCCCTGGCCCTTGGTCGAGTAGATGTTGATCGAACCGTTGAGCTGGGAAATCTTGGTCTTCACCACGTCCATGCCGACACCGCGGCCGGACACGTCGGAGATCTCGGTCTTGGTCGAGAAACCCGGGGCGAAGATCAGGTTGTAGCACTCGGTATCGCTCAGGCGATCGGCCGCGTCCTTGTCCATCACGCCGCGTTTTACCGCGATCGAACGCAGGACGTTCGGGTCCATGCCCTTGCCGTCGTCGGAGATCGACAACAGGATGTGGTCGCCTTCCTGCTCGGCCGCCAGCACCACGCGACCGCCACGGGCCTTGCCCGACGCTTCGCGTTCTTCCGGCGACTCGATGCCGTGGTCGACAGCGTTGCGCACCAAGTGGACCAGCGGGTCGGCCAGGGCCTCGACAAGGTTTTTGTCGAGGTCGGTTTCTTCACCCACCAGTTCCAGGTTGATCTCTTTCTTGAGCTGACGCGCGAGGTCGCGAACCAGACGCGGGAAGCGCCCGAAGACCTTCTTGATCGGCTGCATCCGGGTCTTCATCACCGCGGTCTGCAAGTCAGCCGTGACCACGTCGAGGTTCGACACGGCCTTGGACATGGCTTCGTCGCCGCTGTTGAGACCCAGGCGCACCAGGCGGTTACGCACCAGCACCAGTTCGCCGACCATGTTCATGATTTCGTCGAGACGCGCGGTGTCGACTCGCACGGTGGTCTCGGCTTCGCTCGCCGGTTTTTCCGGTGGCGGAGTTGCTGGAGCACGAGCCGGCGCCGGTGCAGCAGCGGCAGCCGGTTTTGGCGTTTCAGCTTTTGGCTCAGGCTTGGCAGCGGCCTTCGGCGCGGCGGCCGGAGCCGCTGCAGCCTTGGCGGCAGGCGCGGCGACTGTCGACGCGGAGCCGGCCGTCGCAGCGCTTGCATCGAACTTGCCTTTGCCGTGCAGCTCGTCGAGCAGCGATTCGAACTCGTGATCGCTGATCAGGTCGCTGCCGGCAGCAGCGGCTACCGGTGCGGCAGGTGCCGCCGGTGCCGAGGCGATCGCCGACTCCAGCGCTTCCACGGCGAAGTTGCCCTTGCCGTGCAACTGATCAAGCAGTGCTTCGAATTCGTCGTCGGTGATGTCCGAGCTGTCGCCCGCCGCCGGTGCCGCAGGCGCTGCCGTCGGTGCAACGGCGTCAGGTGCGAACTGGCCTTTGCCGTGCAACTGATCGAGCAGCGACTCGAACTCGGCATCGGTGATTTCATCGCTGGCGGCCGCTTCGGCAGTTTGCACCGGTGCAGCAACGACCGGGGCTTCGGCTTCGGCCTTGACGGCGTTCAGCGAGTCCAGCAGCTGTTCGAATTCGTTATCGGTGATGTCGCCCGAATCGCCCGAATCGCCTTCGACGACCAGTTCTTCGATCATCTCGGCCACCGGTGAAGCCGGGGCTTGATCGGCCGTTTGCGGCTCGGCCAGACGCGCCAGCGCGGCCAGCAGTTCCGGGGTGGCGGCGGTGATCGGGGCACGTTCACGGACTTCGCTGAACATGCTGTTCACCGCGTCCAGTGCTTCGAGCACCACGTCCATCAGTTCGGCATCAACGCGGCGTTCACCCTTGCGCAGGATGTCGAACACGTTTTCGGCGATGTGACAGCACTCCACCAGCTCGTTGAGCTGAAGGAAGCCGGCGCCCCCTTTTACAGTATGGAAACCGCGAAAAATTGCGTTGAGCAGATCTGCATCATCCGGGCGGCTTTCCAGCTCAACCAGTTGTTCGGACAGTTGCTCAAGAATCTCGCCGGCCTCAACCAGGAAATCCTGAAGGATCTCTTCATCGGCGCCGAAGCTCATTAATGGGGTGCTCCTACAGGTCTAAAAACCTAAAACTCAAAATCCAAGGCTGGATAGCAAATCGTCCACATCGTCCTGACCGGACACAACGTCTTCTCGTTTATCGGCATGAATCTGCGGACCTTCACCCTGCGAGAGATGTTTTTGTGGATCTTTTTCTGCAAGCATCGCGGCGCGGTCATGTTCGATGCCCGCAAAGCGGTCCACCTGACTGGCCATGAGCACGAGTTTGAGCAAATTGCTTTCGACTTCGGTGACCAGTTGGGTCACGCGCTTGATCACCTGACCGGTCAGGTCCTGGTAATCCTGGGCCAGCAGGATGTCGTTGAGGTTGCTCGACACCGCACGGTTGTCCGTGCTGCTGCGCGACAGAAAACCGTCGACCCGACGCGCCAGTTCGCGGAACTCTTCAGCCCCGACCTCGCGACGCATGAAGCGACCCCAATCGGTGCTCAGGGCCTGGGCTTCGTCAGCCAGGCCATTGACCACCGGGGTGGCGCTTTCCACCAGATCCATGGTGCGGTTGGCCGCGGCTTCAGTCAGCTTGACCACATAGCCCAGGCGTTCGGTGGCGTCGGTGATTTGCGACACTTCCTCGGCCTGCGGCATGTGCGGATCAATCTGGAAGTTGACGATCGCACTGTGCAGTTCGCGCGTGAGCTTGCCCACTTCCTGATACAGGCCGCGGTCACGGGTCTGATTGAGCTCATGGATCAGTTGCACAGCGTCGCCGAACCTGCCTTTTTCAAGGCTCTCGACCAGTTCGACCGCGTGTTTTTTCAGGGTCGACTCGAAATCGCCCTGTGAAGATTCGTTATGCTCCATAGCTCCCCCGCGCGTTCATCAGCCGATGCGTTCGAAAATCTTCTCGATTTTTTCTTTCAGCGCCTGAGCCGTGAAAGGTTTGACCACGTAGCCGTTCACACCGGCCTGGGCCGCTTCGATGATCTGCTCACGCTTGGCTTCTGCCGTCACCATCAGCACGGGCAGGTGCTTGAGTTTTTCATCGGCACGTACGTGGCGCAGCAGGTCGATACCGGTCATGCCCGGCATGTTCCAGTCCGTTACCAGAAAGTCGATGCTTCCGCTGTTGAGCACCGGAATGGCAGTGGTGCCATCGTCGGCCTCGACGGTGTTGGTGAACCCCAGATCACGCAGCAGGTTCTTGATGATCCGCCGCATCGTTGAGAAGTCATCAACGATGAGGATTTTCATGTTCTTGTCCAATTCGACCTCCAAGCAGTCTTAAACGCGCCCAGCACCTGGACGCGCCATTTCAATCAATCCGGCGTAGCACTCGAAGACTGTCTGGAGCACAACAGAGCAAGACCGGTGCCGTTCATCACCGCACCAGCCTCGTTCGCAGTGTCCCCACACTGCCTTCAGCGCGCTCGCCACTCCCCCAAACGCCCCCGCAAGCGGGCCGCGCACTGGCTGTGTAACTGGCTGACCCGCGACTCACTGACGCCAAGGACTTCACCGATTTCCTTGAGGTTCAGCTCTTCGTCGTAGTACAGCGCCAACACCAGTCGCTCACGCTCCGGCAAATTGGCAATCGCGTCCGCCAGTGCGGCCTGGAAACGTTCATCTTCCAGATCGCGTGACGGCTCAAGATGAGCACTGGCGCCATCCTCGTGCAGCCCTTCGTGTTCGCCGTCCTGCAACAGGTCGTCGAAACTGAACAGGCGGCTGCCCAGGGTGTCATTCAAAATCCCGTAGTAATCGTCGAGACTCAATTGGAGTTCGGCCGCAACCTCGTGATCTTTAGCATCACGGCCGGTTTTAGCTTCAATTGCCCGAATTGCGTCGCTGACCATACGGGTGTTGCGGTGAACCGAGCGTGGCGCCCAGTCCCCTTTACGGACTTCATCGAGCATCGCGCCGCGGATTCGAATGCCCGCGTACGTTTCGAAACTGGCACCTTTGCTGGCGTCGTATTTGGTCGAGACTTCGAGCAGACCGATCATGCCGGCCTGAATCAGGTCTTCGACCTGCACACTGGCCGGCAAGCGTGCCAGCAAGTGGTAGGCAATGCGTTTGACCAGTGGCGCGTAACGCTCGATCAACTCGTATTGCGCGTCGCGTGCCGACTTCTTGTAGTAATTCATACCGCTGGCGGTCATAGCACTGGTCCTGCCGTTTGCTGCACGAGGCGCTCGACGAAAAATTCCAGGTGGCCGCGCGGGTTCGCCGGCAGCGGCCAGGTGTCGACCTTCTGGGCGATGGCCTTGAACGCCAGGGCGCACTTGGAACGCGGAAAGGCTTCATAGACCGCACGCTGCTTCTGCACCGCCTTACGCACGCTTTCGTCGTAAGGCACGGCGCCGACGTATTGTAGGGCCACGTCAAGGAAGCGATCCGTGACCTTGGTCAACTTGGCGAACAGGTTGCGCCCTTCCTGCGGGCTCTGGGCCATGTTGGCCAGCACGCGGAAGCGGTTCATGCCGTAATCGCGGTTGAGCAGTTTGATCAGCGCGTAGGCGTCGGTAATGGACGTCGGCTCGTCGCAGACCACCAGCAACACTTCCTGCGCGGCGCGTACAAAACTGACTACCGAGTCACCAATACCCGCAGCGGTGTCGATCACCAGCACGTCGAGATTGTCGCCGATGTCGCTGAACGCCTGAATCAGGCCGGCGTGCTGCGCCGGGCTCAGGTGCACCATGCTCTGGGTGCCGGAAGCGGCCGGCACGATGCGGATCCCGCCGGGGCCCTGCAACAGGACGTCGCGCAGCTCGCAGCGGCCTTCGATCACGTCGGCCAAAGTACGTTTGGGGGTCAGTCCCAGCAGAACGTCGACGTTCGCCAGCCCCAGGTCGGCGTCCAGCAGCATGACCCGACGGCCAAGCTCTGCCAGCGCCAGAGACAAGTTCACTGACACGTTAGTCTTGCCGACGCCACCTTTGCCGCCGGTCACCGCGATCACCTGTACGGGATGCATGCTGCCCATGTTATTTCTTTACCTTGTCTTGCATAGACGGAGGCCACATTACTGGCTGCGCGTTCACAACCGGAACAATGCATGGCAGGCCATCGATGTAGGTACAAAAACTGTTCATGAATACCTCAGCCTACCTGCTTGGTCGGGCTGTGATAGATATCAGCGAACATGTCAGCCATGGCTTCTTCGCTGGGTTCTTCCTGCATTTGCACGCTGACGGCGCGGCTGACCAGTTGATGACGGCGCGGCAGATGCAGATCATCCGGAATCCGTGGGCCATCGGTCAGGTACGCGACCGGCAATTCATGACTGATCGCCAGGCTCAACACTTCGCCAAGGCTGGCCGTTTCATCCAGTTTAGTCAGGATGCACCCGGCAAGCCCGCAACGCTTGTAACTGTGATAAGCGGCGGTTAGAACCTGTTTCTGGCTGGTGGTTGCCAGCACCAGATAATTTTTTGAACGGATGCCGCGCCCGGCCAGACTTTCCAGCTGCATGCGCAGGGCCGGATCACTGGCTTGCAGGCCGGCAGTATCAATCAGCACCACGCGTTTGCGCAGCAACGGATCCAGCGCCTGCACCAGCGACTGGCCCGGATCAACGTGCGTCACCGGCACATTGAGAATCCGCCCGAGGGTCTTGAGCTGTTCCTGTGCACCGATGCGGAAGCTGTCCATGCTCACCAGCGCCACGTTGTGCGCGCCGTATTTGAGCACATAACGCGCGGCCAGTTTGGCCAGCGTGGTGGTCTTGCCCATGCCGGCCGGGCCGACCATGGCAATCACCCCGCCCTCTTCCAGCGGCTCGACTTCCGGCACGGCAATCATCCGCGCCAGATGCGCGAGCAACATGCGCCAGGCCTGACGCGGCTCTTCGATATCGGTGATCATCGACAGCAGATCGCGCGACAGCGGGCCGGACAGGCCGATGCGCTGCAGACGGCGATACAGATTGGCCTGCGCCGGGCGGCTGCCTTGCAGCTGATTCCAGGCCAGGGTGCCAAGCTGCACTTCCATCAGTTCGCGCAGGCTGTTCAATTCGAAGCGCATCGAGTCCAGCGCACGCGGGTCGACACCGCCGGAGGACTGCGCAGGGGCCGGGGCCGGACGCGCCGGAGCGGCGTAGGCCGGCTCGCTCAACGGTTCGGCAGCAGTCAGCGGCAGGCCGGCCGTCAACGGCAGCCCGGCGAACAACTGGCGATTGGTATTGCCGTCGGCTTCGCCACGCAGGCTCAGTTCGGCCTGGGCGGTGACGATGCGCGATTGGGTCTTGCGCAGCTCGTCTTCGAGTTCCATGTTCGGAACCCGAGGCGCCAGCGCCGACAATTTGTAATCCAGCGCCGCCGTCAGCTCGACGCCGCCGGCAATGCGGCGGTTGCCAATGATGGCGGCATCAGCGCCCAGCTCATCACGAACCAGCTTCATGGCCTGACGCATATCGGCGGCGAAAAAACGCTTAACTTGCATAAACCACTACCTCAGCCGTTGGGCCCTACTGTCGCAACGATGGTCACTTGCTTGTTGTCCGGAATTTCCTGGTAGGCCAGCACGTGCAATCCAGGGACTGCCAGGCGACCAAAGCGCGAGAGCATCGCGCGTATCGGGCCGGCTACCAAGAGGATCACCGGCTGACCTTGCATTTCCTGACGCTGCGCCGCTTCGATCAACGAACGCTGCAGCTTCTCGGCCATGCTCGGCTCCAGCAAAACGCCCTCTTCCGAGCCTTGTCCTGCCTTCTGCAGACTATTGAGCAATATTTGTTCCAACCTTGGCTCCAGGGTGATCACAGGCAGCTCGGACTCAGTGCCTACAATGCTTTGGACGATGGCGCGAGAAACGCCAACCCGGACCGCAGCCACCAATGCGGCGGTATCTTGACTCTTGGCAGCGTTGTTGGCGATGGCTTCGGCGATGCTGCGGATATCGCGCACCGGCACGTGTTCGGCCAACAGCGCCTGCAGCACCTTGAGCAGTTGCGACAGCGACACCACCCCCGGCACCAGCTCCTCAGCCAGTTTCGGCGAGCTTTTGGCCAGCAATTGCATGAGTTGCTGCACTTCTTCGTGGCCGATCAGCTCACTGGAGTGCTTGTACAGAATCTGGTTCAAGTGAGTCGCGACCACGGTACTGGCATCGACCACGGTGTAACCGAGCGATTGTGCCTGCGCACGCTGGCTGATTTCGATCCACACTGCCTCCAGGCCAAAAGCCGGATCTTTGGCGTTGATCCCGTTGAGCGTGCCGTAGACCTGCCCCGGGTTGATCGCCAGCTCGCGATCGGGATAGATCTCGGCTTCGGCGAGGATCACACCCATCAGGGTCAGGCGATAAGCGCTCGGGGCCAGGTCGAGGTTGTCGCGAATGTGCACGGTCGGCATCAGGAAGCCCAGATCCTGCGAGAGCTTCTTGCGCACGCCCTTGATTCGCGCCAGCAATTGCCCACCCTGATTGCGGTCGACCAGCGGAATCAAGCGATAGCCGACTTCCAGGCCGATCATGTCGATTGGTGTCACGTCGTCCCAGCCCAGCTCTTTGGTTTCCATGGCGCGGGCCGGCGACGGCAGCAGCTCCTGCTGGCGCTTGACCTCTTGCAGAGCCTGCACCTTGGCGACGTTCTGCTTCTTCCAGAACAGGTACGCGCCACCGGCAGCCAGCGCGGCCATGCTCAGGAACGAGAAATGCGGCATGCCCGGCACCAGGCCCATGACCGCCATCAGGCCCGCCGCCACCGCCAGCGCTTTGGGCGAGGCGAACATCTGACGATTGATCTGCTTGCCCATGTCTTCCGAACCGGAAGCACGGGTCACCATGATCGCCGCCGCTGTCGATAACAACAGTGATGGCAATTGCGCCACCAAACCGTCACCGATGGTCAGCAAGGCGTAAACCTTGCCGGCGTCGGCAAAACTCATGTTGTGCTGGAAGATACCAACGGCCATGCCGCCGATCAGGTTGATGAACAGAATCAGCAGGCCGGCGATGGCGTCACCCCGGACGAACTTGCTGGCACCGTCCATCGAACCGTAGAACTCGGCTTCCTGAGCAACTTCGGAACGCCGGGCCTTGGCCTGGTTCTGGTCGATCAGGCCGGCGTTGAGGTCGGCGTCGATCGCCATTTGTTTGCCGGGCATTGCGTCGAGGGTGAAGCGTGCGCTCACCTCGGAAATCCGCCCGGCACCCTTCGTCACCACGACGAAGTTGATGATCATGAGGATCGCGAACACCACGATACCGACCACGTAGTTACCGCCGATCACCACCTCACCGAAGGCCTGGATCACCTTGCCGGCGGCGGCGTGGCCGTCCTGACCGTGGAGCATCACCACCCGCGTCGACGCCACGTTCAGCGCCAGCCGCAGCAGCGTCGCCACCAGCAGAATGGTCGGGAACACCGCGAAATCCAGCGGCCGCAATGCATAGACGCAGACCAGCAGGACGACGATCGACAGGGCAATGTTGAAGGTGAAGAACACGTCGAGCAGGAACGGCGGCACCGGCAACATCATCATCGCCAGCATGACCAGCAGCAACAATGGCACGCCCAGATTGCCTCGACTGAGGTCGGCAACATTCGAGCGAGCAGTGTTGAATAACTGAGAGCGATCCACCGGTTTTCCCCGTTCCTTTAAAGCAAACTTTTGACGCCCAGAGCGGGCTCACGGCGGGTACTGCAAGAAGCTTTCCAACTTTTGCCAAGGATTGAAACAGAGAGGAAGGTGAACGCGACCACTGTAGGCCTTCGCCTGCTCGCGATGAGGATTTTCCAGTCAATACATTCAAACCAGACAGACCGCTATCGCGAGCAGGCGAAGGCCTACAGGGGAATGCATTCCAAATGTCAGATTGAAATGCATTCCAAATGTGGGAGCGAGCTTGCTCGCGAAGGGGCCCTTATGTTCGACGCAAGTTTCTTCATTTAAACGAAGGTGTTTAAAAAACACCTTCAGACACGTCTTACAGGCTACACATCCTTGCGCCATTGCCTACAGCTACGCCAGAATCCGCCGGCTTGTGCGCTTTGGGGGCGGGTTCTATTGTGGTCCAGTCGCTGACGAATCAGCGATCGGGTTTAGCGACTCGAACTCAAGTCAAAGGTGCATCAGCGTTCCAGGCTTCGTTGCGGATCTGTATTTTCGCGATTTCGTCATGGTGGCTGTATGCGGGAGACCTTCGGGTCTACCGGTTGCCTTTGACCGGTTCGCTAACCTGCGTACAGCCGCCACCCCTCCTGTTTAGCGACAGGATTTGGCGGCTCCACCTCAAAGGAGCTTCACCATGATCAAACCAACACCCAACCCGCCCGAAACCGACGCCACCTCCCCCTACGAATCCCTCGACTCAAAAAAACTCCACGAAGCCGCCGACCGCGCCCTCGATCACTACCTATGCCCACCTGGCTCCACCCCACTGCCACGCAGAAGCCGCGGGATGTACGCCGTCACCGCCGACTTCAAAAACGAGGAACTGCTGGTCGATGCCAGCGACACACTCGCTTCAGCCAGAACCATCGCCCATGACGCCGCCGCCCTGTTGCCGGTAGCGCAGCGCCGGACGCTGCTGGGAATTGCGCAACTGATCATGCTGAGTGAGCTGGCGGTGAACCGCGCGCTGGATAATCTGCAATTACCCCAATAGCAGGGATCTGTGACAAGGACCGAGCAAGGCGTTGTGGCCGCTGGCGCCTTCGCGGGCAAGCCCGCTCCCACAGGGGACGGTGTTGCCCACAAACCTGTGTTTACACGCACAACCTGTGGGAGCAGGCTTGCCCGCGAAGGCGGCCTCACAGCCAGCACAAGTCTTAATGCATAAAAAAACCGCCGCCCCGTTCAACCGGGACGGCGGTTTTCTTGTTTCATCGCAGCACACTCAGGAATCGCGCCGTAAATCCGGCGGTTTTTTGCAGAAATCAGGGAGCGGCCAAAGGCAGCGATCTTTTGCTTTTGAGGACATGCCAGAGTCGAACCTGTCCGGGAACAGTTGCCAGATGATCCTGAAGCCGCACCCTGACCACTCGTCGCAAACCCCAACGCACCTGTCAGATCTGACAGGTGCCAACTTCGCCTTCCCGGCGCCTAATCACTCCATCGCCCCCCCACTCGGCAGGAGTGCCTTCAATGCTCGTCCAACCCCGCAAAGACATCAACACACTCGCCTTGAACGATCCGGAAATCACGGGCGGCGTGCTGTTGCCCGACGGCATCTGGGGGGTCAACCTCGCGGCCGCGCGACTCAACTTTCCCGACAAGGGGTTGAAGTGCCAGATTCCACCCTGGAACAACATGGACGAGGGCGACAAGGTCGAACTGCTGCTCCATGGCGCGGTGATGGATCAAAAAACCATCTACGACGCCAGCGAAATCGGCGAACGTGTCACCCTGTTCGTGCCGCCGAAGCGGCTGCTGACCGGGGCCTCGACACTGTCCTACAAAGTGACCCGCTTTTCCCAGCGACCCGAGGAAGGCCCGACACTCACCCTCTTCGTCAAACTCGAACTGCCCGGCGGCCAGGACACCGACCCTGACTATGGTCACTCCGAACTGGCCATTGCCTTCCTGCCAGAGAGTGTCGTGCGCGACGGGGTCGACAAGGACAACGTCAAGGACGGCGTGGTGGTGATTGTCGCTCCCAAATCCGGCTCCGGCCTGCCCTACCCCAATGCCGCCGCGGGGGATGTGATCCATGTCGGGTGGGCCGGTCAAACCGTACTGTCCGCCCCCCTCACCCAGGCCCAGGTCGACGCCCCTGATGCCAACCCGGTCAGGATCCTCATCGACGAAGCCACCCTGCTGGCGGCCGGGGATTCGGACCTCACCGGCCTGTCCGTCAGCTACATGATCCGCGACCGTGTGCTCAACCAGTCCGAAGACTGGTGCAAGGAGGCGCGCATCGTCGTCGACACCGGTAATTCGCGGCTGCTAGCGCCGATCCTTAAACAGGCTGACGGGCTTATTCTGGATCTGGAAAAACTCGGTGATGACCTCCCGCTGCTGAAGGTCTGGGCTGAGGATTCAAATGAGTTCAGTCGGGGCGATGTCATCGTCATGCGCCTCACCGGCACCACGGCCGAAGACAAATCCGTCGACATCGTCGTGCGCCAGAGCATTGATAAAAACCCGCCGGTGGAGGTCGATATCCTGCACAGCAACCCTGGCCTGCGTTCGCTGGGGACACGCTCAGCCATTTATTCCTACGGACTGGAGCGCAACGGCAAGATCATCCAGCGCTCCAAGTCACGCACCATCACTGTCGTCGGCGAACCGACACGTCTGGCGGCACCGATTGCGCTGGATGCGCCGCAGGGGGCACTCGACCCGGACGCAGCCAACTACCGCATCCGCATTCCCTACGATCTGTCGATCACCGCAGATAATGCCATCGAACTGAAATGGTTCGGCACCCGCCCCGACAACACCAGCTACGACCCGGCACTGGACTGGTATTTTCCCACGGAGGAAGAAGCCAGCGCCCCGGCCGGTTTCATCATCACCGTCGAAGGCCGGCACGGCAAAACCCTGGAAGGCGGCTCGCTGGATCTGTCGTACAACCTGCTCAGCGCAGGGGAAAACGACGAGATCATCAGCCGCGCCTCACAACACGCCGCGCGCTTGATCGTCGGCGAACCGAAATTCGAACTGGTGCCACCGATCGTCCTCGGCGAAAAGGACGGCGCGCTGGAACCGGCTGATCTGCCCGGCGGCGTCGGCAAACTCACCGCTCCGCGCCCGGTGGCCAGGCCGACCGAAGCAAACGATATCGTCACCTACACCTGGTTCGGCGAAGTCAGCGGCGAGAAGGTAGATTTCAAAAAGCTCAATGCACTGTCCAAGGACAAGGACGTCGACTTCACGCTGGATGCGGCGTTTGTGGCGCAACACATCGAACCCAACCGCGGGAAGAAGGTGACGGTGCGGTATCGGATTTTTCGGGATGCGAGCAAGGACACAAGTTATTCCAATGTGCTGGAGTTTGTGGTGGGGCAAGCCGTGGCGCTTGATCCGCCTACCATTGATTCGGTCAAGGGATCGCCAAGCGGCAAGGAAATCGTCGAAGGTGGCACCACTGTTGAAACCAGCGTGGTGCTGAGCGGTACGGCCGCCAAGGGCAAGAACGTCGAGATACGCGATGGCGCCACCGTCAAGGATCAGGTCACGGCGGATCCGGTATCCGGAATCTGGACCTACACCGCGTCGGGGCTGACTGTGACGAAACACAGTTTCACCGCGACAGGAAAGTACGGCGCCGAACCCGCCTCTGCGGCCTACACGCTCACCGTCACGACCGTCATGGTGCCGACGCTGAGCAATGTGCTGGACGACAAAGGCATGGAGGTACCTGATCGCCAAACTACCGTCAGTACATCGCTGACACTCAAAGGCAGCGCCAGCAAGGGGCAGGACGTCGAGGTTTACGATGGCAGCGGTTCAGGCGCAGTGTCGAAGGGAATGGCGAAAGCGGATGAAATAACAGGCCTGTGGGAACGCACGATCACGGTTGCAGTCGGCGCGCGCCGGTTGTATGCCAAATCGCTGTATCACAGCAGTTCAGTCTATTCGAATGTGCGTTACTTGAGCGTTATTGAAGATATTGCCCCGACCATTGACTCTGCCAACGGCTCGCCGAGCGGGGCCGATATCCTACCGGGCGGCACCACCAGCGAAACGGCCGTGACCCTCAGCGGCAACGCCGCCAATGGCCAGAACGTCGAAGTCTTTGACGGCGCTGCCTCCAAGGGTCCGACAACCGCAGATCCCACAACCGGCGTCTGGACGCTGCTCGTCAGTGCCTTGGCTGTGGCTGAACATAGCTTTACCGCCAAGGCGTTGTATGGTAATGGGCAGACTTCTGCCGCGCGAACCCTTACGGTGGCCCCCGCGTTCATCATAGAAACCTCAACTTTAGTAATATCTGGTCGCAACCTTTCCATCGCGGATTCCGGTCCCAGATGGCTTCGTACCGGAAAGGACCCCGCCGGCACCACAGCCGACCGAACCCCGTCAAGTGGCGTCCCCCCTTACAGGTATAGGTCAGGCGACAGTGGCATCGCTTCGGTTGAGGAGACGACAGGGCGCGTGCGGAGTGAGTGGAACGGAACGACCCGTATTTATGTGACCGACAGCCTGGGACGCGACGCCAGCTACGAGGTAATCGTGCGCAATGTACTTCGTCTAATAAAGTACCCGGGCGGTGGCCGCACCTCGGCACAAGCACTAGCGTGGAGACAATCTCTAGGGGGCGCCCTCATCGGGCCCGCTGACCTACCATTATTAGTTAAATACGCCAGGGTCGGCTCCCCCGATTATGACAACGGGAGGGGCATTGACATCGCACCCCTCCTCAACCGACCAACAGTAGCCCCACACGCTCGCCCAGGGCACTATATTGACTACTTGGTCGGGGGCACCGTCGAGCCATGGACATGGTGGATATTAGACGGAATAACCAATCCAACGCCCGACAACTACATCAGCACCACCTTACTCGTATGTTTAGTACCATAATCGCCGAGCCATCACCCCATAAATAGCCAATAGGTTAATACGAAAAAACGTTAATCCACCTCATCCACGTCCGAGGACGCGGGTGAGGTTTGCTCCTATAGCTGGCGTTCTTTCGATGAACAGAAACTAACACAAGTGGCTATTGGACGGGGGTAACGCTTTCCCAGGAAAGTGAAGCCCCGTTCAATACGTCCGACATAGGTTTTGTCGGGATGCTTTTGTAGATCAAACTCTTCAAACAGGTCATTGACCACACGCACAGCCTGACGCAGTTTATTGCGTGTCGGTGCCAATACCAGCACGTCATCCATATAGCGTAAATAAAACACGTCTGGCCGCATCAAGGCCACATCCAAACGGGATAAGTAGAAACCGCCCGCAGAGGACTGAGTGAGCACGCCAAGGGAATGCCTCGCGTGTGATCCCAAAATACGCCACCGCGCTCGGCAGTGCGCGTGAGGCATTGCGCGACCACGTCGAGAAGGCATGGATCCTGCACCTGCAGTGCCAGATCAGCCATCAGTCGCTGATGCGAAATGGAGGCATAGTAGGAATTGACATCGGTTCTGAACACAAAGCGGTGACTGGGAAGTACCATTCGGGACGCATTTATTTACCAGTCCCAACCTTAAAAACCGCACTCCTGTAAAAAGAGAGCGCGGTTTTTTCGTTTAAGCTCAATTCACAATAATCGTTTAATAGCGTTTAAATCTGTGTCCGTAAAGCCACGCAGACTTGCACCTTTGCCTACAGCTACGCCAAATCCGCCGGCTTGTGCAGCTCTGAAGCGGGCTATATCGTTTCCCTGTCACTGAGAAACAGTGATCGGGTTTGATAGTCCGAGTTAACCGAGGCGCACAGCGCCGGCAATTGCATTCTGTCGATGTTTTTTCGTCGACCGACTTGTTATGGCGCGCTGGGTTTTCCTTGGTGCCCGGTCTACCAACCTGCGTTCAGCCGCCACCCTAATGTTTGGTAGCAATAGGCAGCAGCTCCATTTACCAAGGAGCTTCACCATTGCGCAACTGATCATGCTGAGCGAGCTGGCGGTGAACCGGGCACTGGATAATCTGCAATTGCCTCAATAGCAGGGATCTGTGACAAGGACTGAGCAAGGCGTTGTGGCCGCTGACGCCATCGCGGGCAAGCCCACAGGTTCTGCGTGTAAATACAGGTTTGTGAGCAACACCGCCTCCTGTGGGAGCAGGCTTGCCCGCGATGACGGCCTCACAGCCAGCACAAGTCTTCAGGCATAAAAAAACCGCCGCCCGGTTCAATCGGGACGGCGGTTTTTTTGTTTCATCACGGCAGAGTCAGGAATCACGCCGCAGATCCGGCGGAATCGGCAAATCGTCCTTGAGCGGGTCCGGGCGCTTGCCCTTGCCCGCACGGTGCTGGCGGATCTGGTAGACGTAGGCCAACACCTGAGCGACAGCCAGATACAGCCCGCCGGGGATTTCCTGCTCCAGCTCGGTGGAGTAGTAGATCGAACGCGCCAGGGCCGGCGATTCGAGGAGCATGACGTTGTTGGCCACGGCGATTTCGCGGATTTTCAGTGCGAGGAAGTCGCTGCCCTTGGCCAGCAGCACCGGTGCCCCGCCCTTCTCCGAGTCGTACTTGAGCGCCACAGCGTAGTGGGTCGGGTTGGTGATGACCACGTCGGCATCGGGAATCGCCGCCATCATCCGCCGCTGGGACATCTCGCGCTGCACCTGACGGATCCGCTGCTTGACCTCGGGCCGGCCTTCCTGATCCTTGTGCTCGTCGCGCACTTCCTGCTTGGTCATCTTGAGCTTTTTCATGCTCTCCCAGATCTGCACCGGCACGTCCACCGCCGCGATCAGGATCAACCCGCAGGCCATCCACAATGTGCTCCAGCCGACCAGCAAGACGCTGTGAATGATCGCCTGGTCCAGCGGCTCATGGGCAATGCGCAGCAGGTCGTCGACGTCCGACGACAACACCACGAGCGCCACCGCCAGCACGATGAAAAACTTCGCCAGCGCCTTGAGCAGCTCGACAATCGCCTTCATCGAAAACATGCGCTTGAGACCGGCGCCGGGGTTCATCCGGCTGAACTTGGGCGCCATGGAACCGGCGGCAAACAGCCAGCCACCGAGGGCGATCGGCCCCAGCAGTGCAGCGAGCAGCAAGGTGATCATGATCGGCTGAATCGCCACCAGGGCGATCTTCCCTGAATGCAGGAGAAAGGTGCCCATCGAGCGTTGATCCATGATCACTTCCCGCGACAGCGAGAAGTTCATGCGCATCAGCTCCATCAGATCCTGCGCGAGCATGCCGCCGAAAATCAGCAGGCCACCGGCGCCGGCCAGCATCACCGCGAGGGTGTTGAGCTCTTTGGAGCGCGCAACCTCACCCTTTTCACGGGAATCCTTTTTGCGTTTCTCCGTGGGGTCTTCTGTTTTGTCCTGACCGCTTTCGCTCTCAGCCATGACTCAGCGCGCCTGTGACAGTTCGCGTAAAAACTGCAGAGCCTCGGCGGCCAGCGGTTGATACTGGTTGAGAATGTCCGCCAGACCGACCCAGACGATGAACAGGCCGAGCACCAGGGTCAGCGGGAAACCGATGGAGAAGATGTTCAGTTGCGGCGCCGCGCGGGTCATGACGCCAAAGGCGATGTTGACCACCAGCAGCGCCGTGATCGCCGGCAAGACCAGCAACAGTGCCGCACCCAGGACCCAGCCGAGTTTGCCGGCCAGCTCCCAGTAATGTGCGGTCATCAGACCGCTGCCGACCGGCAGCGTGGTGAAACTCTCGGTGAGGACTTCGAACACCACCAGGTGGCCGTTCATCGACAGGAACAGCAAGGTCACCAGCATGGTGAAGAACTGCCCGATCACCGCCACCGACACGCCGTTGGTGGGGTCGACCATCGAGGCGAATCCCATGCCCATCTGGATCGCGACAATCTGCCCGGCCACCACAAAGGCCTGGAAAAACAGTTGCAGGGAAAAGCCGAGAATCGCGCCGATCAGAATCTGCTCGGCAATCAGCAGCAAGCCGCTCAGGTCCAGCGCATTGACCGCCGGCATCGGCGGCAGGTTGGGCGCGATCACCACAGTAATTGCCAGGGCGAAGTACAGCCGAATGCGCTTCGGCACCAGGGTCGTACCGAACACCGGCATGACCATCAGCACCGCGCCGACGCGAAACAGCGGCAACATGAATGTCGCCACCCAGGTACTGATCTGGGTGTCGGTCAGCTGAAGCAACGATTGCATGGCTTAGCCAATGACCATCGGGATGTTGTGGTACAGCTGGATGATGTATTCCATGAAAGTCTGCACCAGCCACGGGCCGGCGACGATCAGCGTTACCAGCATCACCAGCAGTCGCGGCAGGAAACTCAGGGTCTGTTCGTTGATTTGCGTGGCGGCCTGGAACATTGCCACCAACAGGCCGACCAACAGGCTCGGAATCACCAGCACCGCGACCATCAGCGTGGTCAGCCACAATGCTTCGCGGAAAATGTCGACCGCAACTTCAGGGGTCATGGCGAGACACCGCCGAAGCTGCTCGCCAGGGTGCCGATAATCAGCGCCCAACCATCCACCAGGACAAACAGCATGATCTTGAACGGCAGGGAAATGATCAGCGGCGAGAGCATCATCATCCCCATCGCCATCAGCACACTGGCCACGACCAGGTCGATGATCAGGAACGGAATGAAGATCATGAAGCCGATCTGGAACGCGGTTTTAAGCTCCGAAGTGACGAAGGCCGGCACCAGAATAGTCAGCGGCGCCTGATCCGGCGTGGCGATATCCGTGCGCTTGGACAAGCGCATGAACAGCTCCAGATCGCTGCTGCGGGTCTGGGCGAGCATGAAGTCCTTGATCGGCACCTGGGCCTTTTCCACTGCCTGTTGCGCGGTGAGTTTTTCCGCCAGGTACGGCTGCAGCGCATCGTTGTTCACCCGATCGAACACCGGGGCCATGATGAACAGCGTCAGAAACAGCGCCATGCCGGTGAGGATCTGGTTCGACGGCGTCTGTTGCAGGCCAAGGGCCTGACGCAGGATCGAGAAGACAATGATGATCCGGGTGAAACTGGTCATCAGCATGACGAACGCCGGAATGAAGCTCAGCGCGGTCATGATCAGCAGGATCTGCAGGCTGACCGAATACTCCTGCGCGCCGTCGGCGTTGGTGCCCAGCGTGATCGCCGGGATCGACAACGGATCGGCGGCGAACGCCAGCGGCGCGGCCAGCAACAGGGCCAGCGTCAAGACGATGCGTAGCGCACCCATTACTTCTTATCCTTCTGATCCTTGCCGAGCATCTTCAACAGATGCTGGGCAAACTCCGGAGTGGCTTTCTCGCTGGTCGCCGGCACCGGCACCGGCTCCTTGAGCACGTGCAGCGCGGTGATGGTGCCGGGGCTCAGGCCGAGCAGAATCTGTTCGTTGCCGACCTGCACCAGCATCAGCCGGTCAC